>JAALLA010000286.1 GCA_011087765.1 Pirellulaceae bacterium
TATCCGCCGAATGAGTTTTGTCGGTTGGCGTTGATAATTCCGGTTCCATCAAGCGGTTATTTTTGGGAGTTATTTACGGTGGGGCATGCTTTGGTGGGGCCTCGTTCAGCGACCACTTGGTGCGATATTAGAATGGGAATGAACCGGGTTACAATTCGATTGGCTCCGATTGGGTTGGAACCAGACAAGAGGTGGTTACGATTGTTCAAGCCAAGGTTCAATTCTCATCCAGAAGTAATCGCGAAATTCGAGTGCCGCAGTTAGAATTAACGGGGTGTCTGAATTTTAAACCAGTTGCCGTAGTTTAGTTTCATGTCCAGTCTCAAAAAAATGAATTTTACCACAGAGCTTGAAAAATTGACCTCACTCAAAGATCGCGGTGACCTCACTCTAGCTGAGTTTGAGAAAGCCAAAGAACGACTGTTATTTGGCGATGTCAATTGCGCATCCAAGGGGAATGAATCGAATTCTTTACCACTGCCAAAGAAAGCCGAAGCTAATGGATCGAATCATTATTTTCTAATCGCATTTCTCTCGACCATTGCGGTTGCGTTTTCTGGAGGATCAGCATTCCTTAGCCCCAGTTCGTTAAAGTTGATAGCGTTTGCAGGTTTCACGATTGCAGCTACGCTGAACTGGGTTGCCTTCCTTAAGACCTGGGCTTCAAAATAGTAGCTGACAAAAGTAATGGGAAGGAACTTCACAGCGGCCGATTGTCTACCGACAAAACTAACTCCGTTTGATTCACCGTTTCAGAATCGGAGTATCCCTGTTATCCCGCTCGATTGTAATGAAGACTTAGTTCACATTGCTACTGCGAGTTGTCTGGGTTTGCTTCAACCCAGTTGATCGTTTCTTTTAAAATTCGTTTAAATCGAACAAAAAGGCAACGGTACATTTGTGGGTTCCAACGATCTCAGCGGGACCACAAACTTAATTGTATTCGGAATCGAATCGCACTATGGTAGTACTCAGGCTAAGTGTTTGAGTGAAGCCATTGATAATGCATGACAGGAAATGGGATGCAGTTGAAACCATCGCTAATTATTAATTTGACAACTTTGTTCGTCCTGATGTTTGCCCAGTTACTTTTGGCGGATCAGAAGCATCCCAATGTGTTGCTGATTTGTGTTGATGATTTACGACCCGAGCTGGGCTGTTTTGGGGTCGACTATATTAACTCCCCTCACATCGACGAATTGGCATCCTCGGGTACGGTTTTCCATCGCCATTATGTGCAAGCGCCAACCTGTGGTGCTTCCCGGTTTACTTTACTGACTGGACGATACGGAGGTGCGGGGAATGGTTCGTTATTTTCCAGAGCGGTTCAGATTGGTAAGAATCCAAAGTCCGTACCTTTAAGTATGCCCGCTTGGTTTCGAAAACACGGCTATACCACCGTTTCAGTTGGCAAGGTCTCTCATCATCCGGGGGGCCTGGGAGGGGATCGATGGAATGATCCAGAGATTCCTGAGATGCCGAAGTCGTGGAGTCGACATTTGTTGCCGGCTGGAGTCTGGCAAGATCCGCGTGGTTGGATGCATGGGCTCGCTCATGGCGAAATTCGGGATGACACGCGAACCAAGTCCGGTGGAATCTCGATGGATGTGTTGCAAGCGGTGGAAGGTGGAGATGAAATCTATCCGGATGGGGTCTCGGTGAATGAGGCGTTGCGTCAAATGGATCAATTGGCGTCCGATGCGGAATCCCCGTTCTTCCTGGCCGTTGGGATATTGCGGCCCCATCTGCCCTTTGGAGCGCCCGCCAAGTACCTTCAACCATACGAATCTTCAACGTTGCCAGCCATACCTCATCCCAATAAACCGGATGGCAAAACGACTTGGCATCGTTCGGGTGAATTCATGAAATACAATCGTTGGAATCGAAATCCAAATGATGATCTTAATTTTGCGAATGATGTTCGGAAACATTATGCGGCCTGTGTCTCGTACGCGGACGCTCAGGTGGGCCGGCTTATTGAGCGACTCAAGAAAACGGGAGCTGCAGATAATACGATCATTATTTTGTGGGGAGACCATGGTTGGCATCTGGGTGAGCATTCCATTTGGGGGAAACACTCGCTGTTCGAAGAATCATTAAGATCCCCACTGATCATCTGTGTTCCGGGTTCTAAGCAAAAGCCAGCTACGAATTCAATTGTCGAAACTTTGGATCTATTTCCTACTCTTTGTGATTTGACTGGAATTGAAACTCCTAAAACTACGCAGGGGGTTTCTCTTGTTCCAATGTTACTAAATCCGAACCGTAAAGGGCGTCCTGCGATTTCCTATTTTCGAAAAGCGAAAACGATCCGCACCCAAACCCATCGTTTAATCCTTCACGACGATGGATTTGTCGAACTCTACGATCATCGGACACCTGAAAAGGAAACGGCTAATATTGCCGCGACTGAACCGGAATTAGTTGCGCAATTGCAGCGCAAGTTAAAATCGAGATTGGTCGGCGCTGAACCTGGCAAATGAACTTGGGATTTCTACGCGTCATCTTATTTGACACCCGGGTTTTCATACCAAACGACACCCAGTCGTCTGCGTTCTTCACAGGTGAGAATATCAAGGTCGCCATCGCCGTCGAGATCGATTAATTCCATTCGATCAAATTTACATTCATTGCTCGTACCGATTGGTTGCCAACCCGTGGTTGGTCTCTTGAGCCAGATGCCCGGTTGATCCTCGGATTTTTTATCGGCGGCAGTGTTCGCTGTTAGGATTATGTTGTTTTCTCCTAACGCCCGAATAGCTTTACCAAACGGAACCGAAGGTGGATTGCCGTGAATGGAATTTTTCCAATTACCATCCTTTGTTTTTCGAAAATCGATCCAGTTTGAGTCTCTGGTTGGCACCAAGATTCGATTTGAAGACGCCTCGATAAACATCGGTTCAGTGTTTGCCGCGCCTATTTCGTGTTGCTCCCATTCTCTATTCTCAACGCTTTCATTGGGTTGTTCGAGCCAGCCGACCATGCGTGTGTTTGTTTTCCGATCGCTAAAAACAATGTCAATGTCGCCGTCATTGTCCATGTCGATATTCTGAATGGACATCACCCACCCGCAATCTCTAAGTCGAATTGGCCGCCAACGGTTTAGGTCCTTCACCTTTTCAGAGGGCTGAAGCAAGAGCGTTAAAGTCGCTTGAGGTCCTTTTGATCCGAAGACAATGCCGTGACCAGAGTTTCTTAATTTTATCGGTGTGGCGAACATCCACTGTTGTCCGGCAAGCTTAGATACCGAACTGGTTGTCCAATTGGCAGGATCCAAAAGTTCTTGATTATTGCGATCCGCTGGTAATACGTCGCTGTAGCCATTGAATTTGTGAACGAGTATTTGTTTGAATTTCCCTTCATGGCAACTGATCACTTCCAGTATTCCGTCGCCGTCTATATCAAAGGCAACCGCGTCTTCGGGAGATTTTCCTTCGCCAATTTGGCAGTAAGGCCAACGTTGCTTTGAATTATCTGGCCCAGGATTTAAGTATATTCGGATGACTCCTGATTCTTCCCAGCCTGTAACCACATCCAGGTTTCCATCCTGATTGAAATCGGCAAGCCGGACACCATCCGCTCCGATACTTGATGAGTCAATGGTGTGTCGCTGCCAAGGCTCATTCCCGAGGGAAATTGAATTTGCAATAAATGCAAGAAGGCACGCGGACAGGTGAGCCAGTAGTTGCTTTGGAACCGTTTGGAAATCCATGTTGGGCACCTGTTGTCACATCCTAATGGGTGTGTTTTTTGATGGACTTCTCTTAATATTGGCTCGAGAGGATGTGGAGTTTTAGGGGCGTTTGGCGGTAAGACTAGTGAGTCTTTTTCCTGCGAAGACTTTGTATTTCTGTTCTATCAAAGCTGGAGTTGCGATTCCCTCGAAGAATTCTACTCCATACCGAAGTTCGAGAGATTTTCCGGAGGGCACTTTAAACGTACCAGAACCTTTGGGTTTGCCCAAAAAATGATGCAGTCCGAATGGGTTTGCGGTTACCAAACCGTAGTCTCTTGCATGCCATGTGGTTGGGTGCCGGAGATTGGTTGGATGGTCGTACATCGCAACACTCATTGGCTTGCCATCAATTTCACCATAATAGAGAAGCCACTTGGCTTGTTTGCCCCAAATTGATTTTCCGGTGACGCCTTCACTGTTAATTGCTTTTCCAAACACCTGTTTCACACCAGACTTCGGTTTCGCCGTCAAACGCAAGTCTGGATGGGTACGGATGGCAAACAGGCCCTCTTTGGTGTCATCGAATTCAAATTCACCATGCGAAGCTAGGTACTGGATTAAACAATTTATCCATCGGCTCGATCGATCGCCCCCAAACCAATAGGTTGTTTGGTCAGTAAGTAAGGTCTTCCCGTCGCTTTTCTTAATCCAATTGGAGGTGGCTCGAAACACGTTCGCCGGATCGCCAGCGAACTTCGTTTCAACGGATTCATTTTTGACGGTTCCCCCTTTTTCAGACCAAAAGTCAACGCCGCTTATTTCATGGGAGATCCACATCGATTTGTGATGTGGGTGATCTTTACTCTCCCCTGCGGTGTCGTTCTTCATTGGCCAGTCTCTAGTCAT
>JAALLA010000043.1:0-1425 GCA_011087765.1 Pirellulaceae bacterium
GCCCAATTTACTCCGCCTGCCATGGGAAATCCGTCGCTGCATTTTCGGTTTACAAAAACGTTTCGTCGCCGTCCCAGCGGACAAATCCTTCGATAGCGGCATACTCTGCCATCCCTAATTCGTCGTATAGTTTTGCCGTGCCGGAGTTTCGATCTTCGGCTCGCTGCCAGAACTCACGGTCGTCGTGGCCGGGATAGACGGCGCGGTCTTTCTGCGATTCATGCTTGAAAATAGCATTTCGTTTTAGTTCTACTTCGCCTGGCGAAAGCGGAACTGCCATTTCGATTTCGTGCGGCTCCCATTCGTGCCAAGCACCTCGATACAACCAAACCGTGCATTGTTCGTACCAGGCTTGATCCTGAATCTTTTGAACCGCTTGAAGAATCGCCGAAAGGCAGACGCGGTGCGTGCCGTGAGGGTCACGCAAGTCGCCCGCAGCATAAATTTGGTGCGGTTTGAATTCTTCTAGTAGCTTGGCGACGATATTGATATCTTCCTCACCGAGAGGTTTCTTCTTGATCGTTCCCGTTTCATAGAAAGGTAGGTCAAGAAAATGCAAACATTCCTCAGGCACGCCACACAATCGGGTCGCAGCTTTCGCTTCGCCCTTTCGAATGAGTCCCTTCACCGTTTGAACTTCCGGACTGTCGACCTCGCCCGGCGTTTTGTTTCTAAGTGAATTTTCAATACTCGAATCGAGTGATTCGGTTTTAGCCGGAGCAACGCCGAACGTTTGATTAAAACTCGCCATGAAATCACAGAATCTCAATGCATCGTCGTCAAACACGGCGATGTTGCCTGATGTTTGGTAGGCAACATGGACTTCGTGTCCTTGTTTTGCCATGCGGATTAATGTTCCGCCCATCGAAATTACATCGTCGTCAGGATGCGGCGAAAAAATCAAAACCCTTTTTGGGAAGATGTCGTCATGCGGGCGGGAAACATCACCAGGTTGTTTCAGCTCCGCAGGCTTACCCGCGGGCCAGCCGGTAATGGTGCGTTGCAGATGCCGGAAAACTTGAACGTTGATGTCGTACGCTGGCCCGTGTTCCGCGAGCAAGTCCTGAAGTCCCTCTTCGTTGTAATCTTCCTCGGTTAATTTAAGAATTGGCTTGTTCAATAGACGGGCGAGCCAAATCACTGCCTTTCTAGTAAGCAAATCCGTCCATTCCACTTGCTCGACCAACCAGGGGCAGCGAAAACGGGTCAATCCCTGAGCCGCGGAAATATCCAGCATGAACCGGCAATGGGGATGCTCCTGCAGGAAACTGGCCGAGACCATTGGTGAAATTTCACCTTCGACGGCCTCGGCAACAATTTGTGCTTTGTGTTCACCGTAAGCGATGATATAGATTTCGCTCGCACTTAAAATCGATCCGACACCCATCGTGATCGCTCGCCGGGGAACATTTTCTTCGCCAAAGA
>JAALLA010000043.1:1525-16203 GCA_011087765.1 Pirellulaceae bacterium
ATCGATCCGACACCCATCGTGATCGCTCGCCGGGGAACATTTTCTTCGCCAAAGAAATCGCCGGCAGCATCGGAACGGGTGACACGATCCAGTGTGATCAAACGAGTGGAGCTGGCTTTACTTGATCCTGGTTCATTGAATCCAATGTGCCCGGTTCGGCCGATACCGAGGATCTGAATGTCGATTCCGCCGAGCAGTTCAATTTTTGTTTCATACTTGGCACAAAATTCGGGAACGTCAGCTTTAGCGAGCGTCCCGTCAGGGATGTTGATGTTCTCCGGCAGAATGTCGATGTGGTCAAATAAATGTTCGTTCATGAATCGCACGTAGGATTGCAATTCATTGGGTTGCATTGGGAAATATTCGTCGAGGTTGAACGTCACCACGTTTTTAAACGAAAGTCCCTCTTCCCGGTGCATTCGAACCAGTTCCGCATAAACACTGACAGGCGTGCTACCTGTCGCAAGTCCCAGAACGCAATTTTCGTCTTTGGCCGCGCGAAATTTAATCCGGTCGGCAATTCGAGAGGCGATTTCTTTAGAAGCGTCGATCGCTTGTCCGAATACTTGAACGGGTATTTTCTCGAACTGGCTGGAAATTGGTTCGCTGATAGTTAATTCGTGAGCGTCGGGAATTTGTCCAGTGGCCATGTCGTTTTATGTAGTTTATTAAGTGGAGTGGAAAGTAGGAAACGAATCACTAACTGATTTCTATTATCCAGTTTTTTGGCAGCTTGATAAGTCCGTGCGTTAGCAGTTCTTTGAATGCGGTTTCAAAGTGATTTTTCTTAGTTTTGTGTTTGGCAGTCTGAATCACCATCGCTAAATCGATGCGGCTCGACGATTAGTCGCTGTGTTGCACCCAATTAAACAGTCCAAGGAGCACGCATTGGAGGAACCAATAACTGCCCCGCTTCCCGGTCATCAACGATGGCTTCGCGTTGCGGGTTCCAGTGAATGGTCCGTCCAAGCTTCATCGCCATATTATTGAGGTGGCAAATAGTCGCCGTTCGATGCCCAATTTCTGCGGTCGCCATTGGTGGTTTCCGGCTAAGAACGCTGTCGATAAAGTTTCGATGGTGTCCAGGGCTTCGCCCCAGGCGAACTTGGAAATCATCGGGAATCGGATCGTTGATGCTGACTTTCCCTCCCGCTCGGATTTTTTGGGGAAGGATGTCAGGATTGGAGGCCGATAAAGCACCCCCATGAATCGCAACAAACAGCCAGCCGTCGGTTCCTTCAAATTTTAGCCCCCGCGGCCCTTCGGTTGTCCCAATCATTCGAACACCATTTTCATAGGTGTTCGTAAATTCGTAATCCCAAAACGCATCGTAGGGAGAATTTTTGATTTGTTTGCCACTCGCCTGGAATTTAACGGGTCCAGAGTTGTCCATCCCTAACGCTAACTGGGCGATATCGATGATGTGAGCTCCGCGATCAGTCATTTCACCTCCGCCGTAATTGAGAATAAATCGCCACCAGAAATGGCAGCGTTGAGGTGCGTAATCAACTGGCCGAGTGTGTCCCTGCCAAAAGTCCCAGTTTAGCGAATCAGGAACGGGCGGTGATTCTAGTGGTCCGTTTGTTCCCTTGGCGGTCAGGTGGTGCGGCTGTTCGCAAGGCATTTGAATCCGGATGGTTTTTAACTGTCCAATGCGGCCATTGCGAACCAGTTCCGCGGCAAACCGGCAGTTATGATTTGAGCGTTCATGGCTTCCGCACTGAAGAATACGTCCTGTAGATTGAGCCGTGTTTCGAATGGCTCGGCTTTCGCCAATCGAATTAGCTAACGGTTTTTCGCAGTAAACGTCTTTGCATTGACGCATGGCATGAACCGCGGCGACGGCGTGCCAGTGGTCGGGTGTTGAAACGTGGACGGCGTCGAGTCCTTTCACTTGCAATAGGTCGCGGAAGTCCTCGAACGTTTGGCAATCGCTGGTGTTGTAGTGCTGATTGATTTTTTGGGTGGCAGTTTTCAAGTGTTCTGAATCGACGTCACAGGCCGCGATCACCTGAACTCGCTCGTCATTGAGAAATTGCTGCGTGTTGTGCTTGCCCTTCCCGCCACAGCCGATTGCACCCATCACAATTCGATCGCTGGGAGCGACAGATTTTCCAAGCCCGAGGGCAGCGGCAGGAGCAAAATAGGGTGCGGCCATCAGCGAAGACGATTTTTTTATAAACTGTCGTCGAGTTCCGTTTAATTCCATGATTGTTCCCAAATAAAAAAACCTAAGTCCGCCATTGCCGATTGCGGGAGGCACAAAGTTTAAAAAGAATGCTACCAACGTTCCCAATTGTGTCCCGTTCAAAACTGAATTGCAAATTCAGAAAGCCAAGTGCTGAGACTAGAGCCGAGAAAAAACGGGAGGTGTGAGACGGTGTACGATTAAGTGATATTGACCCCAGTTAAGTAAAGGATTTTATAGCTGGCCGTAAAAAGCACTTCAATTGGCTGGTTCCAACGTGGTTTATTGTTGGGTCGCATCTCAAATACTTTATACTGTCATTCGAAATCAGAGAGTGAAGATGCTGAGTGTGATAAGATTGGATCTCACCGAACCGAATAAGATTTGCGAATTTGATTCAATAACTCAGTAGTTGTTTTAAACGAAATCAAACAAGCAGGCAGTCCACAGACCTGAGAGAGAATTGAGTGATGAGATTAATTGTAATTTTAGCGATTGCGTTTTTGAGTGTCCTGTCTCACCCGGCGTTTGCAATTCAAGAGGCTTCGGTATCACCGGAAGCGAGTTGGGAAGGGCTGTCATCGAAAGTCATTGAAGTTGGTCGGAAAGACAATCAAGTCCAGAAACATTTAGATTATTTGACGAATCGAATTGGCCCGCGTTTGACGGGATCTGAGGGTTTGCAGGCGGGTTGTGAATGGGCACGCGAAGAATTTGAATCGATGGGTTTAGAAAGCCGTTTAGAACAATGGGGCGAGTTTCCTGTTGGGTTCGAGCGAGGTCCCGCGACCGGGATGATGGTTTCTCCTACGAAAATGACGCTCGAGTTTGGCACCAATGCGTGGTCGGCAGGGACGACCGGTCGAGATTTAGGCAAAGCCTTATTGGCGCCTCGATCGATGGAAGAACTAGAGTCGATGCGAGACTCAATCAAAGGTGCATACATCATCAGCGAAGGTCGGCGTCGATTTAGTCGGAGAACAGAAGAGGCGGACAAAGACGGGGAAAAAGTGAAGCCGTTGACGCGTGAAGAAAGAGCAGCGCTCGCCGATGCGATTATGGAATGCGAACCGGCGGGAATAATTCGCCCAACTTCCGATAATCTGATTTTAACGGGTGGTAACTATCGGATCGACATGGAATCGCTTCCAACGATTCCCAGTATTACATTATTAAAAGACCAGTGGACCGAAATTAAAAAACTGATCGAAGACGGGAAAGATGTTCAGCTTGCATTTGATATCCGTAATCATTTTCGCAAAGGCCCCGTCCCTCTTTACAACGTCATTGCTGATATTCCCGGCACCGAATGGCCCGAAGAGGTCGTGATTGTGGGTGGCCATATTGATTCCTGGGATGGTGCGACTGGGGCGACGGATAACGGAGCGGGTTGTGCAACGACGATGGAAGCGGCTCGGATTTTAATAGCTGCCAAAGTTAAGCCGAAACGAACGATCCGATTCATGCTGTGGTCGGGTGAAGAACAGGGTTTGCTGGGATCGAAAGCCTATGTTTTGAAACATGCGAAAGAGGTGAATGAGACGGTTTCAGCCGTCTTTGTGCACGATGGCGGGACAAATTATTGTTCCGGTATTATTTGTACTCCCGCAATGAAAGAGGATTTTGAAAAAGTATTTGCACCCGTAATGAAGCTGGATGAAAGGGCTCCCTTCGAGATCCAAATCACTCAGTCCATGCGGGCTCGGGGCGGAAGCGATCACGTATCGTTTATCCAAGCGGGCGTTCCCGGATTTTTCTGGAAACAAGCTGGCCGGGCAACGTATCGAACGACCCATCACACACAGTTTGATACCTATGATTCTGTGGTGCCAGAATATCAGGAGCATTCGAGTTTAGTCATTGCCTTGGGAGCCCTTGGCACGGCCAATCTCGATCACCTGCTGCCACGCGGGGGAGTCCAGGCTCCTTCGTTGCCGAGCCTTCAAAAATCGGAATAAATTTATTGTTTCGGACGGCTTGAAAATAGCGTCCAAAATCTGCTGTGAACCCAAGTGTTAAGAAAGTTATTCTGCAATGAGATTTAGCTTGCTGTTGTCGTCCGCCATGATTTTTGTGGTCCTGCTCTTTCAGTCACCAGTGACGTCGGGAGTAGAAAATGATTTCGCGCGGCCAAACATTTTGATTGTGACCGTCGACGATATGAACTGTGATTCTGTCGGTGCCTTTGGTTGTGACTTGGCGGACACAACGCCTAACATCGATCAACTTGCAGCCCGTGGCATGCGTTATCAGTTTGCCCATGTGCAAGTTGGCAACTGTTATCCGTCACGGAACGTCATGTTTTCCGGTCGTTATCCGCATAACACGGGGGTGGAAGGTTTTTATCAGGTGAAGGATCCTAACTATCCGCACCTAGTTGATGCCATGAAGGCGGGAGGTTACTTCGTTGGGATTCGGGGAAAGGCCTCCCATTCGACACCCTACCAACCTTACGCGTGGGATGCAGATTTGTCGGTAATCGATGGTAAGAAACAGGATGTTAAAAATGCTGACTCCTACTACGTTTCGACGCGCCGTGGGATTGAGATGGCCAAGGCTGCTGGAAAACCATTTTGTTTGAATGTAAATATTTCCGATCCGCACAAGCCTTTCTTCGGCATCAACTCGAAAGGGAAACTTGTTGACGATAAAAATGTGCCTTCCCATATTTTTGAGCCCTCTGAAGTTCCAATCCCCGGGTTCTTGTTTGACCATCCGGATGTCCGTTTGGAATTGGCTCATTATTATTCGTCGGTGCGGCGAGCTGACGATTGTTTTGCGGCAACGATGAAAGCACTCACCGAATCGGGGCAAGCAGATAACACCGTAATCATGTTCCTCTCTGACCACGGTATGCCGCTCCCATTTGCTAAGACAGCACTCTGGCATCACAGCACGCATACTCCATGGATTGTGTATTGGCCTGGAGTCACAAAGCCGGGGTATGTGGATCGAAAGCACATGATTTCGGCGGTTGATTTAATGCCAACCGTTTTGGAAATCGCAGGCCTAAAGGCGCCTGATGGATTTGATGGCCATTCGTTTTTGCCAACCATTCAAGGTGAATCGCAAGACAATCGGGAGGCGGTCTACAAAGTTTACAATGAGAATTCCGGTGGCAATCGTAGTCCAATGCGTAGCGTCGAAACGAAAAGATATGGTTACTTGTTCAACCCCTGGGTCGATGGAAAGCGAAGTTTTGCAACGGCGACAAAGGGAACAATGACTTACCGGGCGATGCAGAAACTGGCGGCGACAGATCCAAAGATTGCTGCTCGTCTAAATTTGTTCGACCACGGCGTAAGAGAAGAGTTGTATGATTACGAAGCTGATCCTGATGCACTCAATAATTTGATTGATGATCCAAAGTATGCCGCAGTGCTCACTGACCTTCGGGGAACCATGCGAAAATTCATGGAGGAATCCAAGGACCCCGTTTTGGAAGTGTTTGACAAACGGGGGGACGACGTCAGCGTCAGCGCCTATGTTGATCGTGTTCAAGCCGTCTCGGATGAGCGTCGTAAAAATCGGCGAAAACAGAAGGCTCCGAAGACTCAGCGAAAGCAAAATGAAAAATTGTTTGATTTGCAGTTGCCCGAGTCAGTCCAGCAAGGGCAGGCGTTTGAGGTTGTCATTGACCACAAACTAACTAAGGAACTTGGTCAACAAGATTTTCATGTCACATTGAAGGACGCTGAAGGAGAGAGGCTTGATCGGAAAGTTGTAAAGGCTGCCGGAAAAGGGAGCCTTAAAGTTTCCTTCGAATTACCCGTCGATTTTAAGTCCCCTGCGATCCTCGTTTCAGTTTTTGTCGGAAAAGACTATCAGTCCAATTTGCTTCATAAAACAAATGGACCGATTTCCATTAAGAAGTAGGCTCAATGGCAACGTAAATCGCCAGTAGTGCTGGACAGTCACTCGTTGCAGATCGCTCGATCTGAATTGAGAAGATCCAGCGGGAACAATGGCGTCTCGAAAAGTTAAGTTAGTTGAAAGACAAAATGGTCGTACATTCAAAAATACCCTTTCTAAAGTTGATTTCCGAACTCGTGATCCATCTGCTGCCGATTTTGATTTACATCGGCATCATCTCTGCGCTGGATTACCAGTACCATCTTGAAGAATTTGATTTTCCTTTGACCATCGTGGGGATTTTGGGAACCGTGATTGGACTCTTACTGGCCTTTCGGACTAACTCGAGTTATGACCGATGGTGGGAGGCGAGAATTCTCTGGGGAGCCATCGTCAATGACTCGCGCACTTGGACGCGTCAATTGTTGGAATTTTCGCCGGTCGAGAAAGTTGGCGAAATGCGACAAGAAAAAATAAGGAATATGGCGTATCGGCAAATTGCCTGGTGTTACGCACTAAGTCGGTCACTTCGAAAGCAAAAGCCGGATCATGATTTGTCGTGTTTCCTGGATACGAAAGAAATCGAGCGTTATGCTTCAAGTCAAAATGTTCCAAACGATTTGCTGCTTAAGCAGGCGGGTGAATTGAGGCAACTGTATCGTGAAGGTGCGTTGGAGTTGTTTCAGTTTGTTGAAATGGAAAAAACGCTAACTCGATTAACAAATTCAATGGGCGGTTGTGAACGTATCAAAAACACCACCTTCCCCGAGTCCTACAGTTTGCTTGTGCATTTGTTGATTTACGTATTCGTAATGTTCCTGCCCTTTGGGTTAGTGGCAGTGCCAGCAATTGGATTGATAACAACTTCAATCGTTTTAGCCTTCGCATTTCTACTTATTGAACGGGTTTCCATCTACCTTCAGGATCCGTTTAGTGCTCGTTCGTCGGATACACCGATGTTGGCGCTCTCCCGGACAATCGAGATTAACATCAAACAGATGCTCGGGGAAAAAGAAATACCAGAGCCGAAGCAACCCGTGAACGGCGTCTTAGATTGAATCGGTTATCTAAAATTTGACTTTGGCAGGCGAAGAAGTCAACGCAGAAGCAGTTGCCAAAAAAGAAAGTTGGGCAGTGGGCTGGATGGAGTTCAACTGTTCGTTGACGACAACAGTTGCGTTTCGCCCAAAAAACCTCTAGCGAAACTCCCCATCCGCCCAACGCCCTTTAATTCTTATTCGGATTCCCAATTAATCGGATTCCAATTAATCGCCACTTACGATCTCCCGAATTTTGGGGCTCAGCCAGCGAGCAATTCGGTTAGGTTTGGGGAAAATTTCTATCGGTCTCCGGTTCCCGATATGAACCTTCAAACCGGTCTCTGAAAACGCCATCAGTTTCCCAAGCGGTTTTAAGTTCGGAGTCGGAGTCCTCATAAACGCCACTGCCGACAGGTAATCGGTACAACGAAAAACAACGTGATCACCTAAAAACACCAGCTTGGCATTGTGGCCGACGATTGCGACATCAATCTCGCCGGCCATTAAGACTTTGGGGAGGCGCTCTTATCGTTGGTGCTAATTTTCAAAGAACCGTTAAGTACCCATTCCGCATGTTCCGCGTCAGCGCCGGTTCCGCTGGGAATTTGGACCCGCATCTCTTCAAAACCGTAGGTGATCTCGGCGTTGTTACCAGTAAGACGGTCGTAAAGACCAATCGCCAAATCGGGCCAGTTTTTTGTGTGTTCTGAGCTCATCGGTTGCATCCTTTTTTAATGTGAAACAAGGTAATCAGCATCGTAAGTTGTTGACGCTGCTAAAAAATGAATTGGTTGTGTACTGACGCCGGTATTTAGCACCCGAACGCCATCGTGAAATTGTTAACCGCAGTGGGAGGTAACACTCAACCGAGAGGAAAAAATTAAGAACAGTGGAAGTCGCCGCCCGCCTCGAATCGCGTAGCGAACCAAGGCGGCATCAGAGCTTGTATTTTTAGTTGGTCGCAGCTCGATTTTCAGAATATGAAACAATTGTCAATTTCAAAGGTCAGATCAGTAGTTTTTAGTTAAAACCCATGAAAACATGGGTTTCCTTGCTGCAGAATACTGTTGCCGCGGCAATTTACCTGCGGTTAACCGCGAAAGCTGTGAGCAGGATTAAGTTGGCGAGGTTGCCTTCCTTCTTCGGTCCCTTAAGTAATTTGAAAAATTTTGATTAGAGAACCGCGGGAAATGAGAAAAGAAAATTTACCGGAAAAAACTTGTTCGGTTTGCAGTCGCCCTATGACTTGGAGGAAAAAATGGTCAAGGGTCTGGGACGACGTGAAGCACTGCAGCGAACGCTGCAGGCGGCAAGGGAAGACGCGTCGTCGTGCGGCAGTCGATAACAATTTGAGGCTCGAGGCATGAGTGACGTTAATTTGAGCGTTGCTCAAACAGATCGCATTATTCAGATGGCCTGGGAGGATCGAACGACTTTCGATGCGATCAAGGTTCAGTTTGGGTTGGAACCGGGCGAGGTCATTAAACTGATGCGAAAGAATCTCAAGGCATCCTCCTTTCGCAACTGGCGAAGTCGGACTACTGGCAGAACAACGAAACATGCTTCAAAGCGATCTTTTAAAGTTGGACGTTTTCGCTGCAAGAGCCAGCGAGGCTAATTTCCCCGGCCATTCGCTCGGTGAACCTTAGGACGACGTTCGCTGGGTCGAACGTGTCGGGGGTCCAAGAGGATTTTCGGTCAGTTTATTGGAAAAGCTGCAGAGCAGCATCAGGATTTACATGACGCAACTTCCAATCATCCAGCGTAAGTTGTCGATTCTAGCGGATGCAGCGAAATACGATGCGTCGTGCGCGAGCAGTGGCTCAAAGTCGACTCGTAAAGACAGTAGTATCGGCAGCACCGAAGGAACAGGAATTTGTCATAGCTACACTCCCGATGGACGCTGCATCTCGTTGTTAAAAATTTTGCTGACTAATTACTGCATCTATGATTGCCAGTACTGCGTTAATCGAGTGACCAGCGACACGCCTCGCGCACGTTTTTCTGCCGATGAAGTCGTCAACCTGACGATGGAGTTTTACAAAAGGAACTACATCGAAGGTCTCTTTTTGAGTAGCGGTATTATTCAAAACTCCGATTACACGATGGAGCAGCTGACCTTAGTGGCTAAGAAGCTCCGAACAGAACATCGATTTGGGGGATACATTCATTTAAAAACGATCCCCGGTGCTGCCGAGGAGTTAATCACTGAAGCTGGATTATGGGCAGATCGACTAAGTGTTAACATTGAATTGCCAACAGAAATGGACCTGAAGCAGCTTGCACCGGAAAAAAAGAAGACGCAAATTGTCGGTGCGATGTCTGGGATCAAAGATAAGATCGACGAGATTAAGTCGGATCGCAAGTCGGGGATGAGGCCGCCTAAATTTGCTCCAGCGGGACAAAGTACCCAGATGATTGTCGGTGCCACCGAGACTCCCGATAACGAAATCTTAAAAACGGCGAATGAACTTTATACGGGGCAACGCTTGCGGCGAGTTTATTATTCCGCCTATAGCCCCATTCCGCATGCTGATTCCCTGCTTCCCGGGAAGAGCCCCCCATTGGTCCGTGAACATCGGCTTTACCAAGCCGACTGGTTACTGCGATTTTATGGGTTTGACGTGAACGAGATTGTTGTTCGGGAGGATAAAAATCTTGACCTTGAAATTGATCCAAAGCTTGCCTGGGCATTACAGCAAAGGGGATATTTCCCGGTCGATGTGAACACGGCCAGCCGCGAGCAATTGCTTCGCGTGCCCGGGATTGGAGCGAGAAATGTCAAACGAATCCTCTCGATTCGCCGCCATCAACGTCTGCGTACCGACGATTTAAAGAAACTACGTGTTGCGTGGAAGCGGGCAAAATCTTTTGTTATTACCGAAGATCACAATCCAGCGGTTGCAGATCTCGATCGCAGTGACTTGAAGCAATTGATTGCTCCCAAAGAAAAACAACTTACCTTCTTTGACACTTTTGATGCAGCACTCAAAGGCGAGTTGTAGAAAATGCGGACGATTCAGATCGAGGACTTCGATGACTGGCGATCGAAAGCGCGAAAGCTGATTGGGAATCAAGTTTCTCCATCGGAAGTTCAGTTATTCGATGAAGATGGCCAGCAATCTCTTTTTGGAAATCCGCCGGACTTGGAAGAGACGAGTGGTGCGACATTCCGCGTTTCGAGGGAGTTCGTGTCGTTGGCTCAGGCGGTCGGCTACCACCGAGATCTTAATCGTTGGAATTTGCTTTACCGCACGTTATGGCGAATCAAAAATGAACAACCCCATTTGCTTGAAATTGAAACGGATTCCGACGTCCATCGCTTAATACAGATGGAAAAGCAAGTCCGTCGCGACGCTCACAAGATGAAAGCGTTTGTCAGATTTCGTAAAGTGGAACGGGACGAGAAAGAGTATTTCATTGCCTGGCATCAACCGGATCATCGTATCGTCCGACGTGTTGCCCCATTTTTTGCGCGCCGATTTAAGGGGATGAATTGGGCGATTCTAACACCGGATGAATCGGTGACCTGGGATCAGAGTGAATTGCATTTCGGCCCGGGAGTTACTCGTAGCGATGCTCCAGGTTTCGACGAACTGGAAGATCTTTGGCGAACCTACTACGCCAATATTTTTAATCCAGCCCGGGTCAAAGTGAAAATGATGAAAAGCGAAATGCCAGTTCGCTATTGGAAGAATTTGCCCGAGGCAGACATCATTGCGAATTTGTTGACTGACGCGCCAAGGCGTGTGGAGGAAATGATCCAGCAGCACGAGGGTTTCGAGCAAACGGCAATTGATTTTATTCAACAAACCGAGAGTGGATCTTTCACACTCGCGACCTTAAGAAGAATGGCAGCCGAGTGCACCGCCTGTGATTTGTGTCGCGAGGCAACTCAAACCGTGTTCGGAACTGGCCCCGTAGACGCAAAGGTTGTTTTACTGGGCGAGCAACCGGGAGACCAAGAAGACATGGCAGGGGTTCCCTTTGTGGGGCCAGCGGGGAAACTGCTCGACGAGGCGATAGACAATGCGGGGTTAGATCGGGATAAATTGTATCTGACCAATGTGGTTAAGCATTTCAAGCACATTGAAACTCCCATTAAAACTAACACCGAGGGAACACCCAATGGAAAGAGGCGTCTTCATCAAAAACCTAACGCGCGTGAAGTCCGCTGCTGCCGCCCCTGGTTCGATGCCGAATGGAGTTGTTTGGAGGATGCCGAGTTTTTAGTTTGTCTTGGCGAGACTTCAGCGAGAGCGATTCTTGGCCCCGGTAATAAGATATCAGAGGTTCGCGGGCGGCTACTTCCGACTGATTATTGTGCAAAAACCATTGTGACTTGGCACCCTGCTGCAATTTTGAGGTCACCTCGAGAGAGTCATCGACAGGAAAGAATGCGAGAGCTAGTCAAAGATCTGGCGTTAGCTGGAGTGTAAGTCATAAACACGAGCAGCCCGAAATTTCTCGAAAAGAGAAATTCAAATCACGATTGGTGTAGACCATCCTCAGTAAGTTACTCACCAAGGTAATTCTTTCTTTGGGGGATGGCGTGAAATATAGTAAATTGAATTGGGCGTGGCATTTCTAAGTCGGTGCTAGATTGGTTCGGCCAATAGTCCCCTGCTCTATTTCAACAGTTTTCAGTCTTTCGCGGTCGGTTAGCTATGCTCAAGCAAATAATGAGTTCGATGTTTCTGTGTTTCATTTTGTCAATCGCGTCGATTGGGAGGGCGGATCAGAATCTTGAGCTTGCGGCCCCGTTTACAAACAACATGATCTTGCAGCGCCAAGTTTCAGTTCCTGTTTGGGGTTTCGACACGCCCGGTGCGAAAATCACTGTCGAGTTTGCAGGGCAGTCTAAGCAGGCTGTTGTTGATCAATACGGTGATTGGATGGTGAAGCTCGACCCTCTCGAAGTATCGCGTGAGGGGCGGCCAATGAAAGTAACTAACGACCGGAATGAATCGATCGTTCTCGAGGACGCCTTAGTCGGCGAGGTTTGGTTCTCATCAGGCCAGTCGAATATGGTTTGGACGGCTGGCAGGAGCATGTGTGCCGATCTGGCGCGAGAGGTCGCCGCTTCGGAAAAAGATATTCCGATTCGAGAGATAAATATCAGCACAGTCTCAGCGTTGTATCCACAAAAAAGAGCAACGTCCGATGGTGGCTGGAAAACTCATAAAGGAGCCAGTAATTTTTCAGCTTTGTCGCTGGCGTTTGCCTATCAGTTGCACAAAGAACTAGATATGCCGATTGGCATTCTTCTCAGTGCTCACAGTAACACCAGAATCGAGGCATTCACTCAGCGTCAATCGATCGAAAAACACCCCGGTTTAAAGTCAGATACAAAACTCATACACGATGCCGATCCTTTGACAGAACAGGGACGTAAGTCTCTTGCACAATATGAAAAAGACATTCGCGCATGGCAGAAATTAGCAGGTGAAGCTGTAGTAGCGGGGGGGCGATTTCCCACGCGACCAGTGGTGCCGGGGATCGCCGGGATGTGGAGAGGCCCGTCTCAATTCTTTAATGGCAAAATTAATCCAGTTGTTCCCTACGCAATCCGCGGTGCAATTTGGTGCCAAGGTACAAGCAACTCTGGCGATGGCAGAATTTATGCTGCACGCATGGAAGCGCTGGTTAATGGCTGGAGAGAGGCGTGGAAGATGCCGGAAATGCCATTCTATTTTACACAGATGCAATGCTACGGATCGCCAGATCCCAACAATGTTGGTTTTGCGGACATCCGGCAAGTGCAGCATAAATTTTTCATGGACAATCGTGAAAATGTGGGGATGGTTGTGCAGTCTGATCTCAATTCCGCCAGACCTCAGGGAATCCACTATTTCAATAAGCTCCATCCTGGCATGAGAATGGCTCGGTGGGCATTGGCTAGACAATACGGAAAGAACATTCCTTATACCGGCCCCATTTTTTCTGGTTACAAAATCAAAGGGAATCAAGTCATTGTCTCCTTTGAAAAGAAGAGCCTATTTGGTGGTTTGATGGTTGGCAGCAAAGGATCGGCGAAAGACTATCGTGAAGCGAATCAATATGTCGAGCCAGCTAAGCCTACGCCCGATGAGAAATTAAATCACTTTCGTTTGTGTGACGAGAACAACAAGTGGCACGCAGCGGAAGCTGTGATTGATGGAGATACCATTGTGGTCACGGCGGGCAGTGTTTCCAATCCAATCGGCGTTCAATACGCCTACAATGCCGTGCCTGAGAATTCAAATCTCTACAACAAGGCTGGTTTACCCGCGACTCCCTTTGCGATGGTCAATGGAAAGTTCATTTTTGAAGAGGATGATTTAGAGAAAGCGGCAGCCCTGAAAGCGAGGTATGCGCAATACACCGATCCGGACTATCCCATCTTGCAAGTTGTTGAATACTTTCGGGACGGAGCAATCATTCAGCGTGATCAACCGATTCCCGTTTGGGGGCATGCAAATGAGGGGGTCGAAGTAACAGTCACCCTTGGCGGGGTGACGAAAACCGCAGTCGCCAACAGCCTGCAACAATGGGCGGTCGAGTTCCCGCCATTTTCGGCTTCCAGTAAGCCGATTACTTTGCAGGTTGAGGCGAGCCATGATCTCAGTCGAACAGTGAAGGATATTCTGGTTGGCGATGTCTGGTACTTAACCGGTTCGACCTTGCTCAATGGAGAAATGGCGTACAACAGTCGCGATAAAGATGCAGAGGTTCCCGTTGCTTTGCCCTTTGTTCGAGAGTTTAGGCGAAAAACGAGTGCGAGTACTTTTGCGACGCCACGAAAACGAAAGTTCGAAACAGGCGGTGGCAAATATCGGTCGTCCTGGATGCCTGCGGATTTTTCAGTGGCTGATCGAGGGGTGACGATGTTCGCCTATCACTTTGCGAAAACACTCAATCGCAAAGGAATTCCACAGGGCTTTATCACGATGTCTTCGGGTCAGGGTGGACGGGCCAAACAAATGGCGTCACCTCTATCCTGGACTGCATTTGAAGGGGTGAAAGATGTTGATCTTCCTGAATTTCGGGCTCGCCTCGACGAACTGTTCATGCAGTTTCCAAACACGTCCGTTGCTCAAAAAGCTGCCGAGGAACATCTCAAAGAAGTAAGCGGCTTCGTGACGACAATCATCGATGCCGATCGGGAGAATAAAGATCTTGCTAAGGTTGCACCGCTCGGCGGACCGGCGTTCCCAGAAGCGGGAAGAAGCACGAAGGTGTCAGCGGATACGATTCCAACCTATGCCTATAACTGGTGTGTTAGTCCGATGACTCCCATGGCCATCTCCGGGGTGATCTGGGTTCCGTCGGAGAACAATATGGGTTATGAGCCTAAGGAATACGCCGCGGAATTAGAGATTTATGCGAAAAGTTTATCATCAACTTACGGGCAGGATAACGTGAAATTTATCTTTGCTCAGCCAGAGAGTTCATTAGTTCCGGGTATCACAGCCCCAAAAATTTCACCGAAAAATAACATCACTTTTTCGAAGTGGCCAAAGAGTTTGAAAGATTTAGCGAACGAGATGGCCACGCTTGCCGAGTGCAGCCAGCCGGGGGTGGAGGGAGGGGGGGGGCGCGCGGGCGGGGGGGCGGGG
>JAALLA010000043.1:16213-25887 GCA_011087765.1 Pirellulaceae bacterium
CCCGGCTTTTTCGCGCGCCCCCAAGAGGTCGGCCGCTTTGCCGCTCGGGCGGGCCAGGCTTCCCCAGGATTGCCAGCTCGTTTTTGAACGAAATACGCTCCTCATCGCTCGGGTTTATGTGAATGCTGGAGGAAAATAACGTGAAGTGTTTGACCAGCGATGGTGCAATTACCGATAGAATGAAGGAAGTAAAAAAACGGGGTGGCTTAGTTGGCTCTCCTGCAACTCGAAATGCTCAAGCATAAAGAATGCCTTCCAAAAGCAACCTGTTACTGCCGCAACCTATTACAGCCGAAAGATACAACTCGATGACGAACACGCAACACGACAACGGTCGTCGTAATTTTCTGCAAAAGTCTGTATTGGGAACGGCAGCGGCAGGACTGGCGATCGCTTCGACAACGCACACTACCGCGCAAACAGTTCAGGACGCATCTGAACCTGAAATAATGAACGAGATAGATGTGCTTGTCATTGGCGGTGGCACTGCGGGGCATGTTGCCGCGATCCAGGCTGGTCGCGCCGGAGCAAAAACGTTAATCGTGGAGCGTAATAGCCAGCTTGGCGGTACGACGACGACAGGCGGAGTGTCGTTCCCCGGTTTGTTTGATGCCTGGGGGAAACAGATTATCGCTGGAATTGGTTGGGAATTGGTCAAAGAAAGTGTGGAACTTGATAATGGAAAGTTTCCGAACTTTGCCAAAGTTCCACAACGTCATTGGCAGAATCAGGTTTTCACGAATCAGTTTCTTTACGCGATTCTTGCCGAAGAAAAATGCGCTCAGGCAGGAGTGGAGATCGCTTTCTATGAGTTTCCGCAAACGGTTGAGCAGACGAGTGACGGTTGGCAGGTCGACTGTGTTGGATTTGGAACCCGCCGGCGAGTTCGCTGTAAGCAGATCATCGATTGCACGGGAGGTGCCGAAGTTGTTGGGATGCTGGGCATGCCGCGCCTACGAGAAGAGGAACGGCAACCCGGTTCGTTTCTTTTTATGCTGGGTAAGGAACACCAACCGGGAAGGAATCAGATTCATCGGCTCTATGTCCACGGGGCTGATTCGACAAACTCACGAACGGCTACCGAGGCAAATCTGACAGGGCGGAAATCAGTCCTTGCCAGAGTACGCAAGGAGAAAAAACGATTGATGCACATGCAGCCGGAAACGGGTTTTCGTGAAAGCTATCGGATTGAAGGTGAGACACTAATAACCGTCAACGATTACACGTCTGGTAGGCTATTCGAAGACGCGATCAGTTATGCGTTCTATCCAGTCGATCTTCATACAAAAACAGGCGTAAGGCCAAAGCCGCTTAAGCCGGGGAAAGTTCCGACCATCCCTTTGCGAGCGTTGATTCCCAAGTCGAGTAAAAATATTATTGTGGCGGGTCGATGCGTTAGCAGTGATCGTCTGGCAAACTCTGGATTGAGAGTGCAGGCTTCCTGCATGGGAATGGGACAGGCTGCCGGAGCGGCCGCAACGTTGGCTGCCAAGATGGGGACAACGCCGCTAGAGGTTCCTCTGACCAAGATACATGCACTCCTCCGTGAACATGGGCAAATTATACCCGGCAAGGCTTAGTTTTTACCGGCTACCTGATTTGTTTCGAATTCACTTTTTCCGTCAATAATTGCCAATGAAGAAACGCAACCGCAGCTTCGTCTCGCTCCTGATTGCCCTCAGCTTTGTCGTTCTTGCAGTGACAGGCGTCCTTGCGTTCGCGCTCCCCTTTTCGCTCCAAATCGTAGGGCTTCATGCGTTAATGGGTTTTGTGTTCATTGGAATTATTGCGCTGCACGTGGTGAATAATTACCACCATTTGTCGCGCTATATGAAAACACGGGTTTTGTGGGCAACCATCGTGATCACGGTGGGGCTGACCGGGCTCTTCTTGTGGCAGCCCGCTCCCATCCGAAGCTTCTTGAAGTTGAGTCAGAATTTGGGGCCAGCGACGGATCGGTTCGAAGTTCAGAAGGAGGGGCTGATATATCAATATCGTCCGTCGCCCACTTATCAAATGGCGTTGAACCTCCGGGCTGGAGAAACCTTTGATGTGACGACGCCACCCCACGTTGCCATCTGGCTCGAAAACGCGTCGTTTTATCACATTAAAACATTACGCGAGCCAGATGATCTAACCGCTGGTCGGGCGGCACTTCCGTATTGGGATTTCAAACGTCGCGGTTGGGAGGCAGCGAAACGTCAAATGGAAACCGAGGGATTGGATTCAAAACCGACACCCGAAGTAGACGGTGTCTCGGGGGCGACGCAGAACAGTTCCTTCGATCCTGCCGACTACATTCTTCCCGCGGATCCAGACAATCCGATGCCCTATCGCTTGCTTGTCGAAATTGACCAGCCTAATGATGGCCAACCATCGCTCGTTTACTCGGTTGAAATTGACAATTCAATTCCAAGATCTTTTCAGTTGTTAGACATGGTTGGCTTCCCAAAGCAGGAAGCCAATGACGCGGATGGTAAAGAGGTATGGGCACTCTATTTTGTCGATGACCAGTTCAATTCAGCTTTGGAATTGGTTGACAGTGGTTTGCTTACGATCGATCGCTAACTCGAGTTTACGATGAAAATGACTTGGCCTCCGCCGCGCACGGATTATCGGGAAATAATGAAAATAGAAAACGCAACACGATTCTTTACCTCGCTGGCCTTTTTGGTGCTGCTTGCGACTGAGATCAATGCCGCTGAACAGCCGGATGAGTCTACGGTTTCGCCCAATGTTCTTTTGATTTGCGTTGATGATCTCAATGATTGGACTGGTTTTCTCGGTGGCTACCCGGGTGCGATAACGCCTCACATGGATGCGTTGGCGGCGCGCGGTCGAAATTTTGCAAACGCCCATTGCGATGTTCCCGTTTGTTCTGCCTCGCGGGCGAGCGTAATGTCGGGAGTCGCTGCGACGACACACGGTAGTTACGAACTGGGGCCTAAATATGAAGACTTGCCCGCGTTGGAAAGTATTCCAACCATGCAGCGGTATTTTAAAGACAATGGATATTACACGCTTTCAGGTGGCAAAGTCTTGCACCACGGGTTTAGCGGGCGACTGGCTGGAGACATCGATCGCTCGCTTGGCAGAAAGAAAGGTCCTAATTCTCCAAAACCGCTCAACCGACCTGCCGACTGGAGTCGAGCCTGGGATTGGGGTAAGTATCCAGAAGATGACGTCGAAATGGCGGATTTTCAATTGGCAAAGAATGCTGCGGCAGCATTAAAAGAGACATTTGACAAACCATTTTTTATGTCAGTCGGCTTCTTTCGCCCTCATGTACCCCTTTACGCTCCACCTAAATGGTTTGAGCTCTACGATCCGGGCCGGTTAACATTGCCAAATAATCCAAAGTCTGATCTCGACGACTTGCCAAATAACTTTCTAGGCATCAACGACTATGCGGTAGCACCGACCCACGCTGAAGTAGTTGAGCATGGTAAACAGCGAAGCCTGACCCAGGCCTATTTAGCAACCGTTAGTTTTGCGGATCATTGCGTTGGCATCGTTTTGGATGCGCTTGAATCCAGTCCTCACGCTGAAAACACGGTGGTCGTGTTGTGGAGTGATCATGGATTTCATCTCGGCGAAAAACAACACTGGGCCAAGCGCACGCTCTGGGAAGAATCCACACGCGTTCCTTTGCTAATCTCAGGGCCGGGAATCAAGCCGGGTGAGCCATGCCAACAACCTGCCAGTTTGCTCGATATTTATCCGACGTTAATCGATTTGTGCGAGTTGCCGAAGAGCCAATGCCTTGAAGGGCTCTCTCTTGTCCCGCAACTCCTCGATTCGGAATCAGAAAGAGATCGGCCAGCGATCACATCTTCGTACTACGGGAATCACTCCATTCGTAGCAAGGATTGGCGGTTGATCGTTTATGAAGACGGCGCAAAAGAATTATACGATCACCGTAGTGACCCAGACGAATTTCATAATCTCGCAGACAATCCCCAATACACAGTGATTCAAGATCGGTTGCTTAAGTGGTTGCCAGCAAAGGCGATACCCGAATTCAAAACTAAATCGGAACGGTCTCGAAAGAGAGCGAAGTGAGCCCTATGCTAAAATAGATGCAAAGATGGTTCTCGCGGTTGTAGATTGGATCAGAGAAATTGTGTGTATGAAAAAAATAAACCAACAGGTTGTTTTCGTCGCGGTTTGTACCGCGGCCTTGATCACGATTTCGACAAAGGTGAATGCGGCATGTCAGGGAGTCGTATCGGCCAATTCAAACCAGGTGGAGGCGGAAAAGCTGTTGGCCGCGTACTGCTTTGATTGCCACGGCGAGGGAGGAGAAGGTGGTCTTAATCTTGTCGGGTTGTTGGAGCAAGATAGCTTTGATGGCACGCTCTTGTTTGAAAACTTGATCACTTCGAAGATGCCCCCAAGCGATATGGAGCAGCCCTCGGTTGCTGAAAAACAGGTGATACTAAAATGGCTTGCTGAACGCCAGGATGAAGTGGCTGAAATTTCATTCCGCCGAATTAGCAGACATGAGTTTGTTCATAGCGTAAATGATCTGCTGGGAACAAATCTCGACTTAGCGAGTGAAATTCCTGAAGATCGTGGTACAAACGATTTTGATTCTGATCGGCGAATTCAGCTAAGCAAGGAACAGATCGCATCCTATTTTATGGTTGCAGATAAGATGGTTGAGCACGCCTTTCCGGTTGATGGTTTTCCGCAAGAACAAATTTGGATAACCAACAAACTGAAAGATAGTCATGAGACATACAATATTTATGTCCGCGACTACAAGGACGGCACTCTGTTATCGTGGACCCGTGCGAATAATGGCAACAGTTATTCATTTTTCTACGATAACTTTGAACCGCCGGCAGCCGGGTGGTATGACCTAACCTTTGATGCCATGAAGGTTGGTGAATTCGAGGGTGATGTCAGTGTCCAAGTTCACGCGGGTAAATATTACTACGCGGATGATCGCCCGCAACCTCAGAGATTGCTCGATGTTATTTCGCTTGGCAATCGGCAATTAGAATCTCACTCCGTCCGTGTTTTCCTGAATCCAGGAGAGAACGTGTCGGTGCATTGTTACTCAAAGCATACGTACCGCAATAAGAATCCCAATCAGGGTGCGTACATTAAGCAATTGAAAGTACGAGGGCCTATTCAGGGGCAATGGCCGCCAAAATCGTATCCAACGGTATTTGGCGAATTGCCCCTCAAAAGTTCACCCAAGCCGGCTCAAAATAAAGAGCTTGAGCCAACCGTTGTTTCGGGGTTCCAATCCAATTTGCAGAAGATTGGTGGGAATTTAACGGTTAGTAGTTTCCAGAAGGGAATGGGAAAAGAGAAAATGCAGGACGGTTCTAATCGAACGTTCTGGCACACTCGATTCGAACCCTCGATCGCCGATTCGCCCCATTTTGTAATCCTGGAGAACCCTCGGCAGATCGAAATAGAGGGGCTGTCTTACGCGACGTGGTCGGGAGGCAATGGTAATGGGCAAGTTCAAAAGTTTTCAGTCTTTGTCTCAGATGACGGCAAGACATGGGGCGATCCAGTCGTCGAAGGTGATCTTGAAATTCGATTGGCAAATGAGCAACCGATTCATTTCACCAAGGCGACAACAAAACGATTCATCAAGTTTTTAATTACAGATTCTTTTAGTTTGGATGGAAGGTCTCTGGCGTCGATTGGTAAGCTCGATGTTGTGGTAGGTTTGAAGGTAGACCATCCAAAAAATAGAGTCATAGTTGACTCGAATTCCTCAGACGATTTAAAACGAGTTATTCGCCGATTTTCTGAGCGTGCCTTTTCGTCTAATTTGAGTGATTACGAACTGGAATCTTATTTCGGCCTTGGGCTATGGCCGTTAGCGGAGAATCAAGAGTTTTCTCAAGCGGCTAAAGTGGCGTTGAAAGCCATGATTTTGTCGCCCCGTTTTGTGATGGGACCGGGCAAGCACTCCAGTTTGTCGCATTCCAAAATTGCTGCACTCGCGCGCATTCTCTGGTTGTCGGTTCCGGATGACGAACTCATTGGCCTAGCGAACTTAGGCTCAATGAGCGACGAGGTAATTGCTGCTCAAATTGACCGCATGCTTGATGATAAAAAAAGTGACCGAATGATTGAGTCGTTTTGCGAGCAATGGCTTAATCTGAGGTCGTGGCGAACGATTGCCCCTTCTCTAAAGCTCTATCCGGAGTATGACGATCTTTTAAATTATTACCTACCCATGGAAACCACTGCCTATCTGCGTTATTTAATTCAGGAAGACTTGCCGGTGGGTAACTTGATCGATTCAAATTTTTCAATTTTAAATCAACGTTTGGCGGAGCACTACGGAATAGGTGGTGTTGTTGGGCAGCAAATGCGTAAGGTCTCATTTTCATCCGAAGTTCCACGTGGTGGGTTGTTGACGATGGGAAGCGTATTGAAGGTGACTACCGATGGGTTTGATACTTCGCCAATTTTGCGAGGCGCGTGGATCTCAAAAAACATTGTAGGTACACCCCTTTCGCCACCACCGGAAGAGGTGAAGGCGATTGAGCCCGAGCATGGCAAGACAGCTGCTACGCTCAAGGAGCAGATAGAACAACACAAAAGTAACCCGGCGTGTTACGCCTGTCATAAGAGTATCGATCCATACGGTTTCGCGCTTGAGAATTTTGATGCCACGGGTGGGTGGCGAACGGAATACCGAGTTGAGAAACCGCATCGTGGAACGTTCCAATTTCGTCTGAATGGATACTACGATCTTGCCCAAGAGGTGGACGCATCAGGGGGAATCGACGATCAGGAGTTTGAAAATATTTTTGGTCTGAAACAGGCTTTATTGCTGGATCATAAAAAATTGGCCTATAATTTCGCGAAGAAGTTTTTTGAGTTTGCCAATGGTTACAAGCCAACGCTTAAGCAGCGAATGGAGCTGTTTAATTTAATTGAAAACGATCCGGATGACTGTCGAGTCCGCGGCTTGATTAACAAGGTGGTGGTGTACTCGCTTGCGGGAGAAGAAAAATGAACCCTACAAGTCGACGAGACTTTCTGAAGTTTGGTGCAGCTCTGCCGTTAGCTCTCCATTCGCTTGATCTCCGCAAAGACATGCCAAAGCGAGCAACGCCACCAAGACGCGTCATGTTCATCTGCAATTCACTCGGTTTCTATCGCCCTAATTTCTTCCCTCGTGTTAGAGGTGATTTGTCGAGCTCGAAGTATCTCGCTGAGATGAAAACTAAAGATAAATTAACTGTTTTTCAAAACCTCTTTCATCCGGGTATGGAGACCAGTAATCACGATTCGGAAAAATCATTTTTGACGGGAGTCGCTAAACCTGAGGCTCCAAGTTTCAGCAATTCTGTTTCCGTAGATCAAGTCCTTGCACAACAGATAGGAAACGAGACACGGTTCCCATTTCTTCCCCTTAGCATTTACGATCGAGGTTGGGGATGTTCGTGGAATAACAGGGGAGTTGCGATTCCTCCGATGCATGACGAGACGAAGGTCTTCGATATGCTTTTTGGGAAAGAAGATTTAGTGGCCAAGCGCGAGCAAATTGCCAATGATCAACTGGTGGTGAAATGTCTTTGTCGCGATATTAAAACGCTGGAGAAGTCGGGTGGTGATGCTGCTAAGATTGATTCTTATCGAGTCGTAATCACTGAGCTTGAAAAACAGCTTGAGCACGACGCGTTCTGGTTGGATGCACAAAAACCAGACGTGGCGAATACCCTGAGTACCGATGTCGAGTATGCTTTTTCGGCCAAGATTAAGAATATGCTTGAGCTCTCGAAGCTCGCCTTTCAAACAGATTCCACACGCGTAATTACCTTTTCAATGGACTGGATCTACGGCGCGATCAAAGTTCCCGGTGCGACCGGCGGTTGGCACACGCTCTCACATCACGGCGGAAAAAAGGATGCTCTCGAAAAATTAATTCGAATTGAGAGCGACATCATCCAGCATGTAAATAAGTTTCTGGCAGACTTGGATGGAATCAAAGAGGGTGACGGAACGCTGCTAGATCACACGACGGTAGTGTTGGGCAGCAATTTCGGTGATGCGTCCAATCACACCTGTAATAACCTCCCTACGATTGTGGCCGGCGGCGGATTCAATCATCAAGCACACTCGGTGTTGGATCGCCCAACGCCTTTGTGTAATTTATGGCTGGAACTACTTAACGAACATAACGTGGACATGGGTCAATTTGGCAGCGGTGATCAGAATTTAAATCTTCTTGCTACTTGACGGCTTTGCCGTTGGCTTCGTCCCAAGTTAGCCCCGCGCTATCGATTGTCTAAGTCAAATTCAGTCAAAACCGCGGCGTGGTCGGACGGGAATTCGGGGAAACTTCTTTTCGATTGCGAAGAATGATGCGAGATGACTTTCGAGTTGTTGGTCTTTAGCCGTGAGCCAGTGGAATAGATGAAATCGATTCTTGTGTAAGGATCTCGATACTCAGGTTCAGGGTTCTCTTGGACGGGAACAAACCCTTTGTCTGAAATGTAGGTGTAATCGGGGCCAACCGTGGTCCAGGTGTATCCCAGCGTCGTGTTAAGTATATCAGGATTCCCATCGCGAAACGTATCGGTGAACCCAAACTTATGCATTGCCTTGGAAGCTTTGATTGGCAGGATGCGAGATTGGTTAAGCTTACTGTCTCGGGTCGCTGCCGTGTAATCAAGGTGCGAAACGCAGTTGAAATCGCCGGCAACAATGACCGGGACTTCGTTTGAGTTGGCGAGATGTCTTTGGATGTCTTCGTGGTCGAGAAATTTTTGGAGCATATCAAATCGAATGTCGTCGCCAGCGCAAAAATCTTGATCCGAGATTTCTTTGTCTTTGATCTCGACAATATGACGCCCGCCACTGGTCAGCCAAATATCGTAGATTCTAATTTTTTGTCCACTCGGTAAAGTCGCGGTGGCGGCAATAAAAGAAAAAGACGAAAGGCCCTTGAGCGGTTCAATATCCGAAAGTGGATAGCGGCTAAAAATGCACAGATTGGCATCTGCCGAAGGAGTGTAATGAAAGAATCCAAGCGATTCAGCGATTTCTGCGGCTGACCCGTACGTTTCGATCATGGCAATAATATCTGCCTCGCTTGCCTTGATTATTTCGATCATTCGCTCGCGAGCTGTCTTGTTATTGATAGTGTAACGAGGATCTTGATTGAGCCGTCCCCAAATGTTCCACGTCATCACTTTTAGCTTCGTCGGTTTGTCTGATTCAGGAATGTCAAAAACCTGTGGCCAAGTTTTGATGTTTTGACCAGTCGCGGCAGGAGCAATTTTCCGTTCACGAATTGCTGGAATGACAATTGATTCCGGTGCCGCGTTCTCGCGTTCGAAAAAGTTGATAGTTGCGGGAGAGTCACCCGGTTTCCAATCAGTGGATTTCCCCTCTATGTGGATAACCGAGTTAGCAAGATCGATGGTAAGCGTGGTGTACAACGGATCTTTGTAGTATGCCATCCGTTTTTTACCGCCAACCCAGTAATAGGATGCGGAATTGATATGCAAATAGGTAACGCCGTCGACCTGAAGTAACGAATCAACGTGTGCGTGCCCGTTGATGCAAAGGAGAATTTTGCTTTTATGTTTCGCCAGTAACTGCTGAATTTCAGTAGCGTTGTTGATCGCAGATTGGCCGGCCAGGGGTTGGTGGCTGAGGATTAGGACTGGCCGGTCAGTTTGTTC
>JAALLA010000287.1 GCA_011087765.1 Pirellulaceae bacterium
GGAATGTAATAATAAGAGATGTTTCAAGAGGCGAACAATCAAGGAGACGTTCTCGGTCGAGGGTAGGGCGGTGCTTCAAATTTTCCCCTTAGTCGATTCAGTTCAGATTTCAATTCAATTAACTTGGATTGGTATCCAGAGTCTTCATGCAAGCTGCGCATTTCGTGCGGATCAACCTTCAAATCAAATAGATTCCATTCGCGACTTAACGGAAAATAAATTAACTTATGCCGGTCGGTGCGGACACCAAAATGCTGAGGCACAGCGTGTTCACCGAGTTCATAATAAGCGTAATAGAGCGATTTCCTCCAGTTACCACCTTCACCGAACAGGGGAACCAACGATTTCCCATGCAAATTACTTGGCGGCGACAGACCTGCCATCTCAAGAAAGGTCGGAGCATAATCGATATTTTGAATCAACTCTTTTGCACGCGTCCCTCGCTTTACATGACCTGGCCAGCGAATCAAAAATGGCATTCGGAACGACTCCTCAAACATCCAGCGTTTGTCGTACCAGCCATGTTCACCAAGATAGAAACCCTGATCCGACGAATAGATCACAACTGTATTCTCCGCGAGGCCGTTGGATTCAAGGTAATCGAGCACCCGCCCTACATTCTCATCCACTGCCTTCACAGTACTCAAATAATTTCGCATGTAACGTCGATATTTCCAACGTACCAGTTCTTTTTCCTTAAGCTTCCCCGCTGCAAATTCTGACAGGAATTTTTTGTTGAGCGGTCCATAATAGGCGTCCCAGGCTTTACGCTGGCTGGCGTTCATTCGATTATATTCAGGAGTGCCATAGCGATCGGGAGCAGGTAGTTTCACATCACCGCGTTCATCTTTCCGAACCTTTGCATCGTACGCCCAATCAAAGTGCCGATCGATCTCCATCTCATTTGCAGCCAACGTTTTGCTACGATTGGCATAGTCATCAAACAGCGTATCTGGCTCAGGAATAGCGACTTGATCAAAAGAACCTAGATGCCGCAAGGCTGGCGAAAATGTGCGGTGAGGTGCTTTATGTTGGCACATCAACATAAACGGTTTTGTTTTATCGCGTGTCTCAAGCCAACTCAATGCTTTGTCTGTGGTTAAATCCGTAACATAACCCTCATTCTTTTGCTTGGAACCATCCATCTGCAGAAACACAGGATTGTAGTAGTTGCCTTGACCGGGAAGTACTTCCCAGTGATCGAACCCCACCGGATTCGAACTCAAGTGCCACTTACCAATGACAGCTGTTGAGTACCCACTCTTTTGTAATTCTTTTGCAAAGGTCCACTGGCTAGGATCAAATTTATTCCCATTTCTCATGAACCCATTTGCGTGACTGTGCTTACCCGAAAGAATAGTCGCTCGCGATGGACCACAGATTGAGTTTGCGCAAAATGAATTCACAAAAACCGCACCTTCGCGAGCGATGCGGTCAATATTTGGAGTCGGGGCAACATCCTTTAACGGCCCCCCATACGCCGATATTGCATTCACCGCATGGTCGTCCGAAAACAGGAAGACGATATTGGGACGCTGAACATCTTCCTTTTCTTGTGCATTGACATTCTGTTCTGTGTATTCGTGACAGAAACAAAGTAACCATGGGAAACAAAAAAGCATGCGATACATGGAGAATGATCTCTTTAAATTAGGTTGGAGAATCGTGCGGCTATCATTACGAACTGACTCAATTTGACCGCTGCTACTGAGCGGTAGTAAAACTAAACCTAAATCATAACAGATTTTCAATTGGACCAAAGCAAACAACGCAGAGAACCAAAATCATAAAACGCTCCACCAATTTTGAAGCACTCAAAGCAACGCAAAACCTATCCTGCGACTAGGTCACCTCCGAATACAGTAAAGTTGATTCCAGGTATCGAAAGAAAACTCATCCACCTCGGAGGAGACTGACAAATTTGCCAACTAGGAACAATTCAGACATCAACGAACGCTTCGGGTTGAATGATTCCCGAAGTGTTTTCACTTAACAATCGAAATTTCCTCTCGGATTATCGATTCGATTTGATAATGGCTTGGCGCGGCCCCGATAGTTCCGCCAGCCTTGGTTCCTGTTCAAAGAGATAGACTTCAACAGCTCGATTCGCATCGGCGATTTCCTTTTTTCGGGTCCGATACTCATCGTTGGATCTCAACTCGGCTTGAGCTAAGTTACGTTTTTTTACCAATACATCGACATCTTGATAAGCAGCGGGAAAGGCCGCGTGCAAACGAGCTTCCAATTCATTTGCTCGCTCTGTTAATTCAATTAAACTTACGTCTTCGACCATCTCACCAAGGCGTCGTTCATATTCCCAGTAATACTTTTGCTTAGGTAGATCATCAAGGTTTGGGTATTTTGAGTGCACGTAATCCTTAATCGCACGGCGTGAACGATTTAGTGCCAGCTCCATTTCTTTTAAAAGGGGCTCTGTTTTCTTCAAGTCTTTCAGCGTTGACGCAATTCGCTTACCCAACTCTTTATGTGTCTGATTGGCAGACGGAAAGTCTTGTTTTAGCTTTTCAGACAGTTCCGTGTGACGCGCGACTAGTTGCCGGTATTTTGAATCGGTCCGCTTAAGACGGTCCTTGAGGTTCAAATAGATTAAATCATATTCTTCTTTGGCATTCCGACTAATCGCCGGGCTTCTTTTAGATTGCACAGCCAGCAGTTTATCACGTTTCGATTCCCAACTTGACTTAGCTTTTGACTTCCACATTGAAAAGTTATCGAACGAAGCCGCACCCCCGCTTACTTGAAATGCGAGGTAAGTCCGTTCCGAATCTATGATTGGATGACTGCCGATCACGAAGCATTCTTTATTCACGTGCGCAACCACCTCATCGCCATTAAACTCAATCGTCATCGTATACCAGACGCCTTGCTTAAACTCAAAAGCACATTCACCCTGAAATGACGGATTAAATTCACTTTTTCGTTTCGCAGTATTTACTTGAAAGTAACTGGGGAAAATTTGTGTAACCGTGTTGTAGCCACCACTCCCACCGGTCATCAGTCGTAATTCCGTAGCACCGTCGAATCGAAAATCAAAACGAATGACCACATCTCGATAAACGACATCTTTTAAAAAGGATCGCGCTGTTTCTCCCCGTTGATAGGCTGTTCGTTTCAACACGCCGTTTTCGACTGCGTAATACGCACGAAACCCCCAACGGTCTGCAACCGTCTCAGATTCAAAGTCATCGGCTGAAACAACCTCCGAAGGATTACACATAAACAGCGCCGCCGCCCCCTCATACTGGGACCAAGCCATTGCCTGCACTGTCAACACGAACCCAAGCGTCAACAATACCTGTTTAATTAATTGTCTATGCACAAAAATTCTCCAACCAGCTGTCACTTTAATGTCCCGCGAAAGATTATCAAAAACTAAATGAAAACATATAAGTCTTGTAAAAACATGTCAAACAATATTTTCGCACCGCACATTTTGAATAACACAAATTTGCAAACGGAAGCCAAGCTACTGCTCTTCAGTCGTTTTGGCGGAAAAACTGTTAAAAGCAAACCCGCGAGTGAGGTTATTATTTTACCGAATTTGCATCATTTAAAACATGAAAAACCGATATTTCACTGGCACTGTGGTCAACGTATTCTGCTTCCATTTCAACTAAAATTCCTCGCAACTCCCTTTGATGCAAGCGGAGTGAATTGTGTTTAGATTTTTGCAATAAAATTGAAAGCTGGGAACTAGCATTTGGCACGGCTTTCAAGAGCAATGGACAATAACTAATGGCCAACATGCCGAGAAATGGCAAGACCAAAACAGCCAGAGTGCCCGTTGGCCAGAGGCTTCCAACCCACCACAGCCAGAATACAAACCCAGTATACCACGCTGCGTAAACCGGCATTCCAACGAGTAATCGGTAAAGCGAGACTGCCGTCCGCCCGGGCGGCGTTACCCGCGCAGCGACAAATCGAACAATCAAAAACGGAACCAAATGAAACACCAACCCAATAACTGCTGGGATCAGCCCTAACAAACTAATTCCGAACCGAAAGATTGCACGCCCCACAAGACCTTTTCCTTGAGATTGAAGCACCAAAGAATCTAACGACAATTTGCATTCACTCACCTCCGATCCGTGCGCTCGGACTGATTTTGCAATTTCCTCGGCTCTCGGTCGATCTTCCAAAACAAAGTAATTCATCGCGTCCGCGATTCGCTTTCGCAGTACCATAGGGCAGACTTGCGAATCCGGCTTCGTAAGCGCGACGAAATCGTCAAGCAGTGGCTCCCAATTGGGTTCCTCCAGGTGAACAATTACTGACTTCAAGCGTGTGGCTACTTCATTTGTCAGCGCACGAATTGCCTTCCGCCCTTCTTCCTGACTATTCTCTAACCATTCTTTCACTTTAATAGGCCTACCGACCTGTACTGAAACGCCACTCCGAAACCTCTCTTTGTGGGCGTAATTAAGCCCCACAGGGACAACCATCAAGTTTTCAGCACCTTCTTCAACTGCCTTGACTGCAATTCTCGCCACGCCTGAACGAACCATTTCTAATTGAACTCGGTCATGAGTTTTCCCCTCC
>JAALLA010000044.1:0-9979 GCA_011087765.1 Pirellulaceae bacterium
GATCCGACCGTACATGAAAACCAGAATGCCGCAATACGGCGAATCGAACATTGGCCATTTGATCGATTTATTTCAAGCGGAAGATAAATTACCAAGTGTGGAATTTGCGAAAATTGATAACCAAAAAGAAATGCGGGAACTAGGGCATCGCATGGCGGGCAATCAAGGTCTGAATTGCGTCGCCTGTCACACCTATCAGTACAAACAATCCGACACCATGCCTGCAGTGGATCTAACGGAAATGACGGATCGCTTGAAAAAAGACTGGTTTTTTCAATACATGCTTGCGCCCCAGTCCTTTAGCCCCAACACCGTCATGCCCTCTTTCTGGCCGGGCGGGAAGGCGATTCGCGCGGATTTAAAAGGCGATTCAAAATTTCAAATCGAGGCTCTTTGGCAATATTTAATCGATGGCCGCCAGGCACGAATGCCTCGCGGCGTTGTCAGAGAACGCCTTGAAATCGTGGTAACCGACGAAACAAAAATGTTGCGTCGCAGCTACCCGGGGATTGGAAAACGTGGCATCGGCGTCGGCTACCCCGGCGGAGTCAATCTCGCTTTTGACGCCGAACAAATGCGTGTGGCGATGATCTGGAAAGGAAAATTCCTGGACCCGGGAGGCGTCTGGACGGGACAAGGGCATGGAACTGCGAGGCCAATGGAGCGGGCAATTAATTTCAGCAAAGGGCCTGATTTCGACAGTCATTTATTGCCCTGGAATGTGGATGACACGCGCCCACCCAATCATCAATTTCTCGGTTACAAATTAGACGAAACTCGATCGCCAACTTTCTTATACCGCTTTGGAAAAATCAAAGTTGAAGACTTTTTCGAGAGCATTACCACTCGCGATGATTCCACTATTTTGAGGCGCGACACCCTCTTTACCTCATCAACCGATAAAGACAACCTTTCTTTAAAGGCCGCCACGGGTAAGCAAATTAAGGATCTTGGGTTGGGAAAATACTTAATTGACAATCAGGTGGTTGTCACCATTCTCTCCGGACATCAAAGTGAAATCATTGAGTTAGGCGAAGAGAAGCAACTAAAAATCAAATTTAATTTAATTGGCGGGCGCCCGCAAAACACTGTTTTTGAATTTGAGTGGAAATAATTTCTCGAGTCTCCACCAACGAACGACAACACCATAACCAGTTAAAAATCAAACATGTTCACGACATTCATTGAATCGCTAATAACGCTGCTGTTCATTTGCTTCCCTCAACAAGAACCGCTTGGTGAGTATTGGGGGACTGCCGAAGAAGAGGCAAAATATTACAAGATGGTCGAAGTTCCACTTCCTCCGGAACTCGCCGTTGAAGCAGGCAGTTTCGAAGTCATGCCAGACAAAAAACAACTCGCTATCGCGACACGAAGGGGCGACATCTTCCTCGTTGACGGGATCTTTAAAAAGCATCCAGAGCCAGTGTTCAAGAAATACGCTAGTGGCCTGGATGAAATATTTGGAATGGCCTACCGAAATGGCGCCTTTCATATTACTCAACAAACCGAAGTCACGCGCATCACAGATACCAATAATGACGGGCGCGCCGATCAATTCGATACGCTTAGCGACCGCTGGGGGTTTCGACACTATCATGAATTCTCGTTCGGTTCCAAACCCGACCCAGAAGGAAACATCTGGGTCGCCCTTTGCCTTTCGGAGTCCTATCACTCCAAGGCTCCATTCCGGGGATGGTGCTTAAAAATAACTCCCGATGGACGTTCGATCCCCGTGTGCAGCGGCATTCGGAGTCCCTGTGGAATTGGCCCAAACGAACACGGAGTCATGTTTTATGCCGAAAGCCAAGGCCCATGGAATGGCTCGTGCTCGTTGAAAGTTCTCCAACCGGGAGGTTTTATGGGCCATCCGGTCAGCTTTAATTCTTACGAACTGGCCCCGGAAATGGGTCAGCCACCGACAGTCCCAAACACTCCTTCTCGATTAGAAGTGGAAAGAAAACGGGTCAAAGAATTAGTGCCCTACGCCGTCGTTTTTCCTTACAAGCGAATGGGAAGGTCGATTTCAGGATTCATGGTCGATCGTACGGGTGGAAAATTTGGCCCGTTTGAAAATCAGATTTTCATTGGCGACTTCAGCCTCGGTGTCGTGATGCGCGCAACTACAGAAAAAGTAAATGGTGTCTGGCAAGGTGCCTGCTATCCTTTCCGAGAAGGCTTTGACACCGGATTACTGGCGGTTCAATTTACACCCAATGGTAATTTAATCGCTGGAGGTACAAATCGTGGCTGGCCAGTCCGCGGTCCCAAAGCGTACGCGGTTCAGCGTCTCGATTGGACTGGAATCACACCCTTCGAAATCAAAACGATATCTGCCACGGTGGACGGTTTTAAGGTTACTTTCACTAAACCGGTAGATCCAAAAATTGCAAGCGTCGCTACCAACTACCAACTGGCAACTTTCACTCATATCTATCGCCAAGGCTATGGCAGTCCCGAAGTCGATCAAACGACACCCGTCGCCACGCAAGCGGTTGTCTCCAAAGATCTCATGACCGTCGATCTCAAGGTTGATAACCGAGTTCAGGGACACGTCCACGATTTTAGACTGCCGGCAATTCGATCAAACGAGGGCGAACCACTTGTCCATGCTGACGCCTATTACACATTAAATGAAATCCCTCGCAACTAAGTTCATTGATCTAACATTACCGATGGAGACACGATAACGACTGACCTGCAAATAGTCGGAGACTCTGGCAACTTAACAACTAACAGAAAGCTGAGAGCATAATGCGACACTATCTTCTTCTTTCCATCTTGTTATTGACCCCCACGGGTAGTCTGACCGCACAGAATTCAGTGGTTCCCAAATTCATTGACCAAACTGCCAGCCTCGGGCTTGAGCTGGGTGGTACCGCAGCCTGCTGGGCAGACCTAAATAACGACGGGTGGTCAGATCTCTGTTGCGGCGGCACCGTCTGGAAAAATGAACAGGGTCAGAAATTTTCTCGCCTAGCAACTGGGTTAGGTGAGTTGATCGCAGCCGATTTTAATAATGACGGCTTTGTTGATCTGTTTTCATGGTCCAACTTTAAACTTTATCAGAATATCGATGGCAAGGAGTTTGTCCCTTTTGATTTACCGGAGCTGCCAGCCAGCGTCTCTCTTGGAGCATGCTGGGCAGACTTCAATCGCGATGGGTACATTGATCTTTATGTGGGCGGCTACGAAGACTGGGGCAAGGGGATCACCTACCCGGACTTATTTCTAATGAACGAAAAGGGGGCAGCCTTTCGAGTTGCGCGAACGGATTCTCAATTTCGCGCGAGAGGAGTGACTGCCTGTGATTACGACCTCGATGGTGATCCCGATATCTACGTTTCCAATTACCGACTCCAGCCAAATCTGTTGTGGGTGAATGATGGAGCGGGAAATTTTGAGAACAAGGCGCCAACCCTGAATGCAGTTGCCACTTCCGATAAATTTGGTGGAGGACATTCGATTGGCGCTGCCTGGGGAGACTTTGACAATGATGGATTGCTCGATTTATTCGCGGGTAATTTTGCCCATCGAGACAGCCGCGGCAACCAACCTCAATCCAGATTCCTCAAGAATCTTGGACCCGACAAAGGATATACATTTGAAGATCGAGGCACCTCCGGAGTTTTTTATCAAGAATCTTATGCCAGCCCGACGGTCGGCGATTTTGACAATGATGGCAATCTTGATTTGTTTTTTACAACCGTTTACGGTACCGCCTCGTTCGGCAAAAAGAACAACGCCGTGCTTTACAAGAACCAGACTAACTTTAAATTTTCAGATGTCACCGCTGACAACAACCTAGAAAACCTACCGCCCACGTATCAGGCAGCCTGGGCCGATTACGATCGTGATGGCGATCTCGATTTGATCACCGCAAACAAACTCTATCAAAATCAGTTGGAAAACAGGGATTGGTTGAAGGTCCTGGTACACGGGAATGGAACTGACTTAAACCGATCCGCAGTCAGTACCGTAGTTAAGGTGATTGCCGGGAAAAACGTCTTCGCCAGAGCAGTCGAAGCGGGCACTGGACAGGGAAATCAAAATGAAATGACACTTCACTTCGGATTGGGCAAGGCCGACACACCTGTCTCGATCGAAATAATGGGGCCTAATCAAAAATCCCAAACGTTTCGGGCCGTTGATTTCAATCGTTTGGTTACGATCCAACAATTAGAAAACGGAACTTTTGAAATAATCAAAAACAACTAACCCTCAAAGGTTACTATTCCTTCAGCGGCGCCCAGATCCGGACATCGTCATAAAAGATTTCACCACCACCTCGCGTGGGCAAATTAATCCAAGACTTTGGCGATCGAAATCGCTTGTGCTGCGCCTTCAAAGTTGGCCCATCTTTTAATTGCATCACCATTTGCTCGCCTTTGACTTCCAGCACAAGGGTATACCATTGGTCTGACTGAATCTTAAATGGATTTGACTTGAGTACTTCAACCTGATCGTTTTCGAGTTTGGTATTTTTATCCTTGATCAGCGAAATCCCGTCCCGTTTGTGAAACGTAACCCGCCCGACATGCCCGGTACCACTTTGAAACGTCCCGTCATTAAATCCAAAGTGTGCACCATTCATCTTGCCGGTTAATTTAAAAGACATTTGGAGGATGCAGTCTGTTACCGGCACCACCAGCTTCGAACTTGGTGTGCCACCGTTGTGTTTCGTTCGACTTTTCTGAAATTCTTCTGTTGCGGGAATGCCGTGGAGCAGACCGTTGGTTACGTCCCACCTGGTTTGATGCAGCGGAATCCATTGGGGCCGAATGGTGCCTTCCTGAAAACTATCCGCAAAAATCAATTTTCCCGGCTTCATCAAAACCGGCGAGACCGATGGCTGGGCAGTCACTCTAGCTATTTCTGATCCTTGATTCGGTTTAGGATTTCGTGGCTCAATGGACTGCGCAATAAGAGTCGGTACGAGCAGGATGAAGCCAAAAAACCAGACCGTTAGTTGAGGCTTTAACTTCATTTTTCGTTGTCCAAAACCGGTGCCGGGAAAAGCTCAGAGGGGGTGCGAGCAGCTTGCAATAATTTCAGAAAATCCGCGGCGAGTTCCGGTCGTTGTGCTGCAAGGTTGTTTGCCTCGCCAACATCATTCGTGAGATCATAAATTTCAACGTCGCCCAACTTGTTTTTCGTACTGTTGCGGACTGCCTTCCAATTTCCTTTTCTCAATCCCTGACGCGTACCCAGTTCCCAGTAGAGATACTCGTGCTTGGCTTGATTGGATTGACCTAATAACTCGGGAACAAAACTAATACCATCGATTTTCGCAGGCACTCTGGCACCCGCTAATTCAGCAAACGTTGGAAACAAATCCTGAAACCCGGAAAGGTGATCACTTTCCGTCCCGGGCTTGATTGTCCCGGGCCAACTGACCACCAGTGGCACCCGAATTCCGCCTTCGTAAGTCGCTCCTTTTTTGCCGCGAAGTGGACCGGCAGCATTAAAGTGCGTGAGTGTTTTGCCTGCGCCATGGGGGCCATTGTCGGATGAAAAAATAATCAATGTGTTCTCAATTGCGCCAATCGCTTGAACCTGTTTAATTATTCGTCCAACATCTCGGTCCATTCGCGAGATCATAGCCGCTTGTGTCTTCTGATTGACCGACCAGTTTTTTGCTCGATATGCTGCTAACTCAGGCACTTGAAAACTTGTATGAGGAATCGTGTAAGGAACGTAAGCAAAAAATGGCTTGTCGCGGGGAGTCGCAATGAAACTTAACGCCTGCTCGGTGATTAAATCGTGCGAATATTGCTGCTTCTTGCCCTGTTCATTACCAGTTAAAACTACCTTTTTATCGTTCTTCCAAAGATGCCCTGGATAGTAGTTGTGCGCTTCACGCTGACAGTTGTAGCCATAGAATTGGTCAAACCCCCGAAGCACAGGGTCACCCACCGATCCTGGATAACCTTGCCCCCATTTACCAAATGCACCCGTCGCGTAACCAGCTTTCTGCATTACCTCGCCCAGCGTGGTATACGATTTAGGAATAGGTACGTTGCCCTCAAATTTCAACGCCCGATTACCTCGAATTGGACAGTGACCTGTATGGAGTCCTGTCAATAAAACGCATCGGGCAGGCGCGCAAACTGGAGCCCCGGAATAGTGGTCGGTAAAACGCATTCCAGTCTTCGCGAGGCTGTCAATATTTGGCGTCTTGATTAACTGCTGACCGTAACATCCGAGATCTCCATAACCTAGATCATCTGCCAAAATATAAATGATATTAGGTCGCTTCTCAGTCGCTTCGGCAACGTTGGTCATCAACAAAGCAACCAAAACTAACAGAGCAAATCGCGTTGTATAGAACATCCACATTTTCACGTCTCACAGAAAACCAGCGAAGTAACCAAAAAGAAAGACACCGCCGACTCGATCAGCGATGCCTCTTGGATTCTTATTGTACCCACTTCAACTCGGCAATGGAATAAAAAGCAAATTTCTTACTTTGAAAATCACTTGCCCTTGCCGTACGTTTTGCCCTTCCCTTTCGCTCTTCCCTCCGCCTTGTCTCTTGAATTCTGGAAAACAAACGTGTCACCAATCATCTCTTCGACTTGCTTCTTCTGTGAGGGATTCAATTTAGAAAGTAATCGACTACGCGCTTTATCCTGTAGTTTTGCGATCTCTCGCTGCAGGTCTTCCTGCATCTGTACTTGATAGTCTCGCAACTCCCGAGATTGCTCATCAGTAATCTTAAGATCCGACTTAATAGGATCGGCCGTTAACACCTGAACCAGGTCACGCCGCTGAAGTAAAGACTGCATCCTCAACTGCCGCAGTCGCTTAACCTGATGAGGAAGCAACAACTCATTCATTTCTCGCTCAGCAGAATCGCGGATCTCTTTAATTTGGCTCGGAAGATTTTCAGTGTCTGTGAAATCGATTTGCCTTAACTGTTCTGCCATTTCCTTTTGCATTGCCCGCTGTCGTTCCTGAAACTCTCGATACTGGTCATCAACCATTTCAATGTCTTCGCGAATGCGCGGATTCGCCAAGAGGCCAAGCTCGCTGCTGGCGGTTCCAAAACGCGAAGCAGTTGAACCAATCGGCTGTCCCTGGGCAATATCGTTGATGAGTGGGATCAAAGCTCGCAATTCTGGATTTTCCGCCGACGCCCTTTTGGCTGACCCAATGAAATTTCCATATTCCTCTTTCGAGTCGAACATTCCACCACCGCCATTTTTGCCGCCCTTCTCCTGCCCAAAGCATGGAACAACTAAAGCGAGCACAAACAAACTAACGAGAATTTGATTAATTTTCATTATTCCAAAACCTTAAAATACTTTTTTCAAACTAGAGCCAACTCGATATTTCGACAAAGTGAAACCCAAGATCAGCCGCCTCCTACCAGCGCTTGTGCGTCCGCAAATGAGATCGAACCTAACGCATACGCATTTACAACGTAAACATACGGCACCTCGCCGTATCTGTCAAGCTTGCCCATCAATTCGCATTGCCAAAGAGGTGGCTACATTGCGAATAAACGTGCTATCCACAGAGACTTTTAAATGAGCTATTGATGTCCCGCCAGGCTTTTGACTTTCTTTTGCAATGCCTTTAGTTTCTCTGAATGGCCATCACGGGCAAGTTTTTGTGGATTCCGGTCGCGGCCATGGTTGGTAGCGCGGTCGTAATCAGTTTGGGCTTCCATCATCTCAGCCACAACATGTGAAAATTCCTGACTCAATGTTTCCTCAAGCTTAGCTATCACGCCTGCCTTGGTCTTGCCAGTGCTAAAGAAACGTCGCTTATCTTTCATTTTTCTCGCAATCTCAATTTTCGCCTGCAAAGCAAAGATTTGGCCAATATCAAAGTGCCCTTGCTCATGGTCGAGCAGTCGAGCGTTATACAACTGCCTATTCCATGATTTTTTTTGCAACATGATCGAGTAGACTTCGAAGTCGGTCACGTAGATTTGAAATTTCTGATCCTTTTCGTAAAGCTGATAACTGTATTCATACCGCACCTCGATTTCAGTTGAGGCAGCGAATTGTTTAATCGTATCAGGCGCTGAACCTTGGTAATCTTTTTTGACCAAAGGACCCTGCTCGTACCGACGAAGCTTAGGATCCAAATCCTGAGCTACCGCAAAACTGGCAGTCAGCGCATTGAGACCTATTAAAACCACGATCATTAAAACTACGACCGGTAAACGCCCCAAAGCCAGTGCCCGGCCTATTTTTGAAACCAACAAAACCGCCTTAAAATAATTGCCATATTGATTGGCTGATCGAAATACAGCCGTTTCTCGTCATTGCATTCTAACAACCAATGCGCACTGTCAACTCGGTGAAACTCTGCCAACGGATCGAACACAACGAAAACCTAGTCCTCAGACTCGCTTAAACAATACAGTTTTGAGGCTGTTCGCAGTAATAATTTATCACCGACGACCGCTGGAGAGGCGAGAGACAGTTCGGCTAAATCACTCGTACCAAGAATTTTAAACTCCGGGCCCGGCTGAATCGTATAGGTCATTCCATCTTCGTTAAGACAAAAGATTTTACCGTTGTAAGCCCACGGAGAAGCGGTGAATGAACCACGCGGTTTCAACCGCTGCTTGCCATAAACTTCCACACCCGTTTTGGCATCGTGGCAAGTCAAAAAACCAAAATCGTAAAGCGTATAAAGATAATCACCATAAACCAACTGCGTGGTGTTGTAAGGCGCAGACCTCGGTGTGTGCCAGGCGATAAATTCGTTCTCAGTGTACTTGTCTGCGTTAGGCGCAAGATCACCATGTGCTCCGGGCTTAATCGCAAATGTATTCTTGTGTGGAGCCCCAACATAGCCGGATGCTAAATAGCACAGTCCGTGCGACGAAAAAGGAGACGAAATCACAAGGTTCGCTTTTCCATCGAACTCCCAGAGAACTTCACCCGATAAAGAATATCCCCGATACTTTCGCTGCCCCGGAACAACAATTTCTGTCCTGATCTCATTTTCCCAAACAAAAGGAGTGGACCAAGTATGTGTTTCATCTCGTTTCTTGTTCCAAATTTCTTTACCTGTGGCTCCGTCATAGGAGGCAATCCAGGAACTCTCCATATTGTCATAAACTACAATCAGTTTTCCATCGTGCACGACGGGTGAAGATGCCGCTCCCCAGTCATTAAGAGTTTTTTTCGGCTCAATCTTTTTTGACCAAATTGAATTACCGTCCAGATCGTAGCAGTAAATTCCTACGTCTCCAAAAACGACAAACAATCGTTCTCCATCACTCGCAGGCGTCTCGGCGGCATAAGAACTTTTTGGATGGCGCGGAATCAACGGTTGGCCGGTGTGAGCTTCTTTCTTCCAAATCTGTTTCCCACTATTGAGGTCAAAGCAAAAAACCAGCCAATGATGCTGACCTTTCGCCGGATCCCGAACTCCCTCGCCTAAGTAAAGTCCCTTTTTAGGTTTTATATTTTCTTCATCACCCACGACCGCCGTCAAAAATACACGATCACCGACAACCACAGGACAAGACCATCCCCAACCGGGAACATCCGCCACCCACTTCACATTTTTTGTTTTTGACCATGATTCCGGCAGTCCAGAATTATCAGGTGCCAGGCCATCCGCATTGTTTCCGCGAAAACGCATCGAACTCGGCTGGGTGGAGTTACTCTCTTGCGCCTTACTCACCCCATCGACCCAGCACAAACTGAGGCCAATGCAAAAATAAAATACGCCAATCCACCTATTAAAATTCAAATTCATCGCCTCAAACCCTTTAGCATCGGAAACAATTGATTGTGCGGGCGACCACACAAGGAGGTTAGGAAAATCACTGCCATCAAGCACAATCCGCGTTAACCAAAACTTTGATCGAACGCATCATTACGCACGCTAGTTAACCTTAGTCGCTAAAGCCATTATGCTCTTGTCCATCTTCGAAACTTAATTATTAATTGCAACTCTAATAGCAGTTGATTTTGCCACTTAATCAAAAATCTCAACAAATCTCTCC
>JAALLA010000044.1:10079-25742 GCA_011087765.1 Pirellulaceae bacterium
CGGAACACCAATTTTGGAATCCACTCAGGTTTTTAAAAATGAGCGGTTTCCCAACATCACGGTAACGCGTCGCGGAACGGTTCTCGCATCGTGGGGGAGCAATCACATTCGTGTTCGCCGCAGCGAAGATGGTGGTAAAACCTGGGGGCCGGAATTATCCATTACGAAATCCGGGATACATGGCGGTGGCACAACAGTCGATGAAAACACAGGGGACATCCTTATGTTTGCCGAAGATCATCATCCACCAGCGCCACTAACAATGTACCGCAGTCAGGATGACGGTAAGACTTGGAAAGCTGAAAAGACAAAAATTGAGCCTGACAAAAATGGCAATTTGCCTTCGATGCATATGAACGAACACGGCATCACGTTGCGCCATGGCCCTCACCGTGGGCGACTCATTCGCGCGTCGCGGTACTATGGAAAAAAGAACGATCGATCCGAGTGGCCTAACCACTACACCAATGCGATTTTCAGTGACGACCATGGCAAGTCTTGGAAAACAAGTGAGCCGTTTCCGGAAAATGGCACCGGCGAGGCGACACTTGCCGAACTTTCAGATGGAAGAATTTACTACAACTCTCGCGTCCATTGGCAGGAGCGCCCCAACAACACTCGGCGCCGTAGCGCGATCAGCGACGACAGTGGACAAACCTGGAAAGACTGGGACATCGTTGAAATTCTGCCCGATGGTCACCAACACCGATCCTACGGATGCATGGGAGGGTTGGTCCGGTTGCCGATCACCGGAAAAGATATTTTAATCTTCAGCAACATCGATACCAAAAATCCAAAACGCGAACGAGCCACCGTTTGGGCAAGTTTCGATGGTGGAAAAACGTGGCCAGTCAAACGCTTGGTGTTCGCAGGGGCAGCCGCCTATTCCTCCCTCACCGCTGGACGTCCCGGAACTGCCTCCGAAGGCTGGATCTATCTTCATTACGAAGGAGGGCCTGACGGCGGATCCCAGGTTGCTCGATTCAACCTCTCCTGGCTCGCCCAAGGGGAACCAACAGGCGATGGCGAAATCCCAGACGAAATTCGTTAGCCCAAGTGTTCGCTCCGGCATTCTTCCAGATTTAATTTAACGCCCGAACAATCGAATTATGCGGGTTCAGGTTCGTTGATTCAAATGAACTGGGGCCAACTCCTCACAACAAACAAACAATCAATCATTTACATCCGGTTTTTGCCCATAATCTCGCAGGAATTGGGCCATCTTAGGGCGACTTTTTCGGATTTTATCCAAGTCAAAATCTCTTCCAGTTGCCTTGCCAATCCCCTCATAAATCTCCCCGGTTCGTTTACTCAAATCAGAATTAATCACCTCGACAGGTATTCGACCGTCGCCATTTTTTTTGTTCCGATCCGCACCATGCTTGAGCAATAGTTCAACAAATTCGAATTCGCAAAGAAATGCCGCAACGTGGAGAGGCGTATTTCCATCTCGGTTACTCCCCGATACCCTTGCCCCTTTTTCGATTAAAAACTTACCAACCTCGGTATTGCCTAAGAGCGCTGCCTGGCCCAGTGGAGTCCTGCCATTTTCCGGATGGCGGGCGCTCACATTGGCGCCTCGACGAACCAAATTTTTAACTCTTGGTAAATCATTTTCAGAAATCGCATCCCACAACCTCGCAGGAACTCGATCTCTTCGGATCTTCTTCTCAGCAGCAATTGCCGACTGCTGATCGGTTGTGACATGAAAAATGAAATCATTACTAAAAAGACCATTCGGATTCTGTATCTGGAGCGTATGCAAACCCTGAGATGGCAATTCCACTAACTCAATTTCAACGTTGTCCTCTTCGATTCCAACTTTACCAGCAACTCGTCTCCCATCGACAATCACTGCAGCGCTTTCCGCAACATGCCGCCCACTAATCGACATTTTCAAACTTCCCTCATACAAAAAAGGGAATTCCTGATGCCCTCGCTGGGCATGCAATGAGCCTTTCGTCCACAGCGCTGGTTGCGGAGTTTGATCCCGATGGTCGCTGGCATGTCTGGCTGTGAACGTACCGACAAAAAGACCTTCGCTCGCTAAACGTAACAATTCATCCCGCGAATAAGACTCACCAAACTCAAAGGAACTCGACCCCAACGTGCCGGTCAGGGACACCTTCGATCGTTCAGCTATCAATCGATATTTCCCACCCTCCAACTCTCCATCAAACTGCAACTGCACCGGAGATGACGATTCCCGGTCCAACAATGCACCATCTACTTGCAGCACCACTGCCCCCTCGGCGGAGGCGCTCCCAAGCGCCTTTAGTAAATCAACCGACCGTCCACTGTTCCCCGTGAAACGCATTAGTGTCACCTGACGACCTAAGGCCCCGGAAACTCCAGTGCTCCCTTCGAGTACCATCTTCCAGACCGGGTTGAACCGTGCCCGCCCGCCCCATGACATTTTCCAAATTGACTCTTCATCTAGCCCGGTTTCGGCGATCCTGCGAAAAAAAGGAAACTCGACAATATTTAACCGTCCTTGCGGAAGAATCAGCCAGCGGTCGTAAGCCCCCCTCCACGTTGGCGCATCCATCCCAGTTCCCGGCGTATTGGTGCTCACTAAAAACGGCATCCGATGACAGTCTCCGCAGACGTTGAATCTAGTTTTCGAGGGATCATCGTCACCAGAAATATGGAACAGTTCGAATCCTTGTTTAGCTTCTCGGGACAAAACATTGGTGTAGGCTCTACGCTGTGCCGGCGGGAATGGAACATCAAGTAGAAATTGAGACAGTGCATCTCGCTCGCTTCTCGACAGTGCCCCAACCTTGCCCTCGTCATTGACCACACTCAAACCGACGATGCTCATGGTAGAAGCGAGCGATCCATCGACAACACTTCGAATTGATGAGACAGGATCATCCGGGTCGCTATTAGGCTCTACGTGAGCGTGAATACTTGCACTGTTGTTCCCTCCATAGGGATCTCCGGGGATACCGTCCCAGTGAAACGGGGCGGTATCCCGCAACCCCCGCAACGGCATGGTCGATCTCGGCATGATCTGATTCCCGCCCGTAACCACTGGAGTTTTCAAGACCCAGAGCAGTTGATCTGTGTGCCCATCGGGATGGCAACTAGCACAGGAAAAGGTACCGCTCGTCGATGCCTTAGCAGAATTAAAAACAGCACGACCTTTTTTGTATTCAACCGGAGTTGGATCTTCCAGCGCGATTGTTTTGGCCACGACCGGTAGAGACGGATTCTCTAGATCAACCATTGAAACCGTATTGGCAATACTATTATGAACCCAGGCCCGTAGTACTTTTCCCGCATTTTGGGATTCGAGGGCAATTCCTCGCGGAACTGAATCAACGTTAACTCGACCTAATACTTTTCCCGTATCAGGGTTCACGGTGAACAGTTTGTCTGAACCTGCTGCCGTGACGACTAAAATTTGATCATCGTCGCTGACTTCGATTGCAAAAGGAGTCGCAAGCGCATCCCGTGGATCAAACTCAGTGGGAGGGGCTGGTTCCAAATCGATGAATTTGGGTTGGCGCGCCTCTAAACCGCTAAACTCGATCTTGGTAATCTGATTCAAAAAAGCGCGATTGCCTAACTCCGCCAAGCCGTGTTTTTTTGTTCCTGCACGACCGTTAACATCATTTCGAGCATCTGTCTGCGCGACGAAAACACGCCCCTTGGAGTCGACAGCAACACCGTAGAGTAACGTCCCTAACGAGTCCACGGTTTCGATTAACTCATCGGTCTTGGTATCAAAAACGAAAAGGTCTTGGTCGGGAACCTCGGGATGTTTAACAATATCAACCACATGCCCCAAAGAAAGAACATTGTTGTTCGATATCGAGTGATCCCAGGCGTCAAAAGTTACCAGATCGCTCCCAATCTCCTCTTTTTTACCTCCCGACAGCTGTGTTTGGTTATTAGATTCGAAAGGAATTACATAAAGGCGATCTCCTCGCACAGAAATGGCTCGTGGATCCTGGCCAACGATTTCAAGGCGTTTCATGAGTTTTCGCGTCGAGACGTCGACGACCGCAATCTCATTTTCCGCCGAAAGCGCTACATAGGCTTTCTCATTGCCTGCAAAAGCAATCCCAACGGGTTCATCAAAACGGGTAGCTCGGCCACCCTTCTCGAACGCCTGGATTGTCGCAACGACCTGAAAGCAAGTCCGGCTTTCCGAATCAGTATCGATCACACTGACCGAGTCGGAAATATGATTGGCGACCCAAACCTCTTTACCGTCTGGACGAACCGCAACGCTGACTGGATCGATACCAACATTGACTCGATGCACAACTTCATTGTTCGTCTTCTCAATGATATCGAGCGTATCGGCAGGGGTGTTGACCGCAAACACAAACCGATCGCTTACCGCAATCGGCGATGCATGCGGACTCATGTAACTTCGGTTACCAATTTTACTTGGCATGCGAATGGATTCGCTGGAAGCGACAGGCCGGTACGCTCGATTTGTCGAAAAAGTGTGGTTCGAATTTTCATCGAAGGTTGCCGATCCCGCTAAAACGCCAGCAGCAACCGAACCAATCAAAATCAAAATACAATTCAATTTCACTCGAACCACCTTTATAACTACCGCAGGTTACAAAATTTTACTTTTCATTTGAGTCCGCTGACTTCTTCGCAACGTTTAACTTCTCAAGTTGTTCGACAATTTGCTTACCGTGTGCTCGCAAATTTACCTTGGATTCAACGTGCGCAATCTTGCCGTCGACATCAACAAAAATAGTCACACGTTTCGATCGTGTTCCTCGTTGAATTCCGTAGGCCGCTGCGACCTTCGTGTCGGTGTCACTGAGCAAGGGATAATCCAATTCAAGCTTGTCTGCAAACTGCTTGTTCTTTGCAAGCGGATCGCAACTTGCTCCAAAATAAGCCACATTGAACTTCTTCAAATCGTTGCCGCTTTCACGAAGCGACTTACATTGCATCGTTCAGCCACCGGTTAATGCCATGGGATACCAAGAAACAACGACAGCTTTCTTTCCTTTAAAATCTGACAGTTGGTAAACCTTGCCGTCGCTGCCAGTCAATTTCCAATTCGGAGCAGGGTCACCCACTTTCAATTCCTTATCTTGATTTGCATTGTTAATTTTGGTGCCCGCCACCGCATCGCTACCTGCGACAATCATGGCAATGACCAACGCACAAAAAGTCATCAAAACCTTCATACTACTTTTCCTATGTCTAATAATTCGCTTACGTCTCAAAGCCGCAAAACAATTCTGGGCCTTGATTTCCCGGCGCCTTAACAGCATCCATGGGACTATCTTAACCAAATTAATTTAACAGGCGTCCCGATCCTCTCACACCGCAACAGCGAATCCTCTCCTACGCTAACAACTGCAGCGCTCTCCACCGTTGTTTATTGATCTCCCGAAATACAATAGAGACTCTGCTCACCTCGCAAAAACAATTGTTTTCCGACCAAAGCTGGCGACGAGTCGATCCGCTCGTCCAGTTGGTTCACAGCAAGCACGTCGATCTTATCCGTACGATTCAATACAACCGTCTTTCCATTTCGCCCCGTCAAATAAATGCGATTTTGAGCGCCAACAGGCGAAGCATAGATATTCGACAGTTCTGGCAAACGAGTTCGCGATAAAATCTCAGTTCCTGTCGTAGCATCGAGGCAAGTCAATATATTTCGATTGGACTGGCTGAAATACAACATCCCTTCGTATAGCAGCGGCGAGGGGATGTACGGGGTACCCTGCTTTTTTTTCCAAACCACCGCGTCGGTATCCGTGATATCGCCTGTTCTGGAAATCTCAAGCGCTAACAAAGAAAACCCCTCGTACCCGCTCATACAGTAGACCACTCCACCCTGAGTGACTGGGCAGGGGATCACATTGCCAGTTAATCCCCGACATCGCCAGATTACATCTCCATTGGCCAGGTCATAACTGCGAATCTCGTTGGACGCCGCGGTGATCACTTGTGTTTTGCCTTCGTATTGAATCACCCGTGGTGTTGCCCAGGCGTTAGGTTCGTCTCGGTTTTTCTCCCAAATTGTTTTACCCGTTTTCGCATCGAGAACCGAAATCGTTGATTGCTTCGAATGATCTCGAACCACAACCAACTTTCCATCGTGAATCACCGGAGAACAACCTTCGCCAAGACTCGATCCGACAAACGCTTTTCCGAGGTCTCGTTGCCACAATTGTTTTCCATCGAGATCAAAACAATAAAGTCCCGCCGAACCGAACCAGCAATACAACCGCTTCCCATCGGTCGTTGGTGACGCCGATGCGAAATCATTATCGCCATGATGTCCTTCGTGAGGAATTCGTTCGTCAGCCACTCGCCGCCAAAGTTCTTTCCCGGAATGACGATCGAGACAAATGACCACAAATTGGTGAAAAGCATTGGGAGTTTTGATATCAAAAAAATTACGCTTGGGTTGATCCTCTGGATTAGGGATCGAAGCATCCAACTTGTCTGTTTTAATCGCCGTCAATAAGAATACTTTGTCTTTCCAAATAATTGGGGTCGATCCACCTTCACCCTCGACCGGCACTTTCCATTGAATGTTTTTAGATTCACTCCACTCCAATGGCGGCTGGGCGGTTGCCGACACTCCTGTGACGTCAGGACCACGCCAGTGGTGCCACTGACTTTCGAATTCATCGCTTGATTGAGCGTTTCCAACATTAATGCAAATAAGCGAAATGATGACCGCATACAACGACATCAACAAAAAACTGTTCTTCATGTTTACAATTCCTACGTTGGCAAATAAACACTGGCAATTCAGGACCAAGACAACCCTCCTGTGCTCGTCGAAAAACTCTCAGCGGGAACACCCATCTTGTTTAACATGGTGAGATATAGATTGCTGAGCGGTTGATTATTTTTTCGATCGAAGGCGACATATTTCCCATGCTCAAAACCGCCACCGGCAAGAAAGATGGGAAGGTTGCTTGGATCATGAGCGTTCGCATTTCCAAGATTGCTGCCAAACATCACCGTCGTTTTATCCAAGAGTCGATCCCCTTCCTCTTTTTTTGTTTTCAGTTGATCCAACAGTTCGCCATAACAACCAAGAATCGCCGTTTCAATTTTCTTCAACTGGGCAATTTTGACTTCGTCCCGGCCATGGTGCGAGAGGTTGTGGTGTTCCGATTCGACGCCTTCAATTTTGGGAACAGCGTGGTGGTCTTGAATAAAGACGCTCACGATTCGCGAAGAATCGGTTTCCAAAATTAGTGGAATCATTTGAAACAACAATCGAGTTTTCCCAATCAAGTCAGCTTTGTCGTGAATATCCTTGGGAGGTCGCGCTGTAGTTTTTGGTTTCGGACGGTCGAACCAGACTTCCGCAGCCGCCAAATTGCGTTCGGCATCTCGAATAGATGAAAAATACTCATTGAGTCGATCCCGATCTGCCGCGGTTGCCGTCTTTTGCATCGACCGCGCCTGCACTCGCAGTTCATCGAGAATACTTTTGCCTTGTTTTAATTTTCGTTTTTGCAAACTTAACTCTCGAGCATCTCCCTGTAAAAACAGGTTGGAAAATAAACGGGCCGGGCTGTATTCTGCCGGCACCATGACGCCACTGTCGTTGTACGACTGACTGTCCGCTCCCGTACTACTGAGCATCACTGAGGGAAAGCGAGTCACGTACCCAAGATGCTTTGCAGCAACCTGATCTACAGAAACGGAGTTTTGAAACCCATCTTTACCGGGGTTACGGGCGCCGCTCAAAAAAGTAAGCTCCGTCGCATGCTCTCCACCTTGGTCAACATGGGACAGCCCGGAAAATAAAGTAAACTCGTCGCGATGCCGTTCGAGCTGATTGAGGTATTCGGTGCCTTCGTAATTCGGGCCGACCGTTTGCGGATAAAGTGCCGGCCCGTGAAGACCCAGTGCCGTACATATACAGATCATTCGCTCCGGCGGTTTATCAGCACTCCGCCCCCAGGCGGGTTGCATAGACTCTAGCCAGGGCAATGCGAGAGAAACGCCGGATGCCCGTAGGAAGGTTCTTCGGTTTAGTTGTTTTTTCATTTTTTCACTCCCAAAGTGATCAGGCCGCAGACCCCGTCTCTCTATTTATTAAGAAACAAGTCGCTCTGAATCATCGTATGGATTAAATCTCGAACTCCGCGCGATTTCACTAGATTATCTTCCGTCATCTTGGCGATTTTATCGCGATCTGCGAATTGAATCTCCGCGCCGGTCGAGTAAACCACAAGTCGTGTCAACAAATTTCTAGTCACCCTCGATTTTTGATTTGCCAAAATTTCTTTGTATTCTCTAATTCCTTTAAACGTTTCGCCGGACTCGGTCATTCCCGAAGCGTCAACCGCCGGTCCCTCACGGTATTCACGAATTGGCCGCCCCAAGAATTGGCGTTTGGTTTTTTCACCTCTGCCTGTGGAACGATAACGGGTCCGATACCCTCCAATCGGGTCAAAGCTCTCCAGCGCGAATCCGGGAGGGTCAATCTTTCGATGGCAGCTCGCACACGACTCGACATCTCGGTGCGCTGCCAATGTCTCACGCACAGTGGTGGTACCCCGTGTGTCTGGTTCAATCGAACCAATGTCAGGCGGAGGTGAAGAGGGCGGAGTGCCGAGCAGTTTATCTAAGACAAAATTCCCCCGTTTGACCGGGGAGGTTGCAACGCCATTAGAAGTTACTTTCAAAACGCTGGCTTGCGTCATCAATCCCCCTCGCGGACTGTTGCCAGCCAGGGATACCTTGACCATTTGTTCACCCTCCAACTGCAGACCGTAATGCTCAGCCAAACGTCGATTCAAGAAAGTGAAATTGGAATCAATTAAATTGTCGGGGCTTAAATTTTTATCGACCAGCTCCCGAAAAAACAAACGCGTCTCACTCAGCATCGCCTGCCGTAAATTGTCGTCGTATTCTGGAAATAGTTTTTCATCGGGGGTCGTCGCATCGATCTCGCCTAGACCGAGCCATTGATTAAGAAAATCGTCGATAAACCGATTTGATTTTTTATCATCCAACATCCGATTCACTTGATTTTCCAAAACCTTTTTGTCCAGCAACCTTCCATTAGCAGCAAGTTCAAAAAGCGCTTTATCAGGGATGCTCTTCCATAAAAAATACGACAAACGTGTTGCCAGCGCATAGCCTTCCAACCTCCCAGGAGCCCCGGCGTGATAGAGGAAACGAGGCGAACTGATCATCGTTTTAAGCGGTACTTGAATCGCTTCATGCAAGGGGCGGCCGGCCTCTAGTTCAGACACAGCCAACCCGACCAGCCCATCCAGTTCCCTCCCTTGGAGTGGCCGTCTATACAATTGATGACCGAAACTTGAGACTATTTTTCGCGCTTGTTCGGAATCAGGTTTTTGATATTTAGGGTTAAAATAACGAAACCCCTTGGGAGATCGCTTCTCTTCGTATTGCTGTGTCTGCAAAAACTTTCGGGTACTCGCCGGCGGCCACGAAGTCTCCAATGGACCTTGTATTTTCAACCATTTAATTGCCAGTCCTTCACCCCGGTAATCTCTCACACCCTGATTTGCAAATATTTCTCGACCGTCTGGCTGGCAATCGTGATCACCCGGAGCAGGATAAAAGAAATCATCTGGGGTAAAAAAGTGAGTCAGCTCGATTTGACGCGTTTTACCTGGCGGTAAATCAAACGCGCCAATTAGTTCAGCGCCACCTTGCTGGTCCGAGCCCTTGTAAATTTGAAACGAAACAACCGTCTTGGCCTGATACCCGTATGCTTCGGCAGTGATGCGGTAAAGCCCCGGCTTACGTGGCCGATAACCCATGTTATTTGACTGCGCAACGTGGGGCTTAACATCAAAACTAACCCATGCCCCGTCAACCCGTTTGACGGTTTGGCCGCCATTCCTCAATGGTCGCTCGAACCACATTGTCGCGTAAGGATGCGTTTGATACTTCATCTCAATTGGCTTTAAGTTGGGCCTCGGCCCAAGCTGAATTGCTTCCTCCATCGCAACATCTGCTGCCGCTAAATATCCCTGCAGATGAACCGCAGACATTCCTTGCTGGCGAGCCACCGTATCGAACGAAGACGAGCGATTTTCGGGAGGAAGATAATTGGCAAGGCTTCCATGAATTCCCAACATATCATGAAGTGAATACTCAAACTCAAGCGGCGTCAGACGGCGAGTTGGCACGCGACCAAATTCTTTTTGGTATTTTTGACTGGCATTGCGAAGGCTTAGCTTTAACGCAGCTAACGCGGCATCTAAAACGGCAGTCTCTGGCCGAGCTTCCGTCGCCGGAGGCATTTCGCCATTTTGCACACGATCGAAAACATGCTCCCATTTTTTAAATACAGCCGGATCTGAAAGATCACGGCCGAGCGTCAAAAGATTTAGCCCAGATTCCTCCGCGTCACTGTGACAGGCAAGACAGGAAGATTCAATCAAAGGCTGGACTTGCTTAACCCATTGGTCTTCGGCAAATCCACTCCCCACCCAAAGCCCACTCCAACAGACAACAGCCAGACCCCAGCAAAGAGAATGTCGAAAAACTATCATCTTTCTACCTCCTCGCCAAAAGCAAAAAGCGCTGAATGCGTTCGCACGTAAATAACTCCATCGACAATCGCCGGGGTCGCAAAGACGTCTTCTTCCAGATCGTTGATCGCAAGTACTTCCGGATTCGCTCCCGTGGAAATCACGCTGATCTTTCCATCTCCAGCGGTGCAGTAGATTCGATCGCCAGCAATTAGAGGAGACGCATAATGAGTTCCCTTGCCTCCTGTTCGCTTTCGATAAACTCGCTTACCCGTCGCAATCTCAAGACCACTCAATACACCGCCGTTCTTGACAAAATATAGATACTTACCGTCACTAACCGGTGAGGGAACTTCCGAAATGCCCTGAGTCTCCAATGTTCGAATCTGATCGACTCCCAACATACCTTCGCTCTTAAGTGGGATGGCAAGAATACCGTGAGTTTGATAGTTCTCGCGAAATTTCTCAATTCCCTTTAGCTGGCGACTCCATTCGTTAGCCGACAATTTGGAATCTTTATTTTGATCGGCGCGGTCAAATCTAATTTTCGCCCCGTTCATTGGAGCTTCCATCCCCTCGGGGCGGTGAAAAATCCAAAGCTCGGGAAACTCTCCGCGGTTGATGAAACCATCATCATTACGGTCGTGCTCAACAAGCAGTTTATCGAACGATGGAAACTCCGGTCGAAGGGAGGGTTCCCCCATTTTATTCCATGCGGCAACAAGGACTTCTTCTCCAACCAGAACCGGCGTGCTCGTCCCGGTTGTCGCACATTTCATCTCCCAGGCCTTGCTTCCGTTTTTCAGTTGATATGCCTGAATCGACCGGGCGGAATGAATAATGACTTGATCGCCGGCGACGATTGGACACGCTGTACACGCCATTTCGCCGGTGAACTCTTCCTCCTGCGCAACCCGCCAATCCTCTTCACCCGTTCGCTTATTAACTGCCAACAAAAAATGATCGACGTAATTTCCTCGATATAAAATTACCCGATCGCCAACAATCGCCGGGGAAGTTGCGTTTCCTCCAAACGACTTGGTCACTGGCATCTTAATTTCCCAGACCAGTTTGCCAGTAACGTCGTAGCAAACCAAACCATAAGAACCAAAATAGGCAACGACTCGCTCGCCATCGGAAGTCGGTGTGCTACTCGCTGGATTAAAAGACGGATGTCCTTTTTCAAATTGCTTCACCTGAATTTCATTTTTCCAAACCAACTTTCCGCTGGTCTTTTCCAAACAAATGACTTCAAGTGTTTTTTTCGGTTCATCGTAAGACGTCACAAATAGATGAGGGCCAACAATACATGGAGAGCTATGCCCTGCCCCGACATCCACTTTCCAAAGTCGATTTTGATCAGCGGAAAACTCTACGGGTGGCAAGCCACTGCCAATCCCCGCTGAATTGAGCCCCCGAAACTGGGGCCAATCTGCATGGCACTCCTGAATCAGGGAGCAAACGGCACAAACCAGCAGTGGAATGAATCGAAAGAAGGCGATCAATTTTGACTGTTTTTTAATCATTGACTTTGCATTACCGAACGCTTCAATTCATAATTTGTTCATAAATAAAAATCGTTGCCGCACCGCAGATTGCTCCAACCCATGTTGTCCCACATAGTTGCAACCTACTGGCGAGGCGGCCACCTTGACGCTTAAAGGAGTGCGGCAACGAATTTTTAATCCCAGACCTTACTCAGTCCGCTGATGCCGATTCATAAAGCTCCATGCTTTCAATCTCAAGTCCCGCTGGCTCCCAAAGCGTATGACACCATATATCGGTAACGATCAGACCGAGCGGCGAATCCGCCAGCTTGTGCTGTATCTCCCGCAAGGAAGGGTCCAGTGTGAAATCCTCGATATCTAGATCGAGTTTAAAATTTTCGTCGACGGTTACACTTTCGCCTGGCAAGCGAATTTGAAACCTGCCTGCAAAATCACCGTTGGGATGTTGCAACGTCACTCCTACGTACAAGCTCTTAGTCTTTTTAGCCACTCTGCCTTCAACGACTAACTGACTGTCGCGACGCAGCACAACCGGTGGACTGTCGCCGCTGACAACCCTCAGGGCAGTACAATAGATTGTCTTTCCGCTCTCCTTAATCGTGTGGGGAATTGACTTAACCGCAGGCTTGCGACCCTGGCTCGCATCCCCAGGTTGCCAATCACCGTAAACACCTCTGGGGCCACGTGACAGGCGATCTTTCCAACAACCAACCGTCTCCGGCGTTGGCTCCAACTCAAACAATTGATCCGCCGCCGCGGTCACTCGGTGCTTTGCCGGAACATCGAGTGATTGCCCATCACTCAAACGTTTCACACGCACCTTTCCTTCGGTAACATTTAAAAACGTTGACGCCAACTCTGACGCAACTTCAAATTCAGTTCCAAGCACTTCGAGAACGGCGGTTCGCGTGTAAACCAGCATCGGCTTACCTGCGGGCTGTGGTTCCACACTCGCCGAAAAACCACCCGCGATTAAATGGAGTTCCTTCTGACCTTGGTCGGAAAATATCAATCTCGATTGCCCCGCGATCACAACGCGTGAACCGTCTTTAAACTCCAGCTCAAACCATGATTCGGGCGACTGTCCTTCAATTGTCCCGCCAGGCAATTCCGCACCTACCGTCAACTCGTTAGAAACGAGGCCTCCATTTCCAGTCCACTGCAACGGTCCGCTCAAGCCCGTAATTTTGGCAATTTGCTGATCCTGTTGTTCACCAAAATCCCGCGACTCAAGCACCCACTGCATCGCAAATAGACTCAAGATCAAAGCTGCAACTGCAAGCAAAACTCCACCAAAAGAATTGGCAAACAAGTTTCGATTATTCGACCGACGATTTTGAAGCGAAGTTTCGCAAACACCGTTTCGCAATATGTCAGCCAATTGAACATCAAACAGGCTATTGGCAACCAAGCGCTGCCGCGCCGCGGGATCGAGATTGAGAAGCTCGATCAATTCTTCCATTTCAGCTTCGCACAGCTCATCATCCAGCTGAAGCGAAATCAGGTAATCCAGCCGCCCCTGTTTCGAATCTTCAAATTTCGATTTATCGTTCATTCGACATTTCTCACATTAAGTTCAACACAATCTCGCAACTGTTTTTTTTGACGATAGAGTGACTTTCGGACAGCTTCCAGACTCATCCCAACCTTTTCCCCGATTTGTTCGTAGCTCAAACTCTCGGCGAATCTACCCTGCAAAACCAAACGCCCACGGTTGGTTAAATTACTAAGACATTTAACCAACGCCTTTCGTCTCCGGACATCCTGACTCGAGGATTCCGTTGAAGAATACTCATCAAACGCCTGATCGATTGAATCTTCTAACAACCGGCTCACGAGCGTTCTGTCTTTGTGCCGCTTTTGCCTGATCCGGAGCACTTCTAATCTGACAATGGAACGGCACCAGGCCATGATCGATGTACCTTCGGTGAACTGGTCGTACTTTTTCACGACGGTCAACATCGCATCCTGTACCGCATCATCCGCCGTCGAATAATCCCCCAGTAAAGCATAGGCGTACGCCATCAACTGGACGCGGCACTCGAATGCCAGTTTGACAATCCGATCTCGTTTTTCTTCTTTTGCGTTCATTGGTATTAACCAATTTTTTGACCGTTTCGTGGACAAGCTAATCTTTTATTTTCCAGCATAGCTACGCAAATCTTTACTCTATTCGTGCCTCAATGCCTCGATTGGATCCATCGAAGCAGCTTTCATCGCGGGATACAACCCAAAAACGACACCGGCTCCCACGGAGATAGACAGAGATAAAATAATTGACCATCCCGCAATCCTCGGCTCTAGAGTCGAGACAATTGGCGGAAGCGTATCGGGAGATGCAACGGACATTCCCCAAACAAACAACTGAAACAAAGGGCCACACATCAGCCCAAACGCAACTCCCATCAAGCCACCGGCGCCCGTGAGCACCAGCGTCTCGGCAAGAAATTGCTGAATAATATCAAATTGTGTTGCCCCCAAAGCCCTCCGAATCCCAATTTCCCGTGTCCGCTCGGTGACCGTCGCCAGCATAATATTCATGATTCCAATTCCCCCCACTAACAAGGAAATTCCTGCAATCACCACGAGCAACACATTGAACATCGCTTTAGTTCGCTCCGCCTGTTCAAGTAACTCTTTGGGAACAACGACTGAATAATCTTTAGTCTTGTGAAACCTTTTTAGGTCTGAACTGATAATCGCTGCAGTTCCATCGACGTCATCCAATTCAGCCACTCTGACTGTAATTTGATTCAATTGAACAATCTCACCTTCAAACGGAAACGAACCTCCGCTGGACGTCCGCCGCATTACCCAGTCACCAATTCGCATGCGAAATGTTTCCAATGGGATGTAGGCATCGAGGTTATAATCTCGAGCATCGAGGCTGCCACCGATCGCAGCAGAGGCCGCTCGCTGTCGCGTTTGACCAATGACGGTATAAAACTCAGAGCCAACCCAAATCGTCTTTCCAATCGGGTTCTCGTGAAGAAATAACCGCTTTGCCGTTTCGTCGGCCAGAACAATAAACTTTTGACCATCATCGCGCGGCTTGATCCACCTACCTCTCGCAATCTCTAGCCGGTTCATGTCAAGATGCTCTTCGCCGCACCCCACCAGTTTGGTCTCCACTCCTCGGTTCTTGTACCGCAACTCGAAGCGAGTTTCGCGCATTGCGATAACCTCTTCTACTCCGGGAACAGTTAAAACAATCCGTTCAAAATCTTTTCTCAGTAAGCCGTATTTTTTTACCCGACTATTCGCAGAATCATCGGTTGCCCCGGGATCTACGGTGCGAATAATTATGTTTCTCGCACCGAGTTCGAGAATTTGCTGTTGAGCTTGGTAGCTCACGCCCTCGCCCATTGCCACCAACCAAATTACCGTGGTCGTCCCAATGAAAATACCGAGTGCTGCCAAACTGGCTCGCATTTTCTGAAGCAACAGACTTTTGACGCCAAGTTTTAATGGCCGACCCAAACCAATATTCATCATGGACTCAACCAAAAGATCAATTCCAACTTCTCCTCTGGTTCCTCCATCTGCAACTTGCGGTTACTCATTGGATGAAGACTCCTTTTGAGCGGCGGCCGGAACAACAGTTTCAAGCTCTTCCTCGACCGACTTCATCGCCTCCAGTTGAGCTTCGCGGATAAATGCAATTGGATCCAACACGA
>JAALLA010000288.1 GCA_011087765.1 Pirellulaceae bacterium
TGCTGGAGGCGCTTTGCCCGGATTCAATTGAAATGGAATTCATTGCCTTACATGGCGCGCCTGGGTTTGTGCTTTCACTCGACAGCCCATTCATGGATGCTGCGGCAGAGGCAATTGAACAGGGCTTCGGGGTGCGACCGGTATTTGTGCGTTCTGGAGGCAGTATTCCCGTCGTAAATGCATTCACAGAAATGCTGGGAATTGATACCCTGCTATTGGGCTGGGGGCAGGACGACGATAATCTTCATAGCCCTAATGAAAAGTTTTCTCTTGAGGACTTCCACCGAGGAATCAAATCGAGTTGTTGTCTTTGGGATGAGGTTGCCAAGATCGCAATTTGACGTGGCAGAATCGAGTCGTTGAAAAATACGATTGATTTCTGAGGGATTTATTAGTGACATTCAACGGATTGAGTTGGAATGTTGCCGTTTCACATTTTAAAAACAAAGTCTAAATTTACGCCATGCTTGATCGAAAATACATTGTTGAAAACGTCGAAGCTGTAAAGCAAAACTGCGCTAACCGAAATATAAGCGTCGATGTTGATCGGCTAGTTGAACTAGAGTTGCAGCGGCGGGGAAAGCTGCAACTTGTCCAGGATTTAAACACTCAGTCGAACGCAGAGTCAAAAAAAATTGGACAGGCAAAGGACAGTGATGAGCGCGAATCGCTTAAAGTTAGTGCTCGTGCCTTGCGAGACCAGAAGGATTCGGCTCAAGCGGAGCATGACGTTCTCGATCGTGAGATTAAAGAGCTCCAATTACAGGTGCCCAATATGGCGCATGCGGATTGTCCGGTGGGCGTTGATGACAAATCAAATTTGGAGCTCGCCCGTGGAAAGCACACATGCCGGGAATTTGATTTTGCCCCACTCGACCATCTTCAGATCGGAGAACAACATGACTGGATCGACTTTGAAGGTGGATCTCGAACGACTGGAAATGGTTTCTATTTTCTAAAAGGCGATCTGGTGATGCTTGATTTGGCGCTCCAGCAGTTCGCGATGGTTGAGTTAAGTAAGCGGGGATTTACGCCGACCATTACCCCGGATCTGGCTCAGGATTCCGTGCTGGAAGGGATCGGGTTTATGCCGCGGGGACCGGAGACCCAGATTTACAGCATTGAAAATATGAATTTATCGCTGATTGGAACCTCGGAAATTACCCTGGGTGGCTTGTACAGTGGAAAGACGATCGCGGAGGCAGACCTTCCCATCCGCCTGTGTGGTATCAGCCACTGCTATCGCACCGAAGCGGGGGCGGCCGGTCGCGCTTCACGGGGGCTATACCGCGTTCACCAATTTACAAAAATTGAGATGTTTGTCTTTGCGCGTCCGGAGCAAAGTGACGTCATGCATGAGGAACTGCGGCAGATAGAATGTGATCTTTTTGATGCGATCGGTATCCCCTATCGGGTGGTCGACACTGCAACGGGAGATCTGGGAGGACCGGCCTATCGGAAGTACGATCTTGAGGCGTGGATGCCCGGTCGAGGTGAAAGCGGAGAATGGGGAGAGGTAACCAGTACCTCCAATTGTACCGACTACCAATCACGGCGGCTGAACATTCGATACAAGATAAAAGACAAGAAGGGGACTCATTTTGTCCATACGCTCAATGGAACGGCCTTTGCTTTGAGTCGTGCACTCATTTCGATTCTTGAGAATCATCAGAACGCCGATGGAAGCGTCAATGTCCCCGAATGCCTTCAGCCATGGGTTGGTAAATCAGTGATTGGCCTAGCGTCCACAGGTTAGCCTGCCTGAAATATATCTCTAGGAATCGCGTTGCTCTTGGAAGTGTTTATTCTGAGTGGGAACCACAGCAGTTAGAATTTTCTGAAAAACCTCTGCCGGTGAACCATCGGCCTCGACGGGCGAGATGATTTCATCGGGGTAGCATTCGAGTACCGGTTTGGAAACGCTGTGGAAAATCCGAAAACGGCTCCGAATGACATCTTCATTGGCATCGTCGGCTCGGTTCTCACGGATTGCTCGCCGTCGCATTCTAAGAATCATATCTTCTTCGGATTCACAACTGAGGCTGACAACTTGGAGGATTTCGAGGTGGTCTTTGACGAGCACTGTTTGTGCGACATTCCGGGGAATTCCATCAAGTACGAGTAAGTCTTCTCGCGGTTTGTAGGTAGAGAGGGCAACGTAAGCATCGACTGTTTTCTTCCAAATCTCAACAGTAAGCTCATCGGGAACGAGTTGTCCGTTCGAAGTGTATTTATAGATTTGCTGGCCAGTTGGGGAGCCAATGTCAATGGAGCGAAAAACATCTCCGACGGAGAGATGGAAAAATCCAGGTACTGATCCGAGAATTTTCCCTTGAGTCCCCTTCCCCGCTCCCGGAGGACCAAAGAGTAAAATTGAGCGATAACGTGAAGAATCATCCATGGGACGCCTCCGGTCAAAATAGGTTGGTGGTGCTGGTCTATTGTGTCGAGACCCATTGAACCTCACAAGCTAAAAATCAACGATTCAGAAAAATTCTAATCAGCTCAGAGTGAGTAAGAAACTGCAAAATGAAGCCGTCAACACGTGTTTAGGATAGACACGACGGGAACCCATTTGCAATCGCTGAAGTCTCTGGAAACCCATGAGCAGTTCTCAAGTAGTTCGGAAACTCAAAAATATGAGGGGCAGCCCACATATTTAGCATAACTAAAGTCTCGTTTTAGCGTTCCTGGCTACAATTTCCGTGTAAATTCACGTACCCGTGATTCTCCGTGTTAGGATTGGGAGACAATGGACGCCGCTGAGTTACCTCACTCTTGTCATGACCATTGAAGTCCGTGCTCGGTTGGGGTGGGAAGACGTTTTAGTGGTCTCAGTGTGAAGTGAGTCAGTGGATTAAGTACGTGATTTTTTTAGCGATTAACAATGAAGCTCTTAAGAACCAAAACCAAAATTTTTAAAACACTTTCTGTAGTTTTATGGGCCATGCTGCTCCTTGGAGCTTCAGAGATCTTTGCAGCGACGGAGAACGATAAACTGGCTCTCCGATATACAGTTGATCTTGAGGATACGAGAAATCATTACCTGACAATCAAGGTTGAGGTTCCCGTTGATTCCGATACGACTGAATTGATGATGGCCGTTTGGACTCCCGGTTCCTATTTGGTTCGAGAGTATGCACGCAATATCGATTCGATGACGGTCACTTCGGGAGACCGTGAATTGAAATTCGAAAAAATTCGCAAGAATCGATGGCTGGTTGAAACCAAAGGAATTAAATCATTTGAGGTGAGTTATCGCCTTTATTGCAATGAGATGTCGGTGCGAACGAACTGGGTCGGCAATCAGTATGCAATGATTAACGGCGCACCAACATTTATCACTGTGCCTGATCGGTTGGATAAGCAGCATGAAGTGCAGTTACTATTGCCAAGGAATTGGACGCGAAGTGCGACCAGTTTAAAGTCGGTTGGAGACAATCCGCATCGATTTGTTGCTGAAAATTTTGATGAATTAGTCGACAGTCCCATCGTTGCAGGAAACGTCAGCGTCTACCCGTTCGTGGTAGGCGGGATTGAGCATCAGTTAGTCAATGTCGGTGAGTCTGGTTATTGGAACGGTACCAAAGCAGCTACTGATCTGAAAAAAATCGTGGAAGCTCATCAAGAGATGTGGGGTGTCGTGCCTTACGATCGATACATGTTCATCAACATGATCGTTGAGAGTGGGGGTGGTCTGGAACACGATAATTCTTCGATTCTGATGACCAGTCGGTGGTCTTTTCGCGATCGCGGTAGGTATAAAAGTTGGTTAAGCCTCGCGAGCCATGAGTTTTTTCACACGTGGAATATTCGGCGGTTGCGGCCTAAATCTTTGGTTACTTACGACTATGAGAACGAGGTCTACACCGACAGCCTTTGGATCGCTGAAGGGATTACAAGTTACTATGAAGATCTCCTGCTCTTGCGAGCCGGATTGCTTTCTCGAAGTGAATTCCTTTCACGACTTTCCGGGAACGTAGAAGGCGTGCAGCGAACTGGTGGGCGGAAATTGCAGAGCTTAAAAGATTCATCCTACGACGCCTGGATTAAATACTATCGGCCTGATGAAAATTCATCCAACACGCGGATTAGTTACTATTCAAAAGGTGCCGTGGCGGCGTTTTTACTTGACGCCAGAATACGGAAATTAACAAAAGGTGAAAAAAGCCTGGATGATTTGATGCGGAAGCTTTTTGCCGACTACGTGACCACTGGATACACGACGGAAGAATTTCGGGCTGCCGCGAGTGAACTTGCCGGTCAGGATTTGAGCGATTGGTTTGACAGTGTCATCGACTCCACGGATGAACTGGACTACTCCGATATCGAGGCAATTGGTGTGATCGCTCCGTACAAAAAGCCAGCGGCGCAGAAAAAGGCAGATAAGAAAGAGGCAGATAAGAAAGAGGCAGATAAGAAAGAGGCAGATAAGAAAGAGACAGATAAGAAAGAGACAGATAAGAAAGAGACAGATAAGAAAGAGACAGATAAGAA
>JAALLA010000289.1 GCA_011087765.1 Pirellulaceae bacterium
GACTTTATCTATCGTCCGAATCCACAACTGAATACGTTGAATCTGCCCGGTGGTGATATGGTGGAAGGTGAGTATCTCGAAGATGCGGTTAGTCATCGAGAATACTCGGACTATGAGCGAACCGATTTTTCGGTCGGGACACCGGGGGATCCTGCCTCAGCTTTTTTAACTCGTTTGCGCCGTACACATGATCCGGATGGCGAAGATCGAATTGCCGGAGTCAGCTCGGGCAGCGGCGGCCTTCCGTTATTGATGGGACGACTGGGTTGGTTCTCGGTCAAACCGGCTGGCTCAAGTTACTCGATTCGTCGTGATGGTGTGACAGTTCGAGCGACAGCAATCGCAGATCAAAAAATTGCTGTTCGTGTTTGGGTAATTACTGACACCAAGATTTTTTCAGCCATTCCGTTTGGTGTTTCCAAGTCGGACTTTGTTTCAAAGGCCGATGTGGCTGCCGATATTAAACCGACCACAACGGTGGTTACTCAATTTGGCCAGCTCGCGGAGTTCGCCTCATCGGGCAGCTATTCCGGCGAAGTTGGTTATATTGCCGTGATTGATGAAACGCTATCGCCGCCCAGAGCAATTGGGTTCTTCCAGGCAGGAGCCGCATCGGCTTCCAGTCGTCAAGCCAATGCCTCATCGCGCTTGCAGGACGTTTGGGGGGGGCTAAGCGAGCTGGCACCCTCGGAACGTTTATCTTTATGGGAAAGCCGGGCAGAGGTTGATAGCAATTCGGTCAACCAATTGTTGACAGCAGGCGTTCTTGTACGCGCCGTTCGATGAAATCTAATCCAATCCAGCGCTTTGCCTTAATTGCGAATGGCAGTTTGACGATTGTAACAAATATACGGTTTCCGTATCTTGTTGATCATCACACTGTCTTTGTGAATTTAATATGTCAAATCCGAGCATTATCCGCGCCGGTTTTTTTGTCGCCATCTCCCTACTCACAATTAATCAGACGCTGATTAATGTTTCAGGACAGGTGACGGAACGATTTTCGGCGCCGTCGACAGTAGTCGAATCAACAACATTGCTGCCAGTTGAAGAAGTGGTTTTGCCACAAGAAGAGATTTCTCCTGTACAGACGAAACTCCAGAGTGGGTTTCCAGCGGAGCTTCTTTTGAGGCCACCAACGTCAGCGGCGGTCAAAAAAGCCAATCGGCATGTTGTCGGAACAATCGATCCAGAAATTCCGTTAAATCTTGTGATTGGCCGACCTAAAGTGCTTCAGCTCGTGAAGGCTGCCAAGCGGGTGTATGTTCCAAACGAGGACGTCATTCGAACTGAAATAGTGGACGAAAAAAGCGGACGCGAGATTGCAATTACAGGATTGCAGGCGGGGACAACGACGTTAATCCTTTGGTTTGATGATCCTCAAAGCCCCGATGGACAATCGATCGTTAGTTATCTTGTGCGTGTCTTTACAGATCCAATCCTCGCTCGCCCAATTGAAGAACTCTCCAAAGATCTCAACGAAAAATTTCCTAACAGCTACATTGAATTGGATCAAATCGAGGACAGGTTAATCGTTCGAGGCCAGGCACCCACCGCAATTGAAATGGGCCAGATCTTGCAAGTGTTAGCGGGATCTCGGGGTATCCAGGCCGGTGTTGTGCGGCCTGTTAGTCCAGTCACGGTCACATCGGCCTTTGATTTTGAGGCGGACATTGATCCTCTTCGTGCCGAGGAAGACGCCGCCGCCCGTCGACGGATTGTTGATCCGATCGCGTTGGCTCAGGCTGGAATTATAAATCAGATGACGATTGTTGGGGAGCAACAGGTCATGCTAAAAGTGACCGTTGCTGAAGTAAATCGGACAGCTGCCCGCAGTATTGGATTGAATTTTGCCGTCGATAATGATTCCGGGTTAACAATATTCGAATCGCTCACCGGTAATATATCGCCAGGAAATGTGTTGGCGTCTTTGGATATGGGACAAATTCGAGTAGCCATTGAGGCTCTCAGACGACTCAATCTGTCACGGACTCTCGCCGAACCGAATCTAGTAGCGATGAATGGTATGTCGGCTGAATTCCAAGCGGGGGGACGTTTTCCCGTTCCGGTCATTTCCTCAGGCGGTGGCGCTGGAGGAGGCGGACAGAATTTACAGGGAGTGAATTTTGTTCCCTTTGGTGTGCAGTTGCAATTCACGCCAAACATAGAAGCCAATGGCGTAATTAGACTTGCAGTCAACGCGGAAGTTTCCACCCGTGATGAATCATTGGGGACTTCGATCGGGGGTGGTGCAGGCGGCACACAGGTCTCGGGATTGAATAGTAGGAATTTCTCTACCACCGTACAATTACGAACCGGCCAAACAATTGCGGTCGCAGGATTAATGCAGACAAACTATGGAGCCAGTACTGATCGGATTCCTTTCTGGGGAGATTTGCCGTTGATTGGATCGACCGGCGGGGTCAATAGAAGTAGTAGTGGAGAGCAGGAACTTGTGATCCTCGTTACTCCCCATTTAGTGGCTCCAATCAATAGCAGCGGTAGTCCTGGACTACCTGGGAATGATGTGCACGAACCGACGGATGTCGAATTCTTCGTCGCCAATCGCCTCGAGAGCCTCCGCAGCAAGGACTATAGGACTTCCGTTCAAACGGATTGGGCCCGACAAAAGTCAGCTGAGCGTTGCCAGATGCAAACATATATGATCGGTGGCGTTGGTCCTACGGATCGTTGCTTTGCAGGAGGTGAAATGTCGACGAGCCAAACGGCTATTCCGATACCGCAGGTAATGCAATCGAATTCGGGGCAACCCGTGAAAACTTCTGAAGGAATCACAGGAGGTGGGAAATGAGCAAGATAGTAACTGTGTTAAAGAGACCAACTGGGCTACTGATTCTTATATCGCTGCTTGTGTTTTCTGGCTGCAACCATCACCGTGGACTCACGGGCGTTGACTCCATCGCAGACGTCCCCAAAGGAGCGGTGCCGGAACCTGCAGGCGTCAAGCTGTGCCGGTGGCAAACTGCCCAAGTCCAACAGGCCGCTCAGGATCAAACCGTTTTGTATAAAGCTGATTTTTTAGGGGAAAGTGATCAGTTAGCTCCTTCGGCGACCGAAAAAATTCTCCGGGCATTGCAAAACGGAACTGCAGACGTGCAAATCTGGGTGGTCGAGGCTACACAAGATACAACCCAAGATTCGAGACGGGTGAATAGCGTAACTCAACAACTAGCTAACTGGGGTGTTCCGAGCCCACGTGTTGGAATCGGGATGCCAACGGCACTGGGAATGCCGGGTGTATTTGCTGAATCGAACTTTCTAAATCAAGGACGCAATGCAAGAGGCAACTCTGCGTCTCGAACACAATTTAATGGATTTACAAACTGATGCAGCTCTTCTTTAAAAATCAAAAATGTGCTGCGTTATTAACCATTTTGGTTGTGATGGGATTTTTCAATGTAGGCTGCCGAAGCGGTGTTCAAAAGGGTGTTGAGAATAACGTAAGTCAGTTGGTACGCCAACTCGATCCCCAGAGCGAGATCGTGTCTAAGCCATTTAAACCGCAAGATGAATCAGAAATCTGCGTCGAAACGGCGGTTGCAGTCGCCAAAGCCGGGCATCTGAAAGAAGCCATTCGGCTTTACGAAAAAGCACTAACGCTTTCTCCGGATGATGCAGGAATATTGCTTCAGTTAGCGCCTTTATACGCTCAGTCCGGTGATTCGGAACAGGCCATCGAGGCTTATCAAAGGCTCATGGAAACTGAAAAATCGAACCCCGATTTGCTCAATAATTACGTCTGGACATTGATGGAGGCGGGGCGGTTGGAGACTGCCAAGGCTTTTGCGAACAGCGGCATCGCTAGTTTTCCAGACTCCAAAAAGTTAATTACCACTTCGGCGGTGATTAGTTACAAACAAGGTGACCGGGCCGCAGCCTTTGAGCTCTTCTCAAGGGCATTGGGACAAGCTGCTGCTCATCATAACTTGGCTGTTCTCGATATTGATTCTCAGAACGACGTTATCGCGAAGTCCCACATTGATAAGGCGATGCAAATACAACCCAATCCATTGACATCGCAACTCGCCAGTGCGATCGCAGAAGTTGGCGAATAATTCAAGGTTTACCAGCGAGAAGTTTGCTTAGATCAAAAGTTAGTCTGATTTGGTTGGGCCTTCCGGCGTAAGTTTTGGAATTGGGTCAGGAAGATCTTGGCCACAATTGAGAGCACGCTGATTCGAATAAAATCCAAAGGATGACGACTCTCCTAACCGGCGTGTGTTGTGAAGAAAAATCGATACTGAGCCTTTCTTAAAAATGTCGCGGGCGAGTTTTTAGCACACCATTCTATTGCTTTTACTTAGATGTACCGAAGCTGGCATCACCTGCATACCGCAATGCCTATTCCGACGCCGGTTCGAGTCTTTTAGCCTACGCCGCAGTTATTGCGACCTTAAAGGCCCACTGAGGTGGGGAGGCGAAGGCAGTGAAGGACACTGTGTTTGCAG
>JAALLA010000290.1:0-2236 GCA_011087765.1 Pirellulaceae bacterium
GCGACCCATTGCCCTCTTTTGTTGCACAAATATGGATACATTCCCTGATGATTCACGAGTGTTGAAAGTGTTCCCGGAACGTCCATTTGATTTATCCAGCCTAGTCCATTCGCATCATTGGTTAGATAAGTAATTTTGAACGGAACTTTTTCGCCCGCTGTTAGTTTCACCTCGGATCGGACAGCTTTATCATCTCCCTCCTGACGGTGAACCTCCTTGCCATTCACTTCCATGATGTTCCGCATTGATCCTCCATAGCCTGGTCGGAATTGGTAAGACCCAGTCTTCTTGACCTCAATGAACCCTCGAGTCACGTGAGTTCCACCCCCGGGGTACGGTGTTGGCTCAGTGCCGCCAAACTTGGTCAGCTTGAGTGTCTTGATGGGCGCCCTCGAATCATAATCACGATTCGGGTCGTACGAGCCCTCGTAAACAGAGACGACTGGATCAATGAATTCGTCGCCCCACCTTCCGCCACCGCCAATAACCTTTCCCGCACCCACCATGTTCGACTGACCCGATAGTATATAAACCTTTACGGGAGGAAGGCTTGTTTCTGGGTGAGACTCCTGACCATTCGTGATTGCCAACGACAAAGGAAAGGCAATCACTCCCCAAAAGATCTGTTTGATTCTGCCGCTAATTTTCATTCGATCATTTCTATAATAAGTCGTTGGGTTCTTGTCCTGCTACCGAACCAACAAAGCTGACAAAGATCATGGTGTTAAAGACTGTTCCAAGACGCCTCAGTTAGTGCGACGCTCATAATTTTAAACCGCGTCAGGCGATTCATTTTGGCGGTCGCTGTTACGAATGTCAATCAAATCATAAAGTCCTTGACGAACGAACCATTGAGTGAGCGTTGCACGTGCCAGAAGGAGAATCCGAATGTGCGTTTAAAGAAACACCATAACGAATGTAAAGAATAAACAACTCAGCAGTCGCTCACTTCCCAACAAAATGAAAAAACATCCTCTGATTAAACAGCGTCATTCCAATAAGTCGCGTTATCGAGAAACTTTGTCGTGATAACGACAGGAATCTCATTCGCAGATGAGGCAGTGTTTAACTAACGTGCGGACACAAACACTCCACCGTTTTGATTTGCAATTGTGCGCATTACCCATTCGCCTTGGCCATCCAATGAAATCGTATTCATCCGAACCATTCTCGAAGCGTCGTATTCACCTTGGTCCGATACAGGCGCATTCCATTCTTTCAACCAATTAACTGTGTTATCCTTCAATAAACCATCAGACAATAAAAATATTGCATCTGGCCGGAGCTTCAAGGCAGCGTATACAGCGGGGCCCGGGAAAGTGGACCCATTGGGAATTTGTTTTTTTAACCAATAAAACATTCGCCGCTTGTTATCACTTGTAGCCACCGCCATTGCTGCTGATTGAAGATTTGCATCAAGCATTACCTTCGTTTGAGTATTGTACAATAAGACTAAAAACTCTTGCTCTTCCTCTAGTCCATTGATCGCTTGTCGAAGTTCGCTCACCGCTCGTCGCCATCGACTACCCTTCATGCTTCCGGAGCAGTCAATCACGAATACAAACTTTTTCCCATATGAGTTTATCCCAAAGAATTTCGCCTTCGATGAGTCCCCAACACTTGCAAGATTGCCATCAACCTCAGTTCCGTAAATACCTTCTAAATCATCAAGCGATGCAAGGTCGATCCTATCCTCGGAATGTAACGTCACACTTTCACGCAGGGCAGTCGAAAGATCCGGAGAATCAAATTCCATGGCTGCCAACTCGGACAACTCAAATTCACCTGCTTCATCAAGTTCAACAGGATCTAAAACAATGGGCGTCGTATTGAAAACCACCGAATCAGGTGTCTCTGCGACTTCGAGTATAATACTTCCTTGTCGCACTTCGTCGCTAAGTGTAAACCAGGCCAACCCCAGCAGGACGATTAAATGCAAAATCGTACTCCACAACCAGGATGGCATACCGCATAAAACGCGGCCCCAACAGGAATTGGAACTATCGATTCGCTGAACATTGGTATTAAAATCTGGAGTCGAATCAACCTGAGCCGTTAAAAAACAAAGGGAGCCATCTTTCGGTGATTCAGACTTCCTTCTTCGAGGACTAATGGTGGGCAACGTTAACAAAACCACCGCCGGTTGATTCGAAACGACCTTCTTTTGTTGAACGAATTCGGTCGGTTCTAACTCAACATTGCCACCACTTTCATTAGTCGTGGTTGCAGTGTCCCC
>JAALLA010000290.1:2336-4452 GCA_011087765.1 Pirellulaceae bacterium
TCAGTGTATCTACAGCCATCCCCCCACCATGAAAGGTGAATTTTCGCAGCTTCCGTCCGTCGTTCTTTTCAGGATTCGACTAGCTTGTTTGGCAACCCGTCAACAGGCCCTGGAAATTGCTTTTCAAGTCTAGATACACCCGCTGCTATTGAAAACAAAAGCGTCGAATTCAACTTCTATATAGTGGATTGTCCGAGTTTTTTTGGCAACAAATTCGTCCATGCAAATTAGCCGGTTCCGATATATTTACCGTTTGTTATAATCAGAACTCCCATTTTCATCCCGCCTATCATGCATCTAGCGCACGCAACTTGACCCGATCGGAAACGAATTGAATTACATTCGTCGGAGGCAAAGATGCCTCAACTACCAAGCTCTTGAACCACGTCGACTGTTAGCGACTCTTTTTTCTGAGACATTTGACTCTTTTGAAGGTACGGGGTTTGTAACCTCACCTACGACTGGCCAGCTCGATTCAGACATTTGGCGAGCGACCGGCCTAAGTGAAGGTGACGGAACCTTCGGTGGTAATTACACATCTAGTGATTTCGCGGGCGGGGAGTCGACTGGCGGAATTACTTCTGGCGGAATTTATTCCTTCGACGTTGGAAGCAACCGAACACTCGGTGTCCAGCCCACTGGCAGCGACATGACACCGGGCGCGATCGCACTGAAGGTCACGAACTCAACGGGAGCTTTGGTTGACAACTGGATCATCAACTACGATCTCTGGGTTAACAACAACGAGCAGCGTAGCAACTCCATCAAATTCAGTTATTCAGTCGACGATAATAATTACACTTCGATATCTGATTTAGATGTTTTCTCGCCCGCTGCCTCAGACAGTGCAGGCTGGACCCGTAATTCACTTGAAGCGTCGTTTAGTGTCTCAGTCGCTAATGGTGCCAACCTCTTTTTCAAATGGACCCTTGCCGACGATTCCGGTAGCGGCAGTCGAGATGAATTCGGATTTGATGATATTGAGGTGAGTACCGACAGCAGTGGTGGGGCAGGGGGTGGAAGCGTTGGTGACATTCAAACCCAGGATTTGCGCATCGTAAGCTACAACACGGCCAACTCACCTCAAAATTCGAGTGATCAAAATCTATTTTCTTCCATCTTCTCAGCCATTGGCTTGGAAACCGTTTCCGGTGTGACGCGTGAAATCGATTTACTAGTCATTCAGGAGACAGATCCGACCTCCCTGTTCCTTTTGGAATCGGCTTTGGATTCCCTCTACTCCCAAAATTACTCACGTTCAATTGGAATCAATTCAAGTGGCGATTATTTCGGTTTCCTTTACAACAGCGATTCGCTAAGTCTTCTTGAAACCGAAAATGTGAGTGGCAATTACACGCGAGACCCTTATCGTGGGCTGTTTCGTCCCACCGGCGCTGCGACCGACACAGCAGATTTCCATGTTTTTAATGTTCATTTGAATGCGTCGAGCGCTTCCACGCGGCAAACCGAAGCGAATGGTATTCGCGCTGAACTCAATGCACTAGGAAATAACGAAAATTATTTCGTTATTGGTGATCTCAACATCGACCGAAGCACCGAATCCTCATACCAAATACTTACCGGTGCCGGCTCCGGCCAAGTGCTCGATCCAATCAACGCGCCCGGCAATTGGCATAACAATTCCTCTTTTAAGTCACTTCACACACAAAATCCCGCAGGCCCCATGGACGATCGTTTCGATTTCCAACTGGCCAACGATGACATTTTGGCCTCAGGTGGACTTGAATACATTCCAGGGTCCTACCGAGCATTTGGAAACAATGGCTCACATAATTTTGATCAGGCGATTACCACCGGAAGTGGAGCATCCAGTTCAGTCCTTTCTGCGCTTGCAAACGCAAGTGATCACTTACCCGTGGTAGTGGACTATCGGTATCAAGTTCCTTCCATCGCTTCCGCTGGCATATTTTATGAAGATTCGAGTTTCGATACTGCCAACGACCTGGACAGCACCTCTGGTAAAACGCCGTTGCTTCCCGGCCAAACCGCGACTTTTGAGAATTACCACAGCTATTCAAAGGGAATCAATGGAATGGTTCTGGAAGTTAATGAACTTCCCACAACTCCCAATTCCAGCAACCTCGCTCAATTCTTT
>JAALLA010000291.1 GCA_011087765.1 Pirellulaceae bacterium
AATCTTCAACCATCGCAAGTCGATTTAGCCGCTCAACGGCATCGACGATCTCTTTCTGGCGCGGACGATCGACTCCAGAGGGGTTCTTAACGTAGAGTACGGGTTCACCTTGAGAGCGGAACTCAACGCCCTGGAATTTACTTGGCAGAAATCCACTATGCCACTGTCGGGACGCGATTGGCTGTGACTGACCACCACCCACCGAGGTCAACACAACATAGCCGGGTAAATTATCAGTTTCGGAACCAAGACCATACAGCAGCCACGAACCCATCGAGGGTCGACCGGGGATGCTCGTCCCCGTATTGATCAAACTGTGTGCTGGATCGTGATTAATCTGATCGGTGTGCATGGAGTTAATAATGCACATTTCGTCGGCAATGCTTTGGATATGGGGCAGAACGTTTCCAATTTGATTCCCTGACTGCCCACACTTTTTAAAGCCATGCTGGGGGCCTAGCACCTTAAGCTTGTCCCGCTGCCCCTGTAACTGCGCAATTTGCTGTCCTTCGGTATACGATTTCGGCATCGACTTACCGTCCATCGCTGCTAACTTCGGTTTGTAATCCAAAGTCTCCAAATGGGACGGCCCCCCGGCCATACAAAGGTGAATCACGCGTTTGCACCGAGGCGGAACCACCAAATTACTACCGACATTCGCGGTTGCTGCCCCAGATAGTATCGACGTCAATGCGACTCCCCCGACTCCCGTCGACGTTCGTTTTAAAAACGTACGTCGAGACAGTTGCGCAGCCCGTTTAAAATCTGCTTCGCCTGAATTCTCAAATTTCATTTTATTTTCTCAATACAAATTCATGCATATTCATAACTGCTCTGCAAACTGATGTCCAAGCAGCCAACTCTACGCTGGAAACTTGAGACTCTTGATTTGTAAGCTCTGGAGTTTGCCCAATCGAGATCAACTCGCGCGCCTTCTCAACATTTGCTTCGTAGAACTCCTGCTGGGATTCAAAAAGTGCTTCGATCACTTTCCTTTCGCTCTCCAGCACCTCACGTGAAAAGGCTCTCTCGAAAATCAAATTAATTCGTTCTCCGGTAGAATCTCGCTGTTGCAGCACAAGTGAGGCCAAAGACCTCGCTGCCTCCACATACGAAGGATCGTTAAGCAAAACCAATGCCGCCAGAGGTGTACTTGAACGGGGCCTAGCCGCAGTACACTCCTCACGCGAGGGGGCGTCGAAAGTTTTCATTGCGGGATGCAAAAATTGCCGCTGCCAATGCGTATACAGACCGCGACGATATTGGTCATCTCCACTACTGGCTTTGTATTTTCGCTTAGGAAAATTAAGATGCCGGTACAGACCTTCCGGCTGGTATGGCATTACACTCTTACCTCCCTGATCCCTTACTAATAAACCACTCACGGCAAGTGCCTGATCCCGAATAAACTCGGCATCCAAACGAAAACGGGACTGCCGTGCCAGCATTCTGTTTTCGGGATCCAACTCTCGCAGATCTGTTCGAACACCCGAAGATTGCCGATAACTTTGAGTCATAACAATTTCTCGGATTAATTGTTTTACATCCCAACCTGAGTTCATGAATTCAACAGCGAGCTGATCTAAAATTTCTGGGTGCGTCGGCGGCTCTCCCTGCGAACCGAAATCATCGAGGACGTTCGTGATTCCAGCGCCAAATAACAAACGCCAAATGCGATTGACAAAAACCCGAGCAGTAAGTGGGTTGTCTTGACTGACCATCCAGTTGGCGAGGTCGAGTCGGGTTGCAGGTTTCGCCACCTCACCATCGACCGCCCAGTCCGGACCACCCAAAACAGCCGGGACCGACGGGGCTACCACCTCACCCGATTTGTCCATCCAGTTCCCTCGCGCCAAAACTCTTATTTCGCGTGGTGCAACCGACGTCGTTACCAGCGTAATCCGTGTATGCTCTTTGACGATCTTACTCCGTTCGGCCTCCAGAGCTTTCATTCGGTTCCGCGCCTCTTCATACTTTGGCGACACCGTAACGTAATAGTCGTGAATCGTTTGTTTCTGTTCATCCGTTCGATCCGACTCTGAAACCTTCAAAACATCCTGGATATTTTGAGGCAACGCCCCGAGTGGGTTCGCCTCCGCTCCTTTTTTCCCAGTTTCTGACAATCGAAAATGCCCGAGCGTATGGGTTGCGTTCCCGTGTTGTTGCCGAACAACGATTGTGAACTTCCCTTTTTCAAGGGGTGCCGATTTTGTTCGGACGACTAATTCATGAGGTTTGCCAACCTGTGGAAGGACAGCCCACCCCCATGTGCTCCCCTTAGTGTCTCGATCAATCGCACTTGCTGCTGACCACTTCTTATCGGGATGCTGATTCCCCGATTGGGCCTGTTCGACCGTCGCACTAGCATCGCTCAACTCCACTATCGCAGCCTTTAATTCTGCCGGCCATTCTGAAAAGTCCTTCTCGAACCATTCAAAGGACTGAAGCTGATCACCACGCATCAGGACTAACTCAGATACTACAAAATTTCCGTTGGAGGCTCTTCCCGGCCCGCTGTGAGGGAGTGATTTATCAGGCAAAGCTTCTAATCTGATCGCCTCGAGCCCCTCTTTCACGTCAACAGAAACCCCATAGACGGCTTGAGCCACGTTCTCTCCCGAGATCAAAATGGACTGATCGGGCTTAGTAACGGCGTGCACACCCTCGGGAACCTTGACGGCAGTTGGAGAAAGCGGATTCCAAATTCGCGAGGATTCCTGCAGCGACCTTTCCCATTCCAAGCGACGTTCAATTGCGATGGGGGATTGCCCTAACTTGTCTTTCGCTTCCGAAATGGCTTTGTCGATTGGAATCAAGAGACGAGGTAACTCATCATCTGAGACATTAATCGAAGGCCCCCACAGGCCGGTGTTATGTGCACCAGCGTAGAGGCCCCTTTCTTTAATATCCGCGAAGAATGCCGAAAACTCATAAAACTCCTTCGAAGTGAACGGGTCAAATTTATGATCGTGACACTCCGCGCACCCGAGCGTGATCCCAAGCCAAACCGATGCAGTTGTCCGCACCCGATCAGACGCGTACTTGTTAAGATACTCCTCCGGCTGAACCCCACCTTCGGCCGACATCATTCCCAGGCGGTTGTATCCCGAAGCAATTAGTTGTTTCTGAGTCGGATTTTCAAGAAGATCTCCCGCCAACTGCTCCCGAGTGAATTGATCAAACGGCATGTTCGCGTTGAACGCTTCGATCACATAATCCCGGTACGGAGAAATGCTCATATTCTGATCGCCGTGATAACCAACCGTGTCTGCATAACGCACCAAATCAAGCCAGTTCACTGCCATTCGCTCACCAAAATGAGGACTCGCAAGCAACCGGTCAACTTCCGTTGCATAGGCTTCTTCGAATCCACGCTCGACCGAATCTGCTTTGAATTTGGAAATCTGATCAGGACTCGGTGGCAGACCAAGCAAATCAAAATTTAGCCGACGCAGCAGACCCTCGGGGCTTGACTGCTCCGACGGATCAAGCCCTAACTTTGACAATCGAATTTGAATCGATTCGTCAATAAAGTCCGTTACAGCCTCGGATCGGTTACGACCTTCCAGACGATTAACCGGCGACTTAAACGCCCAGTGTTCCGCCCACGTTGCACCTTGCTCTACCCACGCGACAATTAGCTTTTTTTCACTAGGAGTGAGAGATTTCAAATGATCGCTGGGAGGCATAACCTCGTCCGCATCGACCGATAAAATTCTCTCAATAAGCGGACTTGCATCCGGGTCTCCAGGAATCAGAATCCCCAACTCTGGATCGAGCAAACTTGCCTTCTGATCAATTCGAAAATCAGCTTGATGTTTGGATTCATCCGGACCATGGCAGGCGTAACATTTGTCCGCCAAAATCGGTTTGATTTGCGATCCGTAGTCGATCTTTTCTTGAGGAGCCTCTTGTCCAGCTGCGAATTCCGCTGAATTTGCGAAAATCAAACCAAAGAAGACAAAGAGATTGACACCGAAACAACTAACACAACACCGCCCCAGATTCTGATCTTTTTTGCAGACACCAGTCATGGACTCAATTCTCAACATTTAAACCAATTGTCGACTCATCAAACCAGAGCCGGTCACAGCCAGTCAGTTTACCAAAAACTAAACGCCCTTGCTGCACAGATTCTGAATTCCAAAGCTGCTCCTAAATGTCCCAATAATGACCACAATTTGTATTTATTACCTAGAACGGCACGCTCAAATAGTTATTTGAGAAAACATCCATTTAATACAGCTGGTTGGAAGATACGGTACACCCTCACGCCTTAGATTCGCGCCGAGTTCACAGCCATCCGCTGATACCGATCGGACAAAGTAAAGAATCAGTGTATATTAGACACCGCGAAATAAATTTAGAAACAAACCCGCTTCATTTATTGTACGAATAAACATTTG
>JAALLA010000045.1:0-10698 GCA_011087765.1 Pirellulaceae bacterium
TCAATTGCAACCTGTAACGAAGACGACGCCGGATTGTACGGCACGCCAGTGGCCGCGTCCATCATCTAATATGAGATCGCTTGGTTATTAGATTAAATACTCGATTAAGATCGTGCAGCTCTGCAGCACAATGAGTCACACCTGAAGTTTCATCTCAGTTGGCTTCTTTGGGCCGCGCATAAAAAAACCTTGGTAAGAATTACCAAGGCATTTAAGCGACGCTGACGGGACTCGAACCCGCAACCTCCGGATCGACAGTCCGGGACTCTAACCAATTGAGCTACAGCGCCTGAAACACTCTGACGAGCACTTGTGGAATAGAAAATTATCCGGAATCCACGTCGTTTGCAAGTCGTAATGTAAATTTCGGTGAAATCCATTTGGAACTATAGGAAATGCTGGGTTTCCTGCAATAGTTTTTAGTAATCTTTGACTTTTTCGAGTTTGGAATCCGCCATGGCGGAATGACAGAAGATTCCTGTTGTTGTTGAAGGCGAATGGGTGGGTCTATTTTTTCCACGGGTCGCCATGCGAAACTCCCGTTTTTCAGCTGAAATATCCCTACAATCGGCTTGAATGTGGGGAAGCAACTAAAACTTTCTCCTTAGCTGGCAGGGGGCAAGACTCCCCAGCAGTCTGAAAACCTAAATTTAAATTGAATACGGAAGTAGTTTTCGAATAGGTTCCCGATTGGAATGGAGAAATCATGAATTCTTTAACAGACTCAATTGGCGATATTGCCCAACAAGTTTCCAGGGAAATGGGGGGAATAACGCAAAATCTCACCGGCACTGGCTGGGCAACCCTTTCGATTGCTCTGCTGATTACTGGCTGGTACTTTTTGAGTGGCAATTCGATTAAGACTTCCTGATCGAACGGTCGCATCGAAGCTAAGAGTGGGCCGAATTTACTGTGGCACAGCCGACAGCGAGCACAAACAGTTCAAAGAACCTCTCGCTTAAAAAAGACTTCCATTTGCTTCAAATCCAAGATTCTCGATTAACACTCGGTCTCGATCTGCTGCCTTCTCTTTACCAGCGAGCCGGTGAATTTCCATTCGGTGGTAAATTAAAACTGCAGTCATGCGTGTCGCCATTTTCTTCCGTCGAGCGATTTGTTGAGCAGAAAAATCAGGTGTGTTGTAAAGCGAACTGTTGAGTGAGAGTTCCATGAATTCAGACGCCAGAATCGCACAATCGAGATCGGCAAGTGCATTTTCGTAGGTGTTAATTGCATTAATGCCATTATTGAAAATTTGATTTTCTATAATGGAGGGCTGTTGGGGGACTTGAGATTGCAGTGCCGAGTTGCCGGATTTCGAATTTCGCCGGCCAGAAACAAAACCACGTGTGTCGAGATACATGCTGGCTTTTTGTAGTTGTGTCAGGCAGGCTTCCGCGTTTGGAAGACTGGCCGCCAGGTTTTCGAAATCAAGTCCTAGTTGTTGTAATCTTTTTCGATCACGATCAACCAAGGCGAGTGCCCCAAGGTCTTCATTAATTAAAGCGCGTGTAGTGAGCATCACCCCCAAGCTGTTTTTGTCTATCTGCTTAAGCGCTCTTGCGTTGGAAATTCCTTTTTCCACTTTTTCACCGAACGCAAAGCTTGCACTTGAATCAGTTGTCCCGGTCGGAGCAGTCCCAATGGTTGTTTGTTGTGCCGATGTTGCCGGTCTTGCTTCAGGAGGATTCTCTTGCATTAGCTGGGTGACGACACCCTGAATGAACGAAATTTGGGTTTTTAGTTTTGTTTCGTAATTCTCGATTTGTTTGTCAAGCTCTACCAATGACCGTTCATGTTGCTTGAGTGTTCGCGATAGCAGGCCGGCAGCGACAGCCGTTCTCACTTCAAGTGGAACGATATAGTTGCATCCCCAATACTCCAATTCTTCAGACTCAATTGCCTTGTTGATATCTCGGTTCGCCCGTGAAAGTTCCTTCCGAGCCAGCGCGCGGAAATAAGCAAGGTTGTTTAGTTCGATCGGAGTTCGCGATATTTTTCCGGAAAGGTGGCGCTTGTAATTTTCAAGCGCCAGATCAAATTCCCCGAGATACTGGAAGCAGGTGGAGCGAATTTGGTGGGCCAATTCGTCTTCCGGGGTTAGTTCAAGAACTTCATCACAAAGCGTAATTCCGAGTTCGCCCTGATCATTTTCGGCTAGTAGATTTGCGTAGGCTAATTTGATTTGTCGATTTTCAGGCGATTCTCGAAACGCCGTTTCCATGACCTCCAAGGCCTCCTCGGCTTGTCCTGCCTCGGCAAGATTCATGGCTTTTGCAAAATTCCATTTCGCCGATTCCTCTTGGCAGCCAGCGAGGCAGGCGAGAACGAATAAAAAAACAGCCAAACTAAATTGGCTTTCCAGTGAAAGCCAAAAGCGTTTCTTTTGATTAGAGAAGTTAAAAGTCAATGAATTTTGAGAGCTAATGGAGGCGTGATTGAAAGGTTCGACTTTATCTTACTCTTCCTACGGGGCAGTATCTTGAGGGGGTTCGAGAAAATTTCGCGTAGCTTGGAGTAGTTCATTCTTGATGAGTTGGAGTTGATTACGGTTGCGTATTTTATTGCCTTGTTCATCAGTCACGTAGAAAACATCGATGACTTGATGGGCATAGGTGGAAATCCTTGCGTAGGTGACGTCGAGCCCCAGACGGTGCAACTTCTTGGTTAATTTATATAGTAGACCTGTCTTGTCGTAAGCAAAAACATCGATAATGGTGGCTGAGCTAACGGTTTCATTATCAATTTTCACCCGAATCTCTGGTCGCGACAGCTTTAACGCGGCGTTTTCACCCTTCTCCCACTTCGCTGGAAATCTTGGTGGATTTTCATCGACTTCTAAAACTAAATCCAGGGCACGTTGCTTAATGTCTTCGTAGCGTGCCTGGTTGGGTTGAGAGAATTGTTTGTCCTCGAACTGAATCCAATAGAAGACTAATGAATCTCCCATGGGTTTGATGTCTGCCGCTCGGATTTGCAGGCCCAAGCTACTCAGCATTCCAGTGATTTTGTAGAAAATCCCGGTTCTTCGACTTGATACTTTACCGATGCATATTTCGTAGAGTTTTGATTTTTCTAGACGGCTAATCTCGCAGATCGCTTCGCGAGGATTGACGCGTCGAATTTCATTAAGTCGAGCAGCGATTGTTTCGGGCGAGTGAGATTCACAGTAGCTACTCGGCAGGGTTTCAACTTTATTTCTTAACCAATTCTGTTCGTCCTCGGTTTCAGCTTGTGCGGCTACTGAATTGTAAACGCCATCGAATCGCTCTTTTTCATGGTTTTCATTTTCACCTGATAAGACACTTTTCGCTCGTTTGTATAATCCTGTCAGTAATCCTTGCTTCCATGGATTTAAAACTCCCGGTCCAACGGCAGAGATATCTGCACAGGTCAGAACGTAGAGCATGGAAAGCATTTGGACAGAGCCAACGTTAGAAGCAAATTCAGCGACCATTTCGTCGTCATTAATGTCACGGTGGAGCGCTAGATGGGACATGACGAGGTGGTTATGGACGAGGAATTTAATTGTTTCGGTTTCGTCTTCGGTTAAGTCAAAACGCTCGCCCGTAGATGCCGCGATTCGTCGGCCAACCTCGCTGTGATCCTCGTGGAATCCTTTTCCCAGATCATGAAGCAGGATCGCCAGATGCAGAATGTTTTTGTCGCGAATATTACGATATGTGGCTCCCACAGTGTTTTGAGCATCTGCAAATTTTGTTAAATTTTCGAGGGCCTGCATCGAATGTTCATCTACAGTGAATTTGTGATATTCATTGAATTGCAGTAAACCGCGGGCGTGTTCGAACTCAGGAATGATCTTCCATAGAACTTTCATTTCATGGAGGCGCCGTAACTGAGACGCGAGTCCATGGGTATTGGAAAGTAGCGCCATAAATCGGCGGGCGCTTTCGCGAGTGAATTTGATATCTGGATTCTTGAGCATCTCGTGGCGAATGGCGATCCAAGTATCGTGCTCGATGGTTTTGTCGTGAAGACAAGCCAGTTGCATCAATCTAAGTACTTGTTCGAGATTTTTCTTGACGGACTCCAGTTGGGGTTTCGTGACCCCAATTTGAGTGGCACCCATTCGGAAATGGTCGTCAATCTGCCGGGTGACCAGGGGCTCTAACAGCGTCACGGTTTGAGCCTTTTTACGACTCGTACTTTTCGCGACGAAATGTTCGCAGATATAGTGAATTCGGCTGGTGTAGCGGAAGTATTGCCGCATGAATTCTTCGACGGAAAGCAGTGCATCGTCTCCTGAGAAACCGAACCGTTCAGCCAGCCTGACTTGCTCGTTTCTGCCGAGTCCATCGTTGGCGCGATTTGCATGGAAATGCATTTCATTGCGGACTCTTAACAGGAATTCGCTGGAATTGTTGAGCTGCGTCGAATCCGCTGTTGAGAGGGCGCCTTTGGCGAGTAGGCGATTAATATCGGTCTCGCCAAACTGAACATAGCCGAGCCAGCGAACCAGGTGAATGTCCCGCAGGCCTCCGCGAGATTTTTTAACATTGGGGCGAAGTAAGTAGACGGTTTCACCAAACTCGACCCGCTCTTTTTCTCTGGCCGCGATAATCGCTTTGATAATATTAAAAGTTTTTCGATTAGTGATCCGCTTGAACCGCCCAGCAAAGTAGCGAAATAATTCTTCATTACCAGCCAACAGGCGGGCTTCGGTAAGCGAGGAGAAAATATAAGCATCTTTAAGTGACATGCTGCAGGCGTCGCGGGGAGTACGCAGGCTGTAGCCTAGCTGGAAGCCGGAGTCAGTTATGTCTTGGGAGATTCTACGCGAAAATTCAACAATGTCATCAGTTAAGCTGCCTTGATAAAGAACCATCAAGTCGACGTCGGAGAATGGTGCAACGTCCCTTCGTCCGCAGCCGCCCAAAAGCACAAGGCTAATTCGGGAGGCGAGTCCCGGTGAAATTTCCGCGAGTGCTTTTTCGTATATCTTTTTTAAGATCGAATCGAGCAGGTCGGAAATGAGGTGGCAAGTTTCTCTGCCGGAAGCCCCTTGGTCATGTAATTTCCGAATATCGACAAGGCTCGATTTCCACCGCTCGCGGGATTCGAGAACGTTAGGGCGAATGCCGATTCCGTTGGTCATGGCGGGACTTGCTCTTTCCACCGCAAGGGATGGTTAATCATGAATGATTACAGGTTGGAATAGGTTGTTTGAACAACGCAAACAAAGGGAGGGATGAGGAACAGGGCGACCCGTGTGGTCGATCGCGTAGCCCTGTTACTTATTCCATCCCATGGTTCGGAGCGGAGTGATTATTAAACCGCGTCCGCGCCGGTCTCACCGGTTCGGATTCTAATGACCTCGGAAAGATCTGAGATAAATATTTTACCGTCACCCATTTGGCCGGTTTGTGCTTTTCCGATAATCGTGTCAATGACACTTCGAAGCCTCTCTTCTGAAACAACCACTTCGACTTTGACTTTTGGGACAAAGTCGATGGCGTATTCATTGCCACGGTACATTTCAGTGTGACCCTTCTGCCGGCCATAGCCTTTAACTTCAGTAATCGTCATTCCCTCGACACCACATTCCGTAAGTGCTGTTTTGATGTCATCGAGTTTAAAGTGACGAATAATGGCTTCTATTTTTTTCATAAAACGTATCCTTGACCACCGTATTATTTGGTTTGCCGCACATCCGTTTGGGGGGATGACGCAAAAGACTCGTGACCGACTACGTGTCGGAGACCACACCAGAGCCTCTGTGATTGTAACGCATTGTCGCTAAATTCTAATCCATCTGACAAGATTGTTTTTGTACCGATTCCGAGAAGTGGTAATCTTCGGACAAACGATTATCTCTGGGAAATCAGCCATTGCGACGCAGGCAAGGCTGGAATCTTAGCCAACGGAGGTCCGTTTGAATTTTTCAGGTGAAAAAAAAATCTTAGGATTTGTCCTTCCGCCCCACGTTCCATTCAGTTTCTGGGCACTGGTCGAGCTGGTTTGTGTACCTCGCAAGTACAAAAAGTAAGTCGCTTAGGCGGTTCAGATAGATAAGTTCAAGTGATAATTCAGTCTCTTTATGAGAGTCGATTAGTTCTACGAGTTGCCGTTCAGCGCGACGGCAAACCGATCTGGCAAGATGAAGCGTGCTACCGGTCCTCCCGCCACTGGGAAGGATGAAAGCTTTCAACGGAGCGAGCTCTTCATCGTATTGGTCGATCGCTTTCTCAAGTTCTGCGACTCGTTCAGATGGAAAGTTGGGGATGCGATCAGAATTGCTCAAACAGGCTGCGACTCGACTACCGAGGTCAAATAAGTCATGCTGGATCTGTGTCAGAAGTAAATTGAGTGATTCCGAGCGATTTTCAACCCGCGCCAAACCAATGAAAGAGTTGATTTCGTCTATCGAACCACAGACTTTGATAGCGGAATGAGATTTTGAGACACGAATTCCACCGATTAAGCCGGTCTCGCCTTGATCACCGGTTTTAGTATAAATTTTCATCGAATTCCTAAGCGACTTATAGCGTCATTAATTTCTGGGGTCGGAGTTTTAAAGGGTCTCGCCGTGGCTAAAGTAAAATCTTGCGGGTTTTTGATTTATCGAGAAGATCCTAGCCCATCTTTTCTTTTAATGCGACACGCAGATCGTTGGGATCTACCGAAGGGGCATGTTGACGAGGGTGAAACCAATCTTGAGTGCGCCTATCGCGAACTCGAGGAGGAAACCGGGATTCGGTCAGAACACATTTTAATGGACGAAAACTTTAAATTTAAAAACAAGTATGTGTTGAAATATGATGACAATGGTGGAGTCGTTAAAAAGAAGAAGTTGATAATTTATCTTGCGAAACTGTTGGTGTCGGTTGAAATTAACCCAACGGAGCATGAGGGCTTTGAGTGGTTTTCCTGGGCGCCACCTCATCAAATACAGAAAAAGACAATTGATCCATTGCTACAGCACTTAGAAGAATACTGGAGTGCGGTCAGTGATGGCGTGCGCGGCCTTGGTTAATGTCCAGCAGGCAATCTCAATCTTGTGCACCGGCTTTCGTTTCTCATCTTCGCTCTCGATAGATTCGTGCGAGGTAGTTGTAAGACATTTCAGCCCAGCTGCTCAACAAGTGAAGAAGTTGGGAGTGCAATTGGGTTTTTCTGCCGCTCAAACTTCGGCAGTCGCAAGATAGGATGTTCCCTGGCAGGCAAAGGTTGCACACTGTCGGTTGTATTCCCAGCAATCTCGACAGTGAGGGGTTTTGCACCTTTCGCATAACACCATTTGTTCGGTAATTCGTCCACTGCAAATTGGGCATGTGATCGATTCGAGAATGGTAGCGTTGTTCTCGTTCAGGAAATTAAGGCCTTCGGTAGAAATTAGCATCAACTGATCAAACAGCTCAAGTGAGTAACGAATAAAGTTATGCAGCGGAACGAGGTCTTTGAGAAAGCCGGGTTTTTGAATGAGCAGTTTTCCTCGTTTGATCGAGATGTTGAGTTCGTTTGGTTGAGTTAAATCCAGAAGTCGAATCAGGAGATTTTGGACATTGTAATTCAGCACATTGTTGACTTGCTCGAACTGGTTAGTGCTGACGGAGAATCGGGAGTTAAATGGCACCTGTTTGAATTCAACGGGCAAGATCTTCTTAGTACCACGTGGTAATTTAGCGTTAAACAGGGTTGTGATTTGAAGCTTGAGGTCAGGGGTTGGCCAAAGCAGCGCCAGTTCCGTGAGCTTGCCAGTTTGGAAAATGGTATTTGTGTGGCTTTGAAGAAAGCCACTTGTTCGTCCATAGTCAAACGCCAGTGTCGGTTTTATAAAACCCAAACCATAGGTTGCCCCGCCAGTTTTGCTTTTACCATTAAAGTACTTTTCAAGTTGGGAGTAGGTGCGGTTCCATTTCCCAAATCGTTTTAACATTGAATTCTCTTTCTTGGGGCAGTCGAGGCAGCTAAAGTGATAGTTAGGGTGTCTCGATGTCAAAATGTTCTAATTAATCAAGATTGAATTTTTCTTTTTGTCGGAGCAATCCCGGAGTGGGGGGAATTGCCGACAAAAAACATTTCACTCGCTTTCGTGGGGGAGGCTTGGGAATTTATCTCTTGTTTTTCCCGAGGTAGGTCCAATGATTTATCAGACGTCTTTTGTTCGGGAAGAGAAGCAACTGCGTCGTCGAAATCTTTTTTTCGACCTGATTGGTTCAAAAAGAATCCGGTTGCCAGGATCACAAGGCCAGTCCCTCCCAAGACAGCCCAGTACCATTTTGAGTTAATTTGACCCATTGATGAACCTAAAAGTTCCGACTCATTATCTGGATTGGATGCTTGTTGAAACCTCTTTTCTAAAGCGGCTTTTGCCTTTTTATGAGCCTCCGCCAGCTCACTTAATTTTTGATCATGTGCACGTTGCTGTTGGTCAAGGGCAGCCTGGTAGGCTGAGTTCTTGCTGGTTAAATTCTCAATCAATAGCTGTTGGTTTTGATAGCTTGATTGGAGCTGATTCTGGGAAACTTGAAGTTCGGTGTATTGGTCGACAAGTTGAGGATACCCAGTTTCGTGGGCAACAATTGCCGTAAGGATTTCGCGATAAGCATTTTCCTTTGCCGATAGGATCTCATCAGCAGCCAATTGAGCGTTGGCAGTCGTTGTTTGAGTTGTGAGAGATTGTTCGACACGCTCTGTTTTACTGTCAGACCATTGGGAGTAGGTGAGGAAGCAGAGGAAGAAAAACTGCAGCACCAGTAATCCTGCGATAGAGATTTCTGAGATTATTCGGCGGTTCTCCAGCAACACTACGGGAGGGGAGCTCGTGTTTTGGGGTGAGTATCGAGGATCTTGATTCAAGACGGGCTCCTTGTTGTAGAAATTTGCATATTGCTCCAACTCTGCACTTCTTAAACGGTTGGTGGTTAATATGAACCCTCGGCTTTGACGTTTTTTGGGGGAGGATTTGTCAGCCCAGTAGAACCAGCCTCGCTCCTGCTTGCAGGGATCGATCACTAGAGCTACATCGAGTGTTCGGTTGAAAAAATGATTACAAATAAATAGATCCATCCCGGACAAAAAGACGCCCCAGTCGGGATGCGTGTGATACCAGCCAACCATTTCTAAATCAGGTCGAAACCCTTCTCGCTGACGCGTTATTTCTCGCCAAGTTTCGTGCGTAAATTTGAATGTACCTTTGGTAGCTTCGAAGTGAGTTGCTCTCAGACAATCCGAGATTACGACAAACGGTTTTCCAGCGTGATCGATAAATTGCCTGCCCAGCAACACTCCGCCTAATTCGACCCTTGTATTACTAAGGGCGTGGGCTTCCATGTCACGTTGGACATCGAGGTCAACGAAAATAGCGAGGTCATCTGGATCGGTTTGGCCAACAACTTTCGTTGAAAAATGGGCATCGCGATCGGGGCGAATCGAGGTTTGAGGTTGGGCTTCTGCCACTTCGCCCAGTTGAATTTCATCTTCCATACCTAGTAGTCCTTGCACTGGTATGGAGCGAGCATTGGGCCATTGTTTGCTGGGTGCTGGTTGTTCGCAGTTACGGAAAAATGGGATGCTTCAGGTGCGTCATTTTGTAATTTCACGAAGAGAGTTTCTTGACCGTCTGAAACTTTTATAATGTCATATTCTGGAATTCCCAGATCATAGAGAGTCTCTTTAGCAAGCTCCGAGTCGCATTCTATCTCGCTAGTTGTGAGTGGGTGGCAAACCTCTCCACAGTGATTGCAAATTCCTTTTTCAGCAGTGTTCTGGCTCAGGGGGATTTGCTCGCGTCGTTCGATGCCACAGGTTCGGCAATTGAGCGAAATAAGAAAGTCTCGATCCAATAAGATACTCCAGGAATTCCAGTTTAGGTTTTGTCCGGCTATCGTATTTCTCAGTTGGAGAAACAGCTCTTCCGCTGTTGTGGTTCTGGCGGTCGAAGGAAGGTCAATGATTTTGTCGTAAGTCTCGTGAGACAGGCAATCAGGACGTCGTGGGTATCGAGTTTGATAAAAATTATTTGAAAGCCCGTTGAAGACCAGAGCCGAGCCTTCGGCAGTCGGTAATTGATGAATTAATTTGAGTGCCTCTTGGACTTGGAGTCCTCCAATAATTGAAGCGATCGTGGGTGCGGTTGGGACTTTTCCCTGTTGGATATCTTCTTTGCGTAAAAGCGGGCAACTATATCGCAGAGAAATGAGGCGATAGTCATTTTCAGTCATCGCGCACTCGTAGCACGCACCTAATGGGGGGCAGAAGACTTTCGCAACCCCATTGATTTCCTGGATTCCACCGTCAATCCAGGGTCGATTTGTTTTCCAGCACATTCGATTAATCCACAGTCGTGCCTCTCGATTATCAACACAGCAGATAACGAGATTCATGTCAGCTACAAACCCCAGCCCGATGTCAGTCAGGATATCCCCAACGATTGGGTTGATGTTGCAGTCTGGATTGAGGTCGCGAGCCATTTCTGCAGCAACCAGAGCTTTCGCTCGCCCTTCGTGAGTTGCCCGGAAAAGAACGGACCGAGAGAGATTGGATTCCTGAACTTCGTCGAAATCGATGATGTTAATTTCCCCAATTCCCATCAAAGCGAGGTTTTTGATGACTTCATTTCCCAAGGCACCGGCGCCGACAACAAGAATTTTAGCTGCGGTGATTTTTTCCTGTTCCCACCAAGCGATTAACTTCAACCGGGAATACCGATCCGAGTCGTCGATTACCATCGGGCTG
>JAALLA010000045.1:10798-25011 GCA_011087765.1 Pirellulaceae bacterium
TTGGAGTTTGGGTTGGGCGTCATTTTGTGTCACTTAATTACTGTAGATGAAGAAAGTCATCGTTCCGAATGCGGTAACGTTTTAGGTACTCGATCGTCAATCCAAAAACATGATTTCTGCTGTTCGACGATTAGGAGTGCTGGCTGTGAATTTGGTGTCGATGATTTCGATCCCAGATTCCAAGATTTCAATTCCATCTTCTGTGACTTCGATAACGGGCATCTGGTCAAGCGGGGGCGTGTTGGCGATTGCGGGTGGCGATGGGATTGGCTGACGAGGAGTGGCTTGTCCAATTAGATTGCGAATGGGGCGTTTGTCGATTGGGAAATTGTGTACAGGTTGTGACCGAGCCCAATGGGCTGCTTCGCGGTTGTAGGGACTTTCGGAATCAAAATTTTTATAGCGGATCATATCCCAGAGCATTGTGCTCATTTCACACAGAGTTAAGCTTGGCACCCAGTGTTTTCCATAGCCACCAAGACAAACCACCCCGTTGTTAGAGATGTTGGGATGAAAGATCTTTGTTTCCCAAAGCAATCCAGGTGCCAGACGCGGATACGCAGAGCCTAGATCGACACTTATGACGTGCTTCGAACTTACTTGGACTCCCGAAAAAGACGTTTTTTTTATCCCATCCCCGCGAAACTTCAGACGATATTTTGTCGGTAGTTTTCGAGAAGAACCAACGGTCTCAAATGAAAATATAGAACTCTCCTCCTGGAGTTGTTGGAGTGATTCTAAATCGGATTGAAGGCGGCGTTCGCGAGGAGATTTTCGCATTTTTTTCTCTTACATGAATCTTTTGAAGACTGGTCAAACATGGATTGATTATCCGGCCACAATCTCGGGATAGATGATGAGATGATCTCCTTTTGAAACGTTGGCGTTGACGAGCGTTTCACTTTCGTGAAGTCGCCGTCCCCCCTCTTTATGGTCGAGGCTGTAGCTCATCGGCTGGCCATCTGGGCCGATGGTAGGCAAATTCATTTTTGTGATGATATTGGGAAGAATGCGTTGGACCGTGATCGATTCAGAAACGATGGCTTCCACGCTTTTTGAGCCGGTTTGATCTAGAAACGTAACCTGCGTCCCTTGTTTTTCCGAGGTTTGCGTCATGTTTTAGCACTTTCCTATAATTTGTCAGATCGCGAAGTGAAACTTGGATCCCCACCAAGCGTTTCGTCTGCTAGACGAAGCAAACAGACGTTTTTCGACAGACGTCGCGTTATCTTGGCTAAAATTTAGAAAAAAAAGAGACCGCGCTGGATTGTTTCACGCCTCAGGGCAATTCTTACCCTGATTTATCCAGAAAATCTTGGGCAAGCAGCCCGTAGATGTGCACATCTTCAAATTGGTTCCACTTGCGGATGTGGCCCTTTCGTGTGCCTTCGAAGCTCATCCCAATTTTTTCAAGAACTCTTCCGGAGGCAGGGTTTTTGGCGAAATGTTGAGAGGTAATCCGCGCGAATCCAAGTTCTTTGAAGCCATAGCTAACGAGGCAGGTTGCGGCTTCGGTTGCATAGCCCTGATTCCAGAAATCAGGACCAATCCAATAGCTCAATTCGGCTCTGTGGTGTTGTTTGTTGGCGATTAGTTCCACGGTTCCAATCAGTCGCTCAGCTTCCTTTTGGCAAATGGCCAACACGTAGGCTTCGCCTATCTGCCAGCGATCGCAGTTTCGATCAATCCAGCGCAACGCCTCTCCTTTTGGATAGGGGAAGTCAATGGACTCTGTATGAGAGGCCAGTGTCCGGTCATTCAACAATTGCTCGATCACCTCTGCATCCTTGGCGAGCAGTGGCCGCAGTCTGAGCCGCTCGGTTTCTAGAGATTTGAGGTCATGCATAAAGGGGCTAGGGTAATGAACGATTTTCAGCTGAGATCCAAGACGAGATTAAATCTGAAACGCCTGCTTACTTGGAGAAGCCCTATTGTTGCATCAATTCCTACCAATGGGCAGTCTTTCACCCACTTAAAGCCGAGCTTTTGCGTGAATCTGCCTGTTTGATTCGAGTGGACTTGAAAGCGGCCGCCGTTCTGCAGTCCCCTTGTTTCGCCTTTGGGTCATAGCCTGATTATGAGGGTTGTGCGGGTCGCTTTGGATAAAAAAGAAGCTTTGATTTGGTGGCGATTCGCGATCAGCTAAATCTTGACCTAGATTTTCCTAACGGGCCAGGAAGCCTTCAGCGAACTTTGCTGCCCCCAGTTTGGCAATTACGACTGAGATCAATAATGAGTTATTTAAATCGCTTCTTTCAGGAAGTATTCGACAATAATCCGCTCCCTTCGACCGGAAGCAGTTTCGATCAAGCGACCGATGCGCAGATGGCTGCTCATTTACAAACCGATCAGTATGATTCGTTTCATTTAACCGAGGCAATTCGCCCGGCAATGGATTTGAAAATCAAGCCGAGTCAAGGTTATCGCCACGACACGTATGTCGATCAGGAAACAAAAGCAAAAGTACCGGTCATCATGGCGGCCGCCTCGCGGGAGCAGCTTTTTCCACTTTTCATTCGTCTAATTGAACGTCTCGGCCCTGTTGTTGATGTTGTTCTTGAGTCCAGCCATACCCAAGGTCAGGGTGGACATGTAGATCTCTACCGAGAACACATCGACATGCCGGTGCTGACAAGTATCTTATGGGATTTTGAAGATCTGTTGCTTAACGATGGGTGCACCGGCATCGCTGTGCTAAACCCTAACACTCCGCAGGAAATTCAATTTGAAGAGCACAAGTTATTGATTGTCTACGGCAGTCCATTGGAGCCATTTGAGTTTACTCTCGAGTCCCATGGAGTTGGTGAGAATGAAGGAATTAAATTCATAACGGAAGCTGAGCACATTCATTCGTCTTCAGACGAGTTTGCCGAACAATTTTCTCAGTTAAAAACTGCGTTGGGATTAGATGGTGATCATGGGATGCCAAAAAAATCTCGAGGCGGTGACAACGAAGAGGAATATGGCGAAACTTACTAAACGCAACTCTTTTTGAATATCGCACTTGTCTTTTCGCGATCCAGTCTGCTGTAGCCACTTTTCTCAAATTGGGCTTCAGCAGATTTTTTTATAGCTCGCCATGATTGGAGCGTTGATTTTTTGAACAGCGATTTCTTAAATACGAGTCAGTTTAGTGATCCTGCCAGTCTGAACCCACTCGGCAACAAAGATGTTTCCCTCGCTGTCAAAACAGGCATCGTGCGGGTGTACGAATTGTCCATCAATCCAAAGCTCTGGCTTTCTCCGTAAGTCTTTTACTGAATTAACACGCTCAACTGCCTCTCCAAGGCGGCCAACAATCTTATTGTTTTCATCGAGGAGCGTTATCCGCGCTTTTAGTTCAGGGATCATCATGATGTTTTTATAAATATCGATATTGGCGGGAAGACCGTAGCCTGTCAGGGTTTCCATGTATTCCCCGTCCATGGTCAGGTATTGAAGAGTGTTGTGGCTGCGGTCGGTAACGATGATCGAAGGTTCTCTGCCTTTTCTCTGATCAACCCACAACCCGTGGCATAGATTGAATTTCCCCTCGCCCTTCCCTGTTCCGCCAAACAGTCGTATCCATTTCCCATCTTTATCAAACTGGTGAATGCAATGGGCGCCGTATCCATCTGCGAGAAGGAATCCTCCATCGTCTAGAAATGCAAAATTAGTGGGCAAGAATCCATTGCGTGTCCAATTGGCCTGAGTGGAAGTATTTTCTCCCGCCTGATAAATCCCCGATTCCATGGGAGCTTTTTGATACCAAACGGTTTCCCCCGTGAGTGTCATTTTCGAAAAACACTTGACCTGTTGATAGGCGGCAACGTAGAGGAATTCCTCGTTTCCTTCTTTGCGAATCTCAATTCCGTGGCCTCCTCCTTGAAACTGACAGCCAAACGCCCGGATGAATTTCCCCTGCGGATCGAACACAAAAATAGAGGGATGGTCTTTAAGGTTTGCCCGGCCTTCGTGAATGACATAAAGATTGTTGGCCGAATCGACGGCGACGTTATGAGTGGTTTGCCAATGGTATTTTTCTGGCAGTTTGGCAAATTGATGGTCAACCTTGTATTGAAATTCTCCTTCACCCGTCACAATATCTTTCACACGTTTTTTGGAGATGGCTGTCGAAGCAGCACCACTGAGTGGGCTGAGTGGGCTGAGTGAGGCTGCTGTTGCGACAGAGGCCAGTGAGGTTGACAGGAAGTTGCGGCGCGTGTGATTAGTTTTCAATTGAGTTGTTCCCTAAGTTCATCCGAGTATTCGACCGAAAATTTGTTTGTGCTGATTGTGACTTCTGGGGTGCGGTCATGCAATAAAAATTAGATTTGCTGTCTAAAGAAAAACTCAGAACGTAAATGCGGAGTCCGGTTTCGATTCGCCAGGTTCGCTGCGGCGTTTGAAAGGCCGGATGAGGGAGTCTCAGTCCTCCGGTCGCAGATGGGGCCGCCGATTTGTTCGCTGAGTCCTAAGAAATTGTGAGTCGTCTATTCGTGACGTAAGGCTTCGATCGGATCGAGTTTTGCCGCACGAATGGCTGGGTAGGTGCCAAAAATCAGTCCAACAACCAAAGCGATCAGAAAGGCCAAAGGGATAGACGGGAGGACGATAATTGGAGTCATGTCGCGAACAGAATCGGGGAGGCTTTGAATGGTGGCTGGAAACCAAAGAAATAGAAATTCTCGCACCCAAATGACCACCCAGGGACAGGCGAGGCCGCCAAGAATTCCCGTCAAGCCTCCGACGGTAGACAGGACGACGGTTTCCACTAGGAATTGGAGAATGATATCCGCCTGATTGGCTCCCAAGGCCCGCCGGATACCAATTTCGCGGGTTCGTTCGGTCACAGTTGCTAACATGATGTTCATGATTCCGATGCCGCCCACAACCAGCGAAATTGCCGCGATCAGACCCATGAAGGCCATGAACATCAGACGCGTCGTTCGGGCCTGTTCGAGTAATTCGAGCGGAGTGACGATGGCAAAATCTTGCTCGTCGTGTCGACTTTCCATGATCGACTGAATGGCGATGGAGGTTTCGAGTACATCTTCAATGTCTTTTACGCGAAAGGTAACTTGGCTGATTTGAACAACTTCGTTGACTCGGGTGCCTGCACTTCGCTCCATGGTCCAGTCACCAATGCGACGCCAGAAAGTTGTCAGTGGGGCATAGACATCGTCTGTGAAATCTTGTGCTTCGAGCGAACTGCCCACCGCGGCCATCATACCTCGCGGTTTGGTAACCCCTATGACACGATAGGGCATATTGCGAATGAGGATGACGATTCCGATGCAAGATTTCAGCGGCCTCAATGATTTGGCGACCTCGTAGGAAAGCACGCACACGTTATCGTTGTTGGTGATGTCCGGTGCTTCGATAAATCTTCCTTCATGCAATTCGAGTTTTAGCACATCGTCATACTCGGGCGTGCAGCCGATGAAGTGAACCGCCCTGTCTGTCTCACCGTAATAGAGCTCTCGATTCGCGTCCCGGATTTGGAGGGCTTGATCGATTGAGGGGATCGTGCTCGAGAGAACGTCGAAGTCGTCGCGTGTGATTCCATAAACTGCCATGGACTCTTGGGAGAGTTCTTCGGTAACAGGTTTTACGCTGCGAAGGATGATGTTGTTGGTGCCTAGTTCTTCAATTTGCTGTTGGACTTTTTGACTGATTCCCTCGCCAATTGCGAGCAGCCAAACAACGCTGGCGATTCCAATGAAAATACCAAGTACGGTCAAGCCACTTCGCATTGGATGCAAGGCGAGGCTTTTGGTACCAATCTTCCAGATTGTCGGTCGCAGTAGTTTCATAGCGCAAACAATTGGGAATCAGAGCGGAGAGAACGCGGGTGACGAAGGAAAGTGAACGCGATTAGGGAGATGCTGGGAAATCAATTGCATCACGATAGGTGTCGGCATCGACGAGAATTTCTTCTCCAGCGCTGAGCCCCTTGGTGATGACTGCAAACTTGTCATTGTTTGAGCCGATACTTACTAATTTTGGTTCGATCTTTCCCGCTGGCGTTTTGACGATGACGAAATAAGTATCTTTGCCCCGAAGCACAAGGCTGGAGACGGGAACCATCAAAGCATTTTCTTGTTGCTCGACAAAAATCTCGACCTTGCCTCGCAAACCTCCGCGAATCAATGGACTTGATTCGGTGATGTCGACAAAGACTTCATACTCAATCGGAGCTTGATAGTAGCGTCTGGGCAACGGGAACGAGCTGACTCTTCGGACGACTCCTGCGATTGGAGTTTCAGGAGCTGTGTCAACTCGAACTTCGACTCGCTGCCCGACTTTGACCTTGTTAATCTTGGAGTCGTTGACCTTTGCATTGACCTGCATTTTTGAAGGATCAGGTAGATAGAAAATTTCCTGGCCGTCACGAATTGACTCGCCTTCTTCAATCACAATCGAAGAGTCTCGCCGATCGGAATCATTTGCGTAAACCACGGTTCCTGCTTGGGGGGCGACGATACGACAGCTCTCGACCTGGCGAAGGTATTCGGCCTCACGTTGTTGGCTTAAATCGAGACGAAATTGAGAGGCCTCGAGTTGTGCTTCTTGCTGGTCGATTTCTGAAGTAAATTCAGCAATCTGCTGGTCTATGCTGAACTCTTTATAGATACGAAGATCTCCTTCGGCCAATCTGAGCTTTACTTCGGCATTTTCTTTTTTAAATCTATCAGCTTCCATTTGTGATTTGGTCGCATAGCCTTTGGAATTGAGATTCTTGGTGTGGTAGTAGTTATCCGCGGCTCGTACTGCTAAATCTTTGGCGACCAGAATCTCTGCGTTTAGTTTTTCAATTTCTAGGGCTTTTTTACCGTCTATAAATTCCTCCAGTTTTTTCTTGGCCGCTTTGAGCTGACTTTTCGCCTTAATAACGTCAGAATTATCTTTGGCGACGACAATTTTTCTTTCGGTCAACTCTTCTTTTAAAAGTGAGTCGTCCAACTGGCAGAGGAAGTCCCCTTCTTCGACCTTGGTTCCCTCGGGAACCAAATCGAGAATGGCAACCCCTTCTTTACCGCGAGACTTAACACGGCAGCGAATTTCGATGTTACTTGAACTTCCGATATCACCGACTTCATTAACGGACGATATAAATGTGCCCTTAAATGCGGTGAACGTAATTGCATCGGCGCCGATACTCGCTTGCTTGTCACCGTAATTTCGCATCAATAGCGATCCCACAACAACCGTGCTGCAAAGTAGCAGAGCGACCAAAATGATGAGTTTTACAATTCCTGTTCGATGGTTCATGGATGTCTTCATTACTGGCGGAATCAAATTACTTTCTTTTTAATTACCGAATTTACGAGGTGATTATTTTAAATTTTTTACGATTTCATGATGTCCGAGAGGGGGCGATTATTTACCGGTGCCTTCGTTAATCATGTTATTTTAAGGGAAAGCCTGTGAGAGTCGTTTTTTACAAGCTGCAGATTAAATTTGTAGAAGGTGAGAGCACGATTCTACTCCAAATAAACGCAGTTTATCCCATACTTTGTTGATTTCGTCACTGGAGAGCCGGTTTTTCGATGCTCGACTTGCCTAATCCGATTCTTCCGAATCTCTCCCCAAATCGAGAATCTGTGGCCATGGGAACGAATTCATGCTGGAACTGGGGCGACTACTCGGACAAGGCTCCATTTTGTATGATGACAGAATGTCAGAAGAAAACGAAAAAAATCTCGCAATTCCGGTTCGTGTATTATTGGTCGATAACGATAAAGACCATGCTAAAGCGATGCATGAGAGTCTTGAGCGGATTGGCTTGGAATGCAGCTACGCGACCTCCGGTCCCGAGGGCGCGCGGATGCTCAATGAGAATACATATGAGGTCGTGGTCACCGATCTGATGATGAACGATGTGGATGGCATGGCGATTTTGAAGAAAGCCAAAGACATCCAACCAGACTGTGAAGTTATTTTGGTGACGGGCCATGCGACCGTTTCCCGGGCCGTGGAGGCGATGCGTGAAAGGGCGTTTAATTTTCTTGAGAAGCCAATCACTCCTAAGCGTCTTCAAGCGGTAGCTTCGAAGGCTGCTGAGTCAGTGCGGATTCGATTGCAGAATACCCACTTGCAGTCCCGTCTGGATGAACGTTACGGGTTTGAAAATCTAATTTTTGCCAGCGAGAGTATGAAAAATGTGGTGGAGCGGCTTAAGCGAATCGCTCCTACGGATGTTGGCGTTTTAATTACCGGTGAGACCGGAACTGGAAAGGACGTCGTCGCTCAGGCGATTCATCAAAATAGCCCTCGCAAGAAAAAGCCATTTGTAGCCATCAACACGGCAGCCGTGGCGGAGCACTTGGTTGAGAGCGAGTTGTTCGGTCATGTTAAAGGCGCTTTTACCGATGCGATTTCTGATCGCCAAGGTAAATTTGAATACGCCAACGGCGGAACATTGTTTCTCGATGAAGTTGGCGACATGCCGATGCCAACTCAAATCAAGTTGCTGAGGGTTCTGGAGGAGCGGGAAATCACCCGGGTAGGTGATAATAAATCAATTCCTGTCAATGTTCGTGTTTTGGCAGCGACCAATAAAGATCTGGAAAAGGAAATTGAAGAAGGTCGCTTTCGGAGTGATCTTTATTTTCGCCTCAAGATCGTATCAGTCCACTTGGATCCGCTGAATCAACGGCGTGAAGACATTCTGCCTTTGGCTGATTTTTTTCGTCGTCAGGCCAATAAAAAGAACGGCCGGAAAACGAAAGGGTTTTCTCCGGCTTTGCGTCGCTGGATGGTTGGATACAGTTGGAAGGGCAATGTCCGGCAACTAAAAAATGTTGTTGAAAGTCTCGTCGTAATGGATCTCGATGACATGCTTGATATGGATGACTTGTCCCCTGACTTAATCGGCGATGTCGACAAAGTCAGTTCTGTTGCGTCTGGAATTGAACCCGCGATTAGTTTTTTGGATGACGGATCGTCCGAGTTGATTGGGAAGTCAATGAAAGAAATTGAGCGCTGGGCGACGGAGCAGACGCTCAAATTGGCCAACCAGAATAGAAAAGAGACCGCGCGTATTTTGGGAATCAGCGAACGTAACCTTTATCGCTTGATTCAGAAGTACGGTCTAAAACAGAGTGACGAAAAAAATTCTGAATCACCATCAAATTCTTCATCGCCAGATGAAGCTGAGGAAAGTCCGATAGATCCTTCGTAATTGTAAGCATCATTTTTAAGTAAATTTCCGCCAACAAAATAATGTCTTTTGAGGATGTTTGTGTTGGGTCTTCCCAGTCACTTACATTTCGCTTGAGTCGGGTAAACCATGAGTCAATTGCAATTAAACCCAATCCGGCAACTTTCGGCGAGTGTGATCAACAAGATCGCCGCCGGTGAAGTTATTGAGCGGCCCGCAAGTGTCGTGAAGGAACTGTTAGAAAACTCGGTGGACGCTGGTGCAACTCGGATCGAGTTAACGATCGAACAAGGTGGAACTGAGTTAATCCGGGTGACGGACAACGGATCTGGGATCCCACAGGAGCAGTTGCCGTTGGCAGTCACAAGTCACGCGACGAGTAAAATTATTGATGCGGACGATCTATTCCAGGTCGCGACGATGGGCTTTCGTGGAGAGGCCCTCGCATCGATTGCGGAAGTCAGTCAGACAACGATTCGCTCCCGAACTGCTTTGCAGGATTGTGGTTTTGAGATGTTAATTAATGGCGGGCATCGCGAACCAGCACAACCGTGTGGCTGCCCTCAAGGGACCACCATTGAAGTCCGCCAATTGTTTTACAACACTCCAGTGCGTCAGAAATTCATGAAAACTGCCCAAACCGAACGCGGGCACATCATGGAAGCATTCACTCGAATTGCTTTGGCGCATCCGGAAATTCAAATGACCTGTGTCAACGGTAGTAAGACGACTTACAACCTGCCTGCGACGGAAGTATGGTCGGATCGAATTGGGGCATTTTTCGGGCCTGAAATTGCCAGTAATTTAATCGCTCTGGATAACGCCCATGGTGAGATCCGGATCCGCGGTTTTGTCGTCGATCCGACGGTGAGTCGGGCCAATAACCGCATGCAATATTTATTTTTAAATGGTCGATATATACGAGACCGGTCATTACAGCATGCGTTGAGTGAAGCGTACCGAGGGTTGCTCATGACAGGGCGTTATCCAGCCTGTTTTCTGACCTTGGAGATTCCATTTGAGTTAGTGGATGTCAATGTGCATCCGGCAAAATTAGAAGTCCGTTTTCAAAATGGCGGGCAGATTTACAGTCAGTTGTTGAGTACGGTTCGTCATCGTTTTCTTTCGACCGATTTGACGGCTCACGCCCAGTTATCAAAAAAACCGGTCGAGCCGTTTCGTCCCTTTCCTCAGGCCGGCTCCGGCGTTCCGACATCCATTGCTGGGGTGCCGAGCGAAGGTAGTCAGGAAAAGATTGCGTTTAGCAATGCGGCTCCGGCATTTGATTGGACGCAGGCGCCTCGACAGCCTCAGTTGGCAGGGCATGATTTCACTTCTGAAGTTGGTTCAAATGGCTCTTCAGATGGCAATGGCGGGTTTGCAAATGGAGAGCAGAGTCACCAGGGGGAATCTGGTTCTGATGCCGCAACCATTGGCACGGGGGTTGCGCCAGCGCAGACCCCTACAGCACTTCAGGTTCACAACACTTATCTGGTTTCAGAAACCCCTGAAGGGATGATTGTGATCGATCAGCACGCGCTGCATGAGCGGGTGATTTATGAACAAATTCGCGGTAAAGTGGTCGACGGAAAATTAGAGTCTCAACGGTTACTCGTTCCCGAGCCGGTGTCGCTTCCGCCGACAGAAGCGGCAGCAGTATTGGAACAAACGGAATTATTAGAACAGCTTGGAATATCGATAAGCCCATTTGGGGGAGGAACTGTTTTGGTGTCCTCTTACCCTGCAATGTTGAACAAGCAAAATCCTGCTGAGATGCTGCGAAGTGTCGTGGATCAAATTATCGAGGGGGGGAAAACCCTTGATCAGCGTGATTTAGTAGACGAATTGCTGCATATGATTTCTTGCAAAGCGGCCGTCAAAGCGGGGGATCGGCTTTCTCCTGAAGAGATTACCGCTCTGCTTGAGCACCGGGAACTTTGTCAGGATGCTCATCATTGTCCGCATGGTCGTCCTACTTCGCTAGTTTTTTCGCGAGATGAGCTCGATCGTCGATTTAAACGTATCTAATCGTGGATTCTGTGCCAGAATTATAAGATAACTTTAACAGGGAGTTTCTTGGCAGCAGATTGCCAATTGGGCTCCATTCATTAGGTCTGGAAGACGAAGGTGCTTGTTTTCAAATGATTTGTGTAAGCGTTGGACGAGGTCGACACCGAATGATGATGGCCGAGCATCGGCACCTTGCAGAGCAAGGCGTCGAATTGGTCGAATTGCGCCTTGATTACATCCGAAGGGCTGTCAACTTGAAGCGGCTCTTGAAGGATCGGCAGTGTCCCGTGGTGGCGACGTGTCGTCGCAAAAATGAAGGTGGACGTTGGGAAGGTTCTGAGGGTGATCGCGAAATGCTGCTGCGAGCAGCGATTGCTGACGGTGCAGACTATGTCGATTTAGAGATGGACATCGCTCACAAGATACCGCGATACGGAAATACACAGAGGATCATCAGTTATCACAATTTTGATGAAACGCCAAAAAATCTGGAGGAAATTCACCATCGAATTTCCAAACTCGATCCGGATATCATCAAAATCGCAACAATGGCTAACAATCCTATCGACAACATCAAAGCGTTGCGTCTTTGTCGAGATTCGGATATTCCAACGGCGGCTTTCTGCATGGGGGAGATGGGGCTGCCGTCGAGAATTCTTTGTGGCCGCGCGGGTGCTCCATTAACTTATGCAACCTTTAGCGAAGATCGCAAAATGGCGCCGGGCCAATTGACCTACAAGCAAATGCAGGAAGATTTTGGCTACAACGAAATTACCGATCAAACTCAGATTTTAGGAGTTATCGCCGACCCGGTTGCGCATAGCTTGAGCCCTGTCGTTCATAACGCTTGCCTGCGTGAACAAGGTTTGGATATGCTCTACTTGCCATTCCGGGTTCCTAAAGAATATCTGGCCGAGTTTATTGAAATTTGTCCAGAGATGGGGGTGAGTGGTTTAAGCGTTACGATTCCCCACAAAGAAAAATGTTTGAAGTGTATCAATGTTCTGGATGATAACGTCGCGGGAATTCGCGCTGCCAACACCATTGTTTTTCGAGACGTTAACGCTTACGGCTACAACACAGACTGCACTGCGGCGATGGCAAGTCTACGTAAGTCCATTGAAATCAAATTTCCTGAAGAAGAAGTTTTCAAGGATCGTAAATTTCTAATCCTTGGCGCCGGTGGGGTCGCCCGAGCGATTGCCTTCGGGCTGGTTCGTCGTGAGGCAGATGTTCATATCTGTGCGCGTGATTATCGAAAGTCGGATACCCTGGCTCGGAGTCTTGATTGCAAATCATTGGATTGGGCAGCAAGGGCTAATTTTGAAACTTCGGTTTTAGTGAATTGCACACCCGTCGGGATGCATCCAAATATGGATGAGACTCCCTTTGAGCCGGATTGGTATGATCGAAAAATGATCGTTTTCGACACGGTTTATAACCCCGAGCAAACGTTGTTAATTAAACAGGCGCGTGAAGCGGGGTGCACGGCGATCACGGGCGTCGATATGTTTGTGCGTCAGGCGGCTGAGCAGTTCAAACTATTTACCGGCAATTCTCCAAAAATGGAAACTATTCGCTATGAATTGAAGCGGGCCACCAGTGCGGCTCGATACTAACGGCGGGCTGGAAGTGGCAGGGGCGTCCTGCGAAAGTCTGTCTTGTCGATTTTGCTGGGTCTAGCCCCGGGGTGAGTCAATGAATCTCTATCTGATCGGCTATCGGGGTTGCGGGAAATCCACCATCGCCCCGCTCGTGGCCGAAGCTCTGTCTGCGTCTGGGCCGTTATGGGAGACGATTGATGCAGACGACGCAGTTGAAGAAATCGCCGGGATCTCGATTGCTGAAATTTTTTCGGAATTTGGTGAAGCGAAATTTAGAAAGCTGGAATCAGAGGTTATCCAATCGTTATCTGAACAGAATCAGTTGGTTGTCTCACTTGGTGGCGGGGCTCCGATAATTGAGCTCAATCGTTGTCGAATCCGAGAGACGGGGAAGTCGATTTGGTTACGGGCCGAGGCCGATTTGCTTTGGGAACGAATTTCAGTGGATCGCCAGAGTGATCAGCAGCGTCCTGATCTAACCGCTTCAGGAGGGCGCGAAGAAGTCGTGCAGCTTTTAAAACACCGCAACCCGATTTACGCCGCATGCGCGGATTTTACAATCGAGATTGAACGGCAAAGCCCCGTCGAAATTTCCAGACAGATTGTGAGTTGGGCGCTTGCCAATGCGGCCGAATGCGGGTGGTGATTCGCTGGTCGGCGTTGTAGAGTAGAGGAGTTATTCGTTGTGATTGTTGGATGATATAATTGGAGGTGGCATCGGTTGCCCTCTCCTTTCGTTGACAAACCTGCTCAATTTTCTATTGGCCAAAACAGGCGACTTAATTCATGCCTTCAGAACTCCCCAGCTCGCTTCAGTTACCGGTGCTTCTGATTGCCGGAATGGTGATCGGGGTTTTCATTAACTGGGCGATTTACTCCTGGGCGATGTTCCTGAAGCGTCCGATCAGCCCCTGGATGACTCCCGCCGCGGAAGCTGGTCCGCGTTTTTGGACTGATCGAATTCCAATCTTTGGATGGCTTGGCCGACGACGCGACTCAGAGCTTTTTGGAGCTCATTTTTGGGTCAGGCCTATGTTGATTGAATTGGCGTGTTTGTTGGGGGTTCCTTTTTTCTACCATTGGTTAGTCAATGGCGGGTTGACGAGTCAAGCATCTTTGGCAGGCGACTGGGAGTCGATTTGCGGTGTTTGGTTTTACGCCTATGGTATTTTACTGGTGCTAATGTGTATCGGTACTTTTATCGATTTCGACGAGAGAACCATTCCTGATGAAGTCACAGTTACCGGTACGATTATTGCTTTGCTGTTCGCTGGTTTGGTGCCTGCGTTTGGATTGCCCGTATTGGAACGTGGTGGGGCTTTGCCTGTCCTGCAGGCGATTCATTATGCTTCCCCTAACGCTCTTAGTGGCTCGCATTTAGGAACGTCAGCGATGTTGGTGGCAATGCTGATTTTTTTGATTTGGATCTGGGCGTTGATGCCCAAGTTGCCGGT
>JAALLA010000046.1 GCA_011087765.1 Pirellulaceae bacterium
TTGACTGGCCCATGATGGATGAATTTGAAGACGAAATCGCTGCCGGAAAAATGCCATTACAGGACCGCTGAGCCCCAGCTTTCACGCAGTCGAGACTTGTTTTTGTGATGCCCAAGTCCCTTTTGTATTTTAACTTTTTTACAGTTTTAGTGAAAACGCCAATCCCTTCTCGGGTATGGTAAGTCAGAACGTTCGGATCCTTTTTATCCCAAGATCTTTGTTGATTATTCTTATGATTGCATTCCGATTGTTGGCTTTGTTTTTTCTGCTGTTTGCTTTCCCGCTTCTTTCGAATGCGCAGAGTGATGCACTCAGTTTTCGCCTCGATGATTTAGATGGCAATGCGATCTCACTCGAGCTGAATCCTAACTCACATTTAACTGTCGTTTGCTTCATTGGAACAGAATGTCCACTTGCAAAATTGTATTCAAGCAGACTGGACAAACTTGCCAAGAAATTCGTTAGTGTCGACTTCATTGCTGTGTCGAGTAATCAGCAGGATTCGGTCGCTGACCTCAGAGGTTTCCGCGAACGGTTTGAGGTTTCGATTCCGATCGTTAAAGACGCCGACAACGTCGTCGCAGATAAATTCGGTGCTGAGCGAACGCCTGAAGTTTTTTTAGTGGACGAGAACCTGAGAATCCTCTACCGCGGAAGAATTGATGATCAATATCAACCTGGAATAGCCAAGGCAAACCCTACCCGTGACGATTTAATGATCGCAATCAGCGAACGGTTATCCAATCATGAAATTTCAGTTCCACAGACGACAGTCGATGGCTGCTTGATTGGACGAATCAAAACGAAAGAGAAAAATTCGTCTGTTAACTTTTCAAATCAAATCTCGCGAATATTGCAAAACCACTGCATGGAATGCCACCGTGAAGGCGAACTAGCACCGATGGAATTGTCGAGCTTCGACGAAGTCGTTGGTTGGTCAGATATGATCTTGGAGGTGATCGACGAGCAGCGGATGCCCCCTTGGCATGCCGACCCCGCTCACGGAGAGTTCACGAATGAACGTCGCATGACAACTGCGGAAAAGCAAATGCTTCGAGACTGGGTGGCCGCAGGGACCCCCGAAGGCAACCCCGAAGATCTTCCAAAGGCAAAGAACTTTGGGATCCAAAGCGAGTGGAGACTTCCACGGGAACCCGATCTAATCGTCGATATGTCTGAAGCCGCATTAGAAATACCCGCACTGGGAGTTCTGGATTACCACTACTTTGTTGCAGATCCGGGATTTGAAAAAGACACCTGGGTTACTGCAGCCGAGATCATCCCCGGAGATCGCGGCGTAGTTCACCACTCTATTTGTTTTATCCGCCCGCCTGACGGGGCGGACATGCGATCCGCTGGCTGGCTGGCAGCATTTGTGCCCGGACAAAAACCGCCCACCTACGATCCGAAACAGGGGAGATTGATTCCCGCCGGTTCGAAACTTGTTTTCCAGCAACACTACACTACTAATGGCCGGGCTACAGAGGACGTTACTCGCATCGGTTTAGTTTTTGGAAACGAGGAACTGATTGAACGGCAGCTGTTGACAATCATCGCCATGGATCAGGATTTCGTGATTAAAGCAGGCGAACCCAGTACTGATGTTCCGGGAACATTTGAAAAGCTCCCCAAAGCAGGAGAGCTTCTCGGAATCTCGCCGCACATGCACTTTCGTGGAAAGTCGTTTACCCTCGAAGCAACGTTCTCGCAAGCCAATTTGGTTGAGCGAGACACGACTTTGCTCAGCGTTCCCAACTACGACTTCAATTGGCAGCATATCTATGAATTCAAGAACCCAATCCCCCTTCGGGAAATTAAATCTCTAAATTTCACAGCTACGTTCGACAATTCCAGTGCGAACCCAGCTAATCCTGACCCGAGCCGACCAGTTCTTTGGGGTGACCAAACTAACGAGGAAATGGCCGTTGCCTTCGCCTTTGTAGTGATTCCGCGAGACCTATCATCACAGAAAAATAGACAAAGTCGCCCTGACTCCCCAGAGGTACTCAGCAAAGCGACAGACTTTACTGTTGATTACCTTAGACAACATGATGCAGACGGCAATGGAGTCGTGTCCTTTAGTGAGGCAACAGCGGCCGTTAGGGATTACGGATTTCGATCTCTCGATCTCGATAGAAATGGGGAACTCTCCAAAGAAGAAATCCGCCGATTGGCGTTAAATCATTTTAGAAAGAAACTAGCTGGCGACTAACTGTTGCAACAGCGACCGGCCAGACTGCCAATTTTGCTTCCACTGCCAGCCAACAGAAGAGCGCCCTGTTTTGTCTACTAAATTTAGTTTAGCAACGTCTTGGATTGTCGACCGGCGGTGGCTTTCCTCGCTGTTGCTGGTGACACTCAGTTTGATTGCTACGGGTGGCTACCTCGCGCCAGATAAAATCACAAGATTTCTCGGGATCAGCACAGATCGGCCGCTCGAGAACTCCTTTGAAACCCGAAAGGAGAAGGCAGAAAACCTAGTTTCTGAGAGACCACCGGATGTCGAGACCATTCCAACCTCTGGTTTCGATGTCGTAATTGTAGTCGAATCCGAGCAGTTTTTTACAAGTCGGGGAGCGGACGCAATCCGGTCCATCGTGCAACATCTGGAGGAACAAGATTATGTCGAAGACATTCTCTGGATGGACAAAATCCCAAGTCTCAACATTTTTGGACTCAATGAACCGCTGCTTCCCAACAAAGAAGCAGCCCCCGAACGATTCGAAAAATCAAAGCAAAATGCCCGCGAACATCCGCTAATTAATGGACAATTCCTCTCCGAGGACGGCAATACTCTGCTACTAATGGTCCGATTCGATTACCTATTCGTCGAAGACGAGAGTATTTTCATCTCTGGTATTCGTGAGGCCGCCGAGCAAGAGTTGGCGAACCACCCCGATGTTGATATGGAATTTTTTGTAACCGGGCGGGTTCCGTTTCGCCTCACGGCAAGAAGCTCTCAACAGGATAACCAGCTGAAATATCAGTCAATTGCCTACGGGATGATCATACTCATGAGCATGGTGCTGTTCCGGGGTATCGTCGCCGTTGGTATCGTCGCTGCCGCACCCTTCCTGGGAGTTTTCTGGACGCTTGGATTTGTCCGCTACCTCGATCTGCAGATGAACCCCTTCATTGACGTTGTTCTGCCAATTTTGGTTGCATTGGTTGCATTTACCGATGGGGTGCACCTCATGGTTCAAATCCGGCATGAACGAGCAACGGGATTAAAAGGACTGGATGCCGCGAGGGAGGGTGTTCGCAAAGTTGGACTCGCTTGCTTTTTAACTTCACTCACGACTGCCGTTGGTTTCGGTTCACTCGCATTAGCAAATCATGAACTGGTTCGCGATTTTGGATACTGTTGCGTGTTTGGTGTCGCCCTCGCATTTCTGTCAGTTGTCTTAGCAATTCCGCTTGCTTGTTCCACATGGCTTGGCCAGAGAATTCACATTGGTCACGGAAAAGGATATGTCGATCGCAATATCAATCGAATTGGCGGCATCGTTGATCTTGTGCTGCGATACCCACGCCGGATGAGCGCGGTTGGCATTTTATTATCGCTCGTTCTTTTTTCGATTTCCCTCACTCTGCGACCAGACGATCGACAGGGGGATCTACTGCCAACCTATACCGAACCTGCGATCGCCAACCAGAAGATGGACGTCGCCATGGGCGGGCTCAGCCAAGCCACGATTGCCATCGAATGGAACGCCACGGATGATGAACAGGAAAAAAATATTGAGCTATTTCAAATCCTTCAGGAAATTGACGAATTACTTGCAGCAGAAAAATTGATTGGCCATCCGATCTCAATTTACAACCTGCTTGAGGCGTTACCCGGGTCTGGCCCTCCAGCCACCCGCATCTCCATGCTTGACCTTTTACCGCCGCCTTTAAAAAGAAGCTACTACACTCCTGAAAACCGAGTCGCTCAGGTCAAATTTCGTGTACAAGATCTTGGCATTGCAACCTACGGGCCCGTCTTTCAACGAATTCAAGATGGAACAAATAAAATCATCGCCGATTACCCCGACTTTTCGATGACCCTCGGCGGGGCGCCTATTTGGCGTTGGGAAAACATCTATCAAATCGTCGTTGATCTCGCTACCAGTCTGGGAACGGCAGCGATTATCATTTTCTTTATTCTGGCTTGTGTTTACCGTTCTTTGAGAATCGGAATCATTTCGATTCTTCCCAACCTGTTTCCACTCTGCGTTGCAGGCACTTATTTGGCGCTCACTGGGCAAGCATTGGAAATCGTTACCGTTTGCGCGTTCACGTGCTGCCTAGGGATTGCTGTGGACGATACGATTCATTTTTTGACGCGTTACGTAGAGGAAAAAAAGGAGACCGGTGATGAGTCCGAGGCGATCCGAAGAGCATTTACCTCGGTCGGCACCGCTCTGATCATGACGACATTGGTGCTCGTTTGCGGTTTCATGACAGTAATGCTCAGCGAAGCGAGAGAGCATCGAATTTTCGCTTCGATGGGTGCGATTACGGTTGCTTCGGCACTCTTTGGGGATTTGGTTTTCTTACCGGCGATTCTGAAGACGTTTCCCGGTAAAAAACAGGCAATGGCCGATAATAAATCGGAAGAGTAACCAACTACAGTTGCTGCCAGCGGGGTACTTGAACGCCGATGTTGGCCTGTTCGGAAGCAATTCCCCCGCCAAAGGTAGGACTTTAGAAAATGGCAGCACCAACCTAGGTAAACTTTACGGGCTAATCATTTCTCGCTGGCATTTATGTATTGATAATGTCGAACATACGGTTAATGCAGCTTTTCTAGCTGGTATCAGTTTCACGGCGGATTTACTCCGCTGGAAGCAGATTCTTGATTCGATTGACTAGCCGCTTTCGAATCATCAAGACAACACAATTACCGTAAAACCTCAGTCAGCCAAAACCCGTCCATTTGCACTGTTCGTTGACAGTGCCATTGAGGAGGAAGAACTCCATGATCCGTCGTCTATTCGCCGTTGCAATTTGCGTATGTGCTTTCGCAGTCATCGGTCAGTCAACCGCACAAGCTCAACAACCCGCCTACGGTGCCAGTTGGGGCCAACAAGGCTCACGTAACATGGACCGGTTCTATCACTATCCGTATGTTACTTACCCACAGAATTATTGGGGGAACGAGTACTTCCGGAGTGCTGACAGCCTGTACCATCGCTACCCCGCAGAAATGCGAGTTCCAGTCTACAACAAGCAGTGGCACAACTATTATCCGTCACCTCGACGTTACCATTTCGGTCACCACTTCCTGACCGATGTGTTTTAAACAAAGTGTTTAAAACAGCTATACCAAGCAAAATCTCAAAAGCCATCGAAGAACTTCGATGGCTTTTTTGTTGATTCAATACCGGTGAACTCAGATAGCGCTGGCAAGGCTCGCTTGAATTAGCCAACGCAGAAGACCACGAATTCAGCCATTCATCATGGGCAAACCGAGATCACCGATTAGCTTGTTCGTAGACTGCCTGCAACAACGCCTCGACATCCTTGAATTTTTGCTTTCCGGCAAGCGGTTCTTCGAGTAGCTTCCGAGCATCGACCTCGCTGTGCCCCAGAGCCAACAGAACTTGGAATGTTTCGTCCACGATGTTTCGCTCAACTTCGCTCGCTTGCTGTGTCGGATCCTGCTGCACCAGCAACGCAAACTTAGCCATTTTCCGCCGCAATTGAGCAACGATCTTCTCGGCCATCGCCGGCCCTATCCCGGGAAGCGTCGTGAGTGACTTAACATCCTGGTCTTCGATCGACTTCGCAATATCCTGAACCGGTCGAACCATTGCCTTCAGCGCCTTTTTCACTCCGAGTCCCGGCACAGAGCAAAACAACTCAAAAAACTGACGCTCAATCTGGCTATTAAATCCAATCAATCGGGGGGTCATCCGGCCTCCTTTTTGCGGATTGCCGTCGATGTATTGAATTGTGAAGAGAGTGACCTTTTCATCAAGGCTCATTTGAAGATGCCGGCGAGTAAAATCAGGAACCGCCACTTCGTATTCAAAGGGTTCGATTTCGATCGATACTGTCGTTTCCTGCAATGCCAGAAGCTGGCCGGTTAATGTGGTAATCAAGAGGTCGCTTTCGTAACGTAATGTTTAAGTAAGAGTTGCTGTGCGCAGCGATAAAAAATAATGACATAGCGCGATCGCTAACGCGTCGGCAACATCAGCCGGTTCGGGTATTTCCCGCAGATTTAACTGTCGTGCAACTGCATGTTGAACCTGCACCTTGGGAGCACGACCATTCCCAGTGAGTACTTTTTTAATTTGGGTCGCAGCATAACCGTGCAACGGCAATTCATTTTGTCCTACGGCCAAACTGATCACGCCCCGTGCATGCCCCATAATGATCGCCGTTTGGGGACGTTCGTAGTGGCTGTACAAGTCTTCTAAACCAACGCAGTCGGGCCTGAGTGATTCAATCACATCCGTAATTCCCTGATGGATACTGTTCAAACGGTTTGGAAAACTGTCAGTACGTTTGCTTCGGATTACGCCAGCTTCCACTACTGATATTTCTTTATCGCAAATCGAGATCACCCCGTACCCGGTGATATTCAACCCCGGATCAATTCCGAGAACGCGTATTTCTTTAGATCCCGCCATCGACTACACCGTCTTACACAAAAGCACAATACACTCCGCCATAATGACTTCATGAAGTCCAACGGATCCCACTCCTTCGCCGGTCTTTGCTTTTACTCCAACTTGATCGGAGTTGATCTCTAAAATCTCCGCGATCCGGTTTGCGATTTCCCTTTTGACGGGCGACAACTTTGGTTTCTGAGCAAAAATAATACAATCAATGTTATTGATTTGAAAACCAGCACTCGTCACTTTTGCAAATGCGGTTTTCAACATTTCTCCAGAATCCTTCATCTTGTTTTGAGGATCAGTGTCGGGAAACAACTCTCCGATGTCACCCAACGCAGCTGCCCCGAGAATCGCATCGGTCACCGCATGCAGCAGCACGTCGGCATCGCTGTGCCCATCCAGAGAGTGGCTGTGCTCAATATCAATCCCACCAATTCGCAACGGGCCGCCCGGTTTCAACCGATGCGTATCGTGACCGATTCCAATTCGCAGGGTATCTTGATTCACGTTGGCTTTCCCTTAGTAAAGTGTCGTCGCTAAAAATGTAACCCGCCGCTGGAGAAACGAAAACCTCAATCTAATTCCGCAATGTAAATCCACGTTAACTCAACCAGCAAACCTGAAATTTCGAGAGGAGGAAACAAAAGCGACTCTTATTAGGGCGGATATCGCCCCGGAGAAGTTTGGCGTCCCGTCCGCGAGCGTCGTAATCATCGTTCGTTTTCAAAAGGAAAACATCCATGCCAGATTTTAGTCGCCTTTTGGTTCCCGACAAACCGATTTATAATCCGAAAATGCCAACCATCGAAATAAAAAACTTATCAAAAACCTATAGGGTCTATCAAAAACAAGAGGGCTTAATCGCTTCGATCCGCGGGCTTTTTCACCGAGAATATCGGGAAGTCCATGCCGTCAAAGATATTAACCTTACGGTCGAGGAAGGAGAATTCGTCGCTTTCCTCGGTCCAAACGGGGCCGGCAAAACGACCACCCTCAAATTACTTTCGGGAGTGATCAACCCCGACCAGGGTTCGGTCCAGGTATTGGGGCACACTCCCTGGGAGCGAGAAAACGAATATCGTCGCAAATTTGCTTTGGTGATGGGACAAAAAAATCAACTGTGGTGGGACTTGCCGGCCATGGAATCTTTCCGATTGAATCAACACATCTACTGTGTCCCCAAAGATGAATTCGAACGGACGCGTGACGAATTATGCGAAATGCTCAACGTCACAAACTTACTCGGGCGACCCGTTCGTGAGCTATCACTTGGCGAACGGATGAAAATGGAATTGATCGCCGCGCTCATCCACAAGCCAGATGTACTTTTCTTAGATGAACCGACAATTGGACTGGACGTTGTCGCGCAACACAAAATTCAGGAATTTCTGAAAGCGTATCAACAGGAACAAAACAATACAATTTTGCTTACCAGCCATTACATGAAAGATATCGAAGCACTTTGTAAACGTGTTGTCATCATCGCCAATGGCTCGATTTATCATGATGGCTCACTCGAAGATATCGTAGATCAGTTTAGTGGAGATAAAATCGTCACGCTCCAACTGCACGACGACCGTTCCCTCGAAGCTATTTCAAAAATCCCGAATCTGATTGAAATTGACGCGCCTAAAATTAAATTCCGCGTAGACCGGGACGGGGTAGGGCGGGTGCTTAGCCAGATCTTGGCTGAACATGCTGTTGACGACATCGTTGTCGAAGACCCCCCTCTCGAAGAAGTGATTTCAAATGTATTTTCACAAGCAGAAGAGAAAAGTCGCCGCGAAGCAACACACTCGAACTCGCGATGACGCCTATTGGATTTAAGCGACGCTTAAACCGCAGCGACCTGTTTGCCAACGAACCTTAGTTTTTTAACACCAGTTTCCATTTTCGATTCCACCCCCTTCGTTTAATACCCTCGTCTTTAATTGAACAAGTCTCGAATGCTCGAATCCGCGGTAATCTGGTGGACATTTTTCAAAATCTCGATCAACGAGCGTTTGATTTACCGCGCAGATTTTATGCTTGGAACCCTCATGCGGTTTCTCCCAACACTAACGCAAATCTTTTTATGGTGGGCGATTTACGATGTCATCTCCAACACTGACACCACGAACTCCGGGACGAGACCGGATGGGAATATCGCAGGTTATAAATACGGAGACATGGTTGCTTACTACCTGCTCGTTATCATAAGCCGGGCTTTTTCAAGCATGCCGGGCCTGACCGGTGGGATTGCGAATCAAATACGCAATGGTGAAGTCAAAAAATTCCTGATCCAACCGGTCGATATGCAGGGTTGTTTGTTAATACAGCGGCTCGCACACAAACTGGTTTATTACCTAATCGCAACACTGCCGTTCGCTTTGGTTTTTTTCCTGTGCCGCGACTTTTTCATCGAAGGGTGGCCACCGCCCAATGCACTTGCCGTATTTTTCGCCTCGCTGATTCTCTCTTTTCTTCTTGGTTTTTATCTCGAGTGCTGTATCGGTCTGATTGGTTTTTGGTTTTTAGAAGTCACTTCACTGACTTTTATATACATGTTGATGAACTTTTTACTTTCGGGGCACATGTTTCCCCTGGAATTATTACCCGCGGAACCATTCAATATTCGGCAGCTGGTCGAGTACCTTCCATTCAAATATCTGGCTTATTTCCCGGCAGCCGTGTTTCTTGGAAAAATAGAAGGCCCAGAAATGTATCGTGGTCTGTTGGCTGAAATTGGCTGGGTTGTTTTCTTCATCGTGCTCTCGCGGATTTTGTGGCACCGCGGCATCAAGCGTTACAGTGGCTACGGTGGTTAAGTCACAATCCGATATCTTATTTTTAAAATCAACTCGCGACCTTACTTGACCACCAATTTACCGAATACCGATTTAACTTAACTAATAAATCACAGTGCACCCCTCTTACCTAAAAGTATTTTTGACATTTGCAAGAAACTCGCTTGTGCGAGATATGTCATTTCGATTGAATTTTATCTTGCAGTGTCTTTCATCTATGGCGTGGGCCGTAATGAATTGGGGGTTGTTTAAGATTATTTACCGGCACACCGGTGAGATTGGATTAGACTCCGGCTGGCACGAGCATGAGTTCTTTATATTTCTCGGCACCATCTGGATCATCAACAGTCTGATACAGACTTTATTTATGGCCAATGCCGCGGAATTCAGCGAATTGATCCGCACTGGTAATCTCGATTTCGCTTTACTCAAACCAATCGACACCCAGTTCTTAATTTCTTTTCCAAGAATAAACTGGTCCCAATTGCCCAATGGAATTCTAGGGGGCATGTTAATTGCACATTCACTGCGTGAATTGATGCAAGAACGAGAGATCTATTTTTCTGTTTTCAGTATCCCCGCGTTTCTCTTTTTCATTGGCTGCGGCGCGGTGGTAATGTACAGCGTGATGATCTGTCTCGCCTCAACCAGTATTTGGTTTGGCAGAAACCAAAACCTCTACAACTTCTGGTTCTACATCACTAATTTCTATCGCTACCCCATGGAAATTTATCAGCGCAGTGGCGTCGGTATGGCACTGTGGGGGACGTTCACTTTCGTCGTCCCCATATTAGTTGTATCCAACATTCCAGCTCGAATTTTGGCTCAGCCTTTGGGGACGCCGTGGAAATCATGGGAATGGGGATTAGCAGCCTATGCAATCATCGGCTCTCTCTGGAGCCTGATGGCAAGTCGCTGGGTATTTAAACAGGCTTTAAAGAGCTACCGAAGCGCCAGCAGCTAGTCTCCTCGCACGCTAACCCCTCGGCAACCCAAGCGGCTGATGGACGATCCAGGGTCAGCTTGCAGCGATTAAGATTAGTCTTCCAGATCCACAAAGCCTTCGGATTATATCGACTGCCACAATGATTCAGTTCTTGAGAGTAAATCAATCCGCCGTCTGTGCCGAATAGCGCGGCAGACCATCATTTCTCAATCTTATTTATCCGCAATGCCGAAGAACAAAGGGGTTCATGTTCGGATTTGCATGAATCTACTTTTAAAATGTAGCGACGTATCCCAATTCCAGCACTCACCGGTGGATTCACCCAAAAATATTAAAATTTATGGGTTTCGGTTGATGAGATTCGACCGCCGACCGTTTAACCAAGTTATACTTGGGACAATAAATCAACCCGGTTAAGAAGACTGGGTAAGATACAACCTAGAGATAGACCCCGAAAATTGATTGGCGTTGCCAACTAATGGAGCTGTAACCACATGTCAAATCTTATTCCGATGGACGAAGCCGCAAGCATGCTCGGTATGACTATCGAGCAGCTGACCGAGCTTCGTTCAAACAACGAAATTTTCGGATATAAAGACGGTGCGAATTGGAAGTTCAAGCAGACAGAGCTCGAGCGAGTTGCGGGTGAGTTGAATATCACCCTAAAGCAAGCTGGGGCCGCCTACGAGGAAGACTCTTCTGTTGAGCTCGAACTGCCAGCCAGCGAGTTAAGTGGCTCGATCAAGCTTGAAGAAAGCGGTGAGGTTTTGGATGACGAACTGTCGTTCGGCAGCAGCAGTCTCAGCCTTGCTTCGGATAGTAGTAAGAATGCAGGCGATTCGGCCAACCTCCTTGACGATGACCCTGAGAAAGCTGACAGCCCATCGGACACTGGAAAAATGCTAGGTGCTGAAAAAGAAGAAGATCTTCTTTTATCAGAAGACGACCTATTCTCAGATGAACTTTCGCTCGCTGACAGCACTTCATTCGAAGAGAGTGCAGAGTTAGATAGCGACTTTGAAGAAAGTGATTTGATTCTCGACGACAGCGATTCAAATTCCGAAATCATGCTTGATTCCAGCGCGAGTGGAATTGGTCTAGGTGACGAACCTCTGGAACTCGGAGGCTCCGACATTGATTCTCTGGAACTACCTGAAGATGACGACATGATCGTCTTGGATAGTGCTGCCGACTCTGAAGCGGCAACTATGATGCAAGAAGATGACTTCAACCTGACGCCTCTTGAAGCGTCGATGGACGAAGATGATTCAAGTGGATCACAAGTCATCGCACTAGAAGACTCCGAAATTTACGCTGAGGAATCGGCCTCTACTGGCCTTGGAGACAGCGATGCATTCCCAGCTCAACCGATGATGGTGGACGAAGGGGGATTCGACGGAGGTATGCCGTATGACGACGGAGGGATGATGCCCGCCGCGGTTGGACCGGCAGCTCTACCAGAAGCGCCTTACACAATCTGGCAAGTACTAAGTCTCGGCCTGGTTGCTTTCTTGCTCGTGGCGGGCGGAATGATTGCTTACGGCTTAATTCAGAACCTTGGGCTTCCCAACGACGAAGTTGTTAACGGAAGTGTTATGAACTTCTTCCTCGGCCTGGTTGGTATGAACGGCTAAACGCCTGAAGTCCATATCGTGGGCTCTCATCTGCAATCCAAAATGACCCCCGGCTAATTCCGGGGGTTTTTTAATGCAATTTTCGAAAGACGAGCCCGTTCGTTTTCGCCAGTCCCTTGAAGCCGCCGTTTTGTCGCGACAAACGACCGCCGGTCGTTGTCCAACCGCACCATCAATAGTACGATTTCGACTGTTAAATCCATTTTCAAAACGAGTAGCTCCTCATGAATCAAATGTCTGAATTGATGCGTGAATCGGTTGACTATGCGGGGCTTTTTCCACCAGCATCCCTGACGCTGGACACCGTGGTTGCCAACTACCATCAGTATGTCCATTCGACCGAACATTCAATGTTAGGACGGTTAATTATCCCCGCATCGCGACTGGGAGAATATGGCGAACTCCGAAAGTCTCAGGTAAGCGAAATCTCTTCGCCCGCTTGTTCCTGGCGAATCAGTGCACTCGTGCCGCCAATTGAAGACCTTGATGTCCAGCAGAGTTTTCAAAAATTTGAGTCTGCAATCGATCTCATTCAAAAATTCAACAACCAAAAGAATATCGCAAACGACGTGGTTGATGCGATTGAAGTAAAAACACCGAATCTTGCAATCATGGAAGCCACAATCGAGCGGCTCCCATCAGGCATTCAATCATTTCTGGAATTCCCACACTCCAAAGATCCCGGTGATTTGGTGCATCGGTTAAAAACCGACACTTCCAATAAAGACCTTTTTGCCAAAATCCGCACAGGGGGGACGTCTCCTAATTTAATTCCCACCCCTGAAGAAGTGGCCAGGTTTATCTGGACTTGCAGCAAAGCAAGCGTAGCGTTTAAAGCAACCGCAGGGCTTCATCACCCTGTTCGCAGCGATTATCGATTAACTTATGAAGCAGACTCACAAACCGCAACAATGTTCGGTTTTCTAAATGTCTTTTACGCCACCATGATGAGTTGGGAACACGGACTTCGTATCGACGAACTAACAGAAATCTTATCTGCCAAAGAACCAACTCTTTTCGGAGCCAACGACGATGAAATTTTCTGGGGAGACTTCAAGGTTCAAGCCGATCGGATTAAAACACTACGGAGCCAATCAATAATTTCCTTTGGCTCATGTTCCTTCCTTGAACCAACGACTGAACTTCAAGACATCCCGGGGCAAAGCCACGAGTCTCTTTTCCCGAATTAAGACCAAACCGATTTTCCCCACGAACAAATTGCCACACTAACGATTTGCCTCACAAACAAGAAAGAGCAACATCTTATGTACGCCCTGAATGCAACCCACTCCCAAGATTTGATTTCCTGGGTTGAAAGCGCCAACCAACCCGAAACTGATTTCCCAATTCAAAATCTGCCGTATTGCGTATTCCAGAACTCCGACAATCCTGCGTCGATTGGAATTGGGATCGGCGATCAAATCCTCAACCTACGGGCATGTGCCGACGCTGGCCTGCTGAGTCCCGATTTTGAAACAGTCAGTCAACAAACGACCCTCAACCTACTGATGGCGCTCCCTCCTGCGCAACAAAGTCAATTGCGTGAGAGGATTGTTGAGTTACTTAGTCAGGGATCTCCAGAAGCAGATAAATTAGCAAGCGTTGCACTTATCCCGCAAACCAGCGTTGACTTCTTACTTCCTTGTAACATCGGTGACTATTCAGACTTTTACGCTTCGGTTTATCACGCCACCAACGTTGGCAGCATGTTTCGGCCTGACAATCCCTTGTTACCCAATTACAAGCATATTCCAATCGGCTATCACGGTAGAGCCTCGAGTATTGTCGTAAGCGGTACACCGATTCGCCGTCCGGTCGGTCAACTTACTCCTGCCGAACCCGGCGCCGCGCCTACTCGCGAGGCATGTAAATTATTCGACTATGAACTGGAAGTTGGCTGTCTCGTGGGCCAGGGAAACCAGCTTGGCGACTCGGTCTCAATCGAAGACGCCGAATCCCATATATTTGGACTGACGCTGCTCAACGATTGGTCCGCTCGGGACATTCAAAAATGGGAGTACCAACCCCTCGGACCCTTCTTGGCAAAATCATTCGCCAGTACCATCTCACCGTGGGTTGTCACAATGGAAGCACTCGCGCCTTTCCGATGTGCCGAGTTCCAAAGGGACGCCGAGGATCCACGCCCTCTCGAATACCTCGCGAGCGACAACAATTCGCAATTCGGAGGAATTGATCTCCAACTAGAGGTCTACCTTTTAACCGAGCAAATGCAGCAGCAGGGCTTAGAACCCCAACTTCTCACACGGGGAAGTTTCACAAATCTATACTGGACCTTTGCTCAAATGCTGACCCACCACAGCAGCAATGGTTGCAATTTACGTCCCGGCGATATGCTGGGAAGTGGAACCGTCAGCGGACAAACTCGCGACTCAAGAGGATGCATGCTTGAACTTACCTGGGACGGCGATCAACAAAATGCACTGCCGGGGAGCCAAAGAACTCCAATTAAACTGCCAACCGGCGAGGAACGAAAATTCCTGGCTGACGGCGACACTGTAATTTTCCGTGGATTCTGTGAAACTCGTGAACATCGGCGTATTGGATTTGGAATTTGCCGGGGGCAGGTTCTTCCTGCTACCCAGTCAATGTAACAGTAACCCGTTCCACAACTTGCCAATAAAAATCGTTCAATCCCAATTCCAACAAGCCGTGCTGCTTTCTCGTTTGAGGAATACGATAAAATGAAACAACGAGCAGACGGACAATCAGAACCTGCTGCTTTTGTTAACACGCCCGTCAAAACTGGCTATGATCATTGCTTACAAGAATCAGTTTGCAACCGCCCCGAATCCATCAACGAGTTCACTTGGGGATAGGCAGAGATTTACCAATGGTGTGACAAATTGGCCACAACCGTATTTTGCGAAATTCGTGATATAGAGCGACAGTTACTCGGTTCCTATAATTAAGGAATCGCGTTTTTTATACCAATCAAAATTGTGCTTAAATCATCTTAATCAAGGACATACACAGTATTTCAGTTGGACGGAAATCGTTCATTTTTGAGATTCAACAACTGGAAAACACTGAAGGAACAATCGGTTAACGCGTGAATAAATTGAATAGAATTACAATCCTGGCTCTCTTAACAGCCGTTCTCCTTTCGCTCTCTCTAGGATGTTCCAAGGATGACGAAATCAGAGTTAGTCTAATTCCCAAGGAGCGGTCGGGACTGGCCCAGCTCCGGCAAGACCCAAAGTCTACAAGCAATTTACCTACGGAAAGCATTGGGCAACCGACGAGGATGGTCGTCGCCATATTTCAAAATTCTGAGTCGACTTGGTTTTTCAAAATTTCCGGACCGGCAGAGCAGGTTGCCGCCACAGAAAATTCTTGGAGGCCATTTTTCGACACAATCAAATTTGATGGCAACAAACCTTCCTGGGACATGCCGAGCGACTGGGCCACTGGCGCTGAAAAACCAATGCGTTACGCGACACTCAAGATCGGCTCGTTTTCACCTCCATTGGAACTGGCAATCTCGAGCTTAGGCCCGAACCAAGATCTACTCCTCAATGCGAACCGCTGGCTTGGCCAAATTGGACTTCCACCAACCAACCTTCAGAATCTCGACACAACAATCAAAAACGAGAGTTCCGATTATCTCTTGTTTGACAAAACCGGCCGCGGCTCCGGCAAGATGACTCCACCGTTTGCTGGAGGAGCACAACCTCCACGACAACCTGTTGGCCCACCTGCACAGACACCAACTCAACAAGTTAAGTTCGAAGCACCTGCAGGTTGGGACACCGGGTCGACCAATTCAATGGTGAGAGTCAGGCTTACCAAAGAGGCCGATGGTAAAAAGGCTCAGATCACTGTCATTGAAATGCCGGCTTCCGCGAACACGTGGGAACCCAATGTCCAGCGTTGGCAGAATCAGGTTGGCTTAGGAGAACTCGCTGATTCCGACCTGAGCGCCCGGGTCTCGGAAATCAGCGTTGACGGCGTCAAAGGAAAGATCGTCGACCTCATCGATCTTAGTTCTTCCTCTGATGTTGGCACAATTGCAGCCATGGTCAAACTGGGAGATTCAGCCTGGTTCCTTAAATTGTCCGGCAACAAAAATTTAGTTGATGAAAACCGCGACTCATTCAAGGCATTTCTCGACACCCTGCAGTTAAAGTAATTTTTCAAATTCAGCCTATCATAACTTGAATCAGAAATAGAGCGTCCCCATGGCTACGAATTCCGTCAGCAGCAAGGCATCCACCGCAACACATTCGATAAGTTTCATCGACATCGCTAAAGCTGTCATCATGCCATTGGCTTCATTGAAACTTACGGTGTTTCTGTTGGTACTTGCGGTCTTCATCACCTTCGTGGCGACCTTGGACCAGACGCGAAGTGACGTCTTCATCGTCAAGATGAAACATTTTGACAACCTTTTTGTCGACGTCCCTTTCCAAACATTCTTTGTACCTCGTTGGTTCCCGGATCATCAAAATATCCCTGGCAGCTTTTACCTTCCCAGTGGATTGACCGTGCTTGTCTTGATGCTGATGAATCTCTCCGCAGCACATATCCTGCGGTTCCGCCTCCAGGCCAAAGGAAAGAAACTGCTGGTCGGGCTACTCGCGACGGCTTTCGCTGCGTTCCTGACCTGGGCCATTATTTTCAGTGGACAGGGTAGTGATGGTCTACAGAATAGTCCGCCACTCTCCTGGCAACAACTTTGGACCACCATGCAAATAGGAGTTTTACTGCTGGGATTTGGTTGCGTTTATGCGTGCGCCACGATGGGAAAAGATCGCAAGATTGAGCGAATTTTACTTGGCATTTCCGCCGCCACATTGATTGCCGTGTTCGGGGGTACAATGTTGCTAGGTGAAGATGCGTTCATCGGCGATTCTGCAATGCGAATTTTATGGCAACTCATTCAGGCCACCGTTGCTGCCTTAGTGTCTTACGCTGCATGTGTCATCCTATTCCGCCGCAAGGCTGGGATCGTCCTGCTTCACCTTGGTGTTGCTGGTTTGATGCTCAATGAAATCTACGTCACCACCACGAACGAAGAGCAGCGAATGTCGATCGCCGAAGGGCAGACCATGAGCCATGCGTTGGACATTCGTGCTACCGAGATGGCCATCATTGATGTCTCAGACCCGGAACTCGACAGTATCGTTTCCATCCCGGGTAAGTTATTAGAGGAGCAGGATTTAATCGTCTCGGAAGAACTTCCTTTTGACGTAAAATGCCTCGACTACATACCGAACTCCGACATTGCCCGGATTAACAACAGCGATTCTATCAGCAACGCAGGAATCGGTCTGGAATGGGGAGCGAAATCTCTTCCCATCTCGACAGGTACAGATACCGACCAGGCCGTCGATTTCGCTTCCGCTTACGTCGAGTTAATTAAAGATGGAAAATCTCTCGGCATTTATCTAGTCACCCAACTGAGAGATGCCAGCCGAGACAACTCAGTCACGGTCGGCGAAAAAACTTACCAAATTGCATTACGTTTTAAAACCGAATACAAACCCTACGCAATTACGCTCGACGATGCTCAACGTGAGAACTACATCGGCACAACGACGCCACGATTTTTCGGTTCCGAAATACAACTGGAGGACTTCGAATCGGGAATTTCGAGTGAGCAACTTATCTGGATGAACAACCCACTCCGATATTCCGGTGAAACGTTTTATCAGAGCCAAATGAGCGAACTTCCCAACGGGGATCAAATTTCAATTCTGCAGATCGTAAAAAACAAAGGTTGGATGATTCCTTACGTTTGCTGCATGTTTTCAGTCGTTGGCCTTCTCGCCCAGTTCGGCAGTTCACTTCTCGGGTTTTTAGAAAAAAGCAGAAAATCACCTCGACCAACCCAATCTCCTGGTCTCGAAAATGAAATCACTTCATCCGAGCGTGGCACTGGGCGGTTTGCTGCCTATAGCTCGGGAAATCGGAAGTGGGTGATTCCCATCGCGTTCTGCTTACTGATGGCCGGATGGACTCTGAAAGAAGGTGCTTCCGATTCTAAAAACTCTGTGGTTGAAGATATGAAGCTCGACCGATTCGGTGAAATTCCAATCACAATTAATGGTCGAGTCCAACCTCTTGATTCCTTCGCCCGGAATACCGCAAGGCAATTAAGTAAGCGGGAGGCGGTCGCTGACGGCAATAATGAAAACCAGCCAGCAATTCGCTGGCTTGCGGACACTCTTTTTGAGGCGGATGGATTCGACCAGTATCGAATTTTTCGAATCGAAGATTTAAGCATCATCAATGCTCTTAGCCTTCCCTCAACTTTAACCGAACCAAGAGCAAGGAAATTCAAATACACGTTTGAGGAGATCTTGGCCGCAGACAACGAACTTAGAAAACTACTGCCCAATCGAGAAGCGAGGGACGAAGATTGGACTGTTTTCCAAAAACGGCTCTTGAGTGTCCGGGATGCTCTGCAAAGAGTCTATGGAATGAAACTGATGCTCGGCCCCGTGAGCAACCGCGATTTAAACGAACTCACCATGCTCGAAGGGCTCGAGGAGGCAGACCGTGACATTCAGTCTCCATTAATACCTTTGATGATTCCAACCTCAGACCCCGACCTCCCCTGGACGTCTTTTTATTCCAGTCGAACAAGAGCCTGGTTAGCCGATCTCGCTGTCAAGCTTGACTGCCAGACGACAACTGAACTGAGCAAAGCCATTGTGGCATTGGAAATCGTACCCATCATCAAGCCCCGCGTAATACGAGCAGCGAATATTGGCTTCCTATTGGAGGATCCCGTTATCCGACAGCAGCTTGGAGCAGCGTTCGGAACAACCGACAGAGAACAAATTGCAAAATCACTCTTGGAAAACTGGGATCAAATCCCCGCCGCAATTCGGGAATCGATTGAGGACAATGAAAATCCGTTGATTGACTCGCTGCTCGCTGAAAACATCGCCTTCGCTGAAAAAGACCTAGCCGCCAATATTTTAAGATTAAACAATGGCAACACTGAGATACAGCAAAGTAACGACGAGTTTTTCGAACTGTTGTCGCAACTTCGCCCGGCCTACTTAGCTCAGGACTCGACAGCCTTCAACACCGCTGTGGAGGACTATTTGGCTAAGATTGAAGTGGCACAGCCTATCGGTTACAGCAGCCAAAAATTTAGCGTTGAGAAAATTTACAATAGTTATTCACCGTTTTATGTCGCCACAGCGATTTATTTATTAGCATTTATCACTGCTTGTTTTGGCTGGATTGGACTCCACCAACTCTGGAATCGTGTCTCAAGTTCGTTGATCATTCTGGGACTTGGGTGGCAGATCACCGGTCTGATTTTCCGTGTCATCATTTCCGGCCGCCCCCCGGTCACGAACCTCTATTCATCGGCCTTATTTGTGTCTATGGGGATGGTCATTTTAATGTTGATCGTTGAGCGGATAACCAAATTGGGGATTGGCAATGTCGTTGCCTCGCTGGGAGCGTTACTGGCGTTAATCTGGGCTTGGACAATGACCATTGTTGATGGCGATACGTTTACGGTGATGGTCGCAGTTTTAGATACTCAGTTTTGGCTCTCCACGCATGTGATCTGCATTTCACTTGGATACAGCGCAACCTTTGCAGCAGGAATGCTTGGCTTTGCGTACCTGATTGGATTGCTGGTAACGCCAGCATTCGCAACAGTGCAAAGACGTCGATCCTTCGTCAACCTAATTTACGGTATCGTTTGTTTCGGCCTGTTTTTAAGTTTCTTTGGAACCGTTTTAGGCGGTCTTTGGGGTGACGATTCGTGGGGACGGTTCTGGGGCTGGGACCCGAAAGAAAATGGCGCACTGATGATTGTGCTGTGGAATGCAGTCGTGCTTCACGCTCGCTGGGGCGGTCTGGTAAAAGATCGCGGAATTGCGGCTTTGGCGGTACTCGGCAATGTGATCGTTCTTTGGTCCTGGAAGGGAGTCAATTCGATGGGAGTCGGACTACACGCCTACGCCGGAACTGAAGACGACACCATTCAAAAGATCATTCTGGTCGCAGTAGCACATGTCATCGTTGCCGCGTTCGTTTTCATTCCAGCCAAATTCTGGATGAGCTACGCCCGAGAGTCTGCTGACAAGAAAATAATCAGCTAAACACTCCGCGTTCTCATCTTCGCACAAATTGTGACTACTGCTCAACTTCAGCAGAGTAATCGCTCCACGCCTTGTTGATGGCACCCGCAATGTCAAGGTTGCGGGTATAGGTGAACAAGTACTCACCGTCGATCGGTCGTGGGGGAGATTGGGAATTGGGGTATAGATTCGCTTGCCAACGAGACAAAAGGCCTCCCTCAAATTCACATTCGACCAACTGAACCGACGCCGACTCGACGGCATCCTGCGTCACCGACGCCGCTAAACTAACTTGCTCAAACCAGCCTTGCAGTGACACAAGAGAAATACTCGCCTGAGGCTCGGAGAGAATTTCGCCCTGAAACAAAGCATCCGGGCCAAGAGTCGCCGGCAGGTCGACAAAACTATTTTTCAACAACCAACAAGGAATTGCTAAGCCATTGGTATTTAAACGAAAACCAAGACCATCCGCATCCTTTCGATTGAGCTCTAACTCGACAGACTTACCAAACTCGTTTGATTCACCTTCATTTCCAATTTTAAACGTTGCTGCTGCAAAAGCCTCAGATTGATCCGTTTTCGAATTGCTAAATTCGATCCGAAAGTCAGACAGGACGATCTGTTCTCCTAAGCGAATCGCGGGATTCAATTGAAATGAACTTGTTCTTGCAAACAACCGGTCAGCCTCGACCGCCATTTGTTTCTTAATCACCAGATCTTGCTCAAATTCAATTAACAACCGTTTCTTGATCGAGCGTTTGCGGACAATATTCTGACGAATATTTTCAATAAATAATGCGATCCCCTTGTCGGAAACTCCCGTCACTTTATTAGGTAGCACTACACGATCAAATTGTTTCCCGAACTCGATTCTAGTTTCAACCGTCTCCAAAATTGGCTCACCGTCAACATTCAGGAACTCTACACCTCGCAGAATGACCGTGTAGGGGCCGGGAGTTTCGACCGAATCAATCCGAGTCGTAAGGCCTAGGTTTGCCTGTATCTCACGCTCCCAAGTCACAGCGGTTTGCGGGTGAAAAATCCAATAGCCGACCGAAGCAGTGGGAAGAGCGCACAGAATCAGAAACAAAATTCGGCAGACAGCTCTTCGCTGATTGTCGCTCATGTTCCTGACTTCCTTGCCAGCTAATCGATAGTTAAATAGACGAAGACGGACGCGAAAAACGCCTCCTTCGTCAGAGACCGTACCACAGGGACTGGAATCCTACCAAAGCAGGCTTCCTCTACCTGCATAATCTTGATGTTTTTGGCTGAAAACACCAATAACGATTTGTCACTTTTCCCCAGCCATTTTATGAAAAAGGTCCCAACGTGCCTTCATTTCCTGAATGCTATCACCCCCGAATTTATCCACCATCGCCGCCGCAATCTCAAACGCGACCACACCCTCAATGATGATGCTCGCGGCAGAAAGAGCACAGACGTCGCTGCGCTCATAGCTTGCTTTACTGGGTTCCTTGGATTCCATATCGATGGATTCTAGCGGTGTTTGCAATGTGCTAATCGGTTTTTTCGCAGCCCGAATGACCAAAGGCTGGCCATTCGTCATTCCAGCTTCCAAACCTCCAGCATTGTTGGTTGGCCTAACATACCCCAAATTTGCAGTGGATTTCTCACTCGTCTCGTATTGAATACCATCGTGAACCTGACTCCCCGGCAACCTAGCCGCCTCAAAGCCCATTCCAATTTCAACGCCTTTAATAGCCTGAACCGCCATCACAGCTTGGGCGAGTTTTCCATCGAGCTTGCGATCCCATTGCGCATGGGTGCCGAGCCCAAAGGGCAAACCCTCGACCACGACTTCGACAACTCCACCGAGTGTGTCACCCGCTTTTTTGGTTTCATCCACCAAAGACTTGGCATCATCATCGAGATCCGGGTTGAGCGAATAAATCTCACTCTCGTTGCGCCAGGTTTTTCTCTGCGCAAGAGTTCCGTCTTTGGCTGGAATTTTTAATCCACCAAGCTGCACGACATAGCCCAGTGTTCGAATCCCAAAATACTCCAATAGCTGTTGGCACAGCGCTCCGGCGGCAACTCGAACACAGGTTTCCCTAGCACTCGCGCGCTCCAAAATCCCCCGCATCGAACTAAGATATTTCAACGAACCACTCAAATCACCATGCCCAGGACGAGGGCGAGGAAGTTCCTTAAGCCGCTCCAACTTGTAATCATTGTTGGGTACCTTAAGCGTAATTGGGGCTCCCAAGGTGACGTTCTTCCATACCCCGGTTAAAATATCGACATGATCCTGCTCAAGAGTCTGACGTTTTCCACGGCCGTAACCGCCCTGTCTCATGACCAGTAATTCATCGATTTTGTCGGTGTCTATCTCAAATCCAGCAGGAAATCCGTCAATTAAAGCCAAAAGGCATTTTCCATGGGATTCGCCGGCAGTCCAGTATCGAAGCATGATCTTGTTTGGGTTTCTGAGGAGGGAAATGATATCGCCCGATTTTTACGATTCTCGAGCCCAGTCTATTCTAAACCAATCAAGTGTGGTTGGCAGCAGGGATTACAATCGTTCGAATAGAACCGCTGTCACAAACATCTACACCGATTCCCTCCATGAAGTTTATTCAAAAACATTGGTTTTTAGCCTCCCTTCTTTTATTAATGGCGTTGGGTTTTCAATTTGCAAACCCTTTTGAAACACTTGCCGAGCTCGAATGGCTAAAATGGTCAGTCGTTTCAGCAACAATGTTCCTGATGGCCTGGCCGTTGGAATTTGGAAAATTACAACAGTCATGCGCACGCCCCATTGCTCCGTTGCTCGGAGCGGCCTTCAATCTGATTCTAATTCCGTTGCTGGTTTGGCCGCTGGCTGCACTGGCAGGAACAGAACTTGGGCCAGGTATCATCATTACCGCGGCAACCCCCAGCACGCTCGCGTCCGCAGCGGTTCTCACCCGCTATGCAGGCGGAGACGACAGCGTGGCAGTGATGGTGACCATTTTGACCAATGCCACCTGTTTTTTTGTAATGCCATTTTGGATCTTTCTGCAAACTGGCGACCAAATTGACTCGGCTCAACTCATAGGCACCGTTTACAAATTATTTTTGTACGTTGTTGTTCCAATTGCTCTGGCACAACTTGCTCGCCGCCATCGCCAGTCGGCTGCCTGGGCCACGCAGGCAAAACCATTACTTAGTAGGCTTGCGCTTATTGGCGTTCTTGCAATGGTTTTTCTTGGAGCGGTAAAAATGGGACTTCGATTCGAAAAACAAACGGATTCGTCGATTTCGATTAGAGACCTTTTAATTACCGCGACCATCCTGGTTTCGGTTCACGTGACCGTTTTTTGGCTCGGCATTTTTACGACCAGAATCATCGGGCTGCCACGCCCGAAACAAATCGCAGTTGGCTTCTCTGGCAGCCAAAAAACTCTCATGATCGGGCTTTCCACCGCAGTCAATTTAGGATTCAACATCATTCCGATTGTGATGTACCACTCTTTACAGCTAATCATTGATGCCGTATTCGCAGAAAGGCTTAAGGAAAAAAATCTCTAGACCTCTGAATTTCTTAGATAGGGTCATTCTCACTTCCCCTCGGCTTGTTCTTATTTTTCCCGATTGATATATTTTTACTGTCTTAAACGGTCGGAAATATGCCACGCAACAAATCCCAATTCATCCTTCGCCCATCTAGCACTGCTGTTGAATCGCTTTTCGAGTCTTAGCCGGCGCGTAAGTTGCACCTTCGTTGACCCAATCCCTCTGGCACTTCGAACCTACCCGTTTGGTTTCGTAATGCACCCACTAAAAAGGCAAACAAAATGCGCGAAATGCTCGATGAAAAACTGAAGCGGTTCGAAGAACTCGAACAACAGCTAAGCGACCCGGAAGTCCAATCCAATTCCTCCAAAATGGCAGCAGTCGCCCGGGAGCATGGATCCCTTGCGAAACTTGCAACAAGGTATCGACGATTTACCGATCTCCTTGGTGAGATTGAGGAACTTCGGGAGATGGCAGGTTCCAGTGATCTCGAAGAACGAGAAATGGCTGAAGAAGAACTCAAGACCACCCTTGAAACTCGCGAAACGTATTGGGATGAGTTGCTAGAAATGACAATTGGCGGTGAGGATGCCAACCGCTCTCGCTGTGTTATGGAAATCCGCGCAGGGACCGGTGGCGATGAAGCTGCCTTGTTCGCCCGCAACCTCTACGAGATGTACAGTAAGCACTGCGAAGTAAAGGGCTGGAAATTTTCTGCCCTTGAATCAAGCACCACAGAACTGGGTGGCTTCAAGGAAGTCACCATTTCTATTGAAGGGGAAGGGTGTTATCGAGAACTTCAGTATGAAAGTGGTGGCCACCGTGTCCAACGTGTACCTGACACGGAAACGAAAGGCCGCGTTCACACCTCAGCGGCCACCGTCGCTGTGCTTCCGGAACCCGAAGATGTTGAAATCGAATTAAAACCAGAAGACTATACTGTAGAAAGATATGCAGCCAGTAGCGGCCCCGGCGGACAGCATGTTAACAAAACCGCTTCAGCAGTGAGAATCACGCACCACGAAACTGGAGTTGTTGTAAAGTGTTTTGAAGAACGTTCTCAACATAAAAATCTTGCCAAAGGAATGCGTATTTTAAAATCGAAGCTATACGACCACCTTCAGCAACAAGAAAATCAACAACGAGCCGACCAGCGAAAAAGTCTTGTCGGTTCCGGAGATCGTAGCCAGCGAATCCGCACATACAACTTCCCGGAGAACAGAGTCAGCGATCATCGGATTAATTTGACTCTCTATAAACTTGACCAGATCATCTCAGGTTCCGTGCAATTTTTGACGGACGCACTGATCGATCACGATCGACAAACATTACGATCGTCGATGTCTCTAGAATAATCGCGGAAGCCCAGCCGTCGTGACGGCGACCACATTTTCGAATGAAACAAGCATGCCCGATA
>JAALLA010000292.1 GCA_011087765.1 Pirellulaceae bacterium
GCCAATGTTCGATTCGCCGTATTGCGGCATTCTGGTTTTCATGTACGGTCGGATCGAGCGTGCATTGACCAACACATCTCGCATCCAATTCCGATTCAGTTTTGCACCGACTCCTGAAAGAGTGGGCGGGATCCGGCCTTGATCTCCAAGATTCAGATTAGTCGTTTTAAAATGTGGGTTGCGTTCTTTGGTCACGCCGCCAAGTTCACCGCGACCATGACAGGCGATGCAATTGAAAGATTTAAGCGATACCGAGATCTGCTGTTCTCGGCTTAACTCTTTAATCGGATTGGTGATTGAGGAAGCGATTGCCGATCGATCTGAGTCACTCAGTTCGTAATTTGGCCAGTCGCCGGTAGCAGTTGAAAGGCACCCCTTGTTCACATTGACTTCGGCTAAGGACGGGAGCTGGGGAGGTTTACTGTCTGGCAAAACGGTTTGATGGCACGCGCTACAATTGGCGTCCATAAATAACTGTTTTCCATTTTCAGCAAGGTCGGGATTTGTTTTCCAATGAGTCACGGAGTTCGGTGCGTTTTGTAGTAGGAAGGCGGCGATATCAAGCGTCTCGCGATTTGTGAGAGACATGTTGGGCATCCGGCCAGAAGGCCGGACAGCGTGGGGGTTTTCCAGAAACTCAACCAGACCGGCCAGGGAATATTTCAATGCGAGTTCACCAAGGGGGGTGGATTGGTTGAGTTGCCTTTCCTGGGCGGTTGAATCCCGGGGAGCGTGGCAGGCAACACACCCAAGTGAATGGAATAATTCATCCCCGCGTTTGATAGATTCCGCATCCGTTTTAGCTGGTGTGAATTTGTTGTTGGTGCGAGACGTTAAAAAATGAGTAATCGCAATGGCATCGTCCGACCTTCGGTTTTTGTCTTGACTTTGAAATAAATTCGGCATGGTTGTACCTGGTTTCAAAGCATGGGGAGTGGCAATGAATTTGGCGAGAAATTCAGGGTTCAAATGCCGTGCTGACCAATTTAAATCGGGTGCCTGTTTGGGACTTGTCAGTGCAAGAGCTACTTCAGGTCGGTGGCAGGCGGCGCAATTTAATTCGTTAATCAGGTTAATTCCGGTCAGTTCCCGGCTCAGTTCGTGCGTCGTTTGGGTTGCCGTAGCGACTAATTCATCAGCGGAGCCACGTTCTTTTAAGTCGATTACGTAACGAAGTAGGTCGAGGAATTGCTGGCGATCTTTCAGCTCTTTTACGAGGTCATCCGGCATGCTTGATTTTTTCGCGGTTCGCATCTCATCGAGATCTTTGCGGTTGATCGTCACGACACGGTCGGCTTCTGCGGGGTCGCGCAAGATAATTTGAGCCTCATTTTGCGCTTGGATGATGCCTGTGAAGATCTCTCCATCGAGTGTCGAAATGATGACCGACTCGTAATCTTTCTTGATTGTCTTTGAGGGTTCAAGAATTGCTTCGATTAAATAAGTATCGGTAATGTCGGCGTCTAGTTTACCAAGATTAGGGCCGATTCTTACACCGTCCGACTGGGCGCGATGACATTTTGCACAATTGATGTTGCCCTGATGAAATAAAATAGCTCCGCGAACAATGTCGCCACCTTCTCTCGCAGCAGCGACGAGGGATTCCGGATCTTCACTAAGCAGTTTTTCATTAAGCGTCTGTGCTGACGTTGTTTGAGAGGAAAAGACTAGCGACAGCAAAAACGAAATAGAGATTATGATTCGCATGGATCTTTCGTCGATAAACCAGAGATTTATACGTTGAGACGGGTAATCAAAAGTGTTCCATCGCCTCGGTTGGAACTAAATTTAGAATCGAAGGCGGTATTTTATGAGTTTATAATATAACCTATTCAGCGACGAACATTGATGCACGATAAAGTTCACAGTGTATTTCTTGGGGTATTGTTTTTTAGAAAGAAGTGATGTCATGGCCGAGAAAGAGGATTGAGATATTGAAAAAGGGTATGCCAACTCGGAGTTCGTCGACAAGCTCAGGCGATTGGCCGATGCGATTGATAACGAAGATAAGTTTGAAATTCAGATCGCTGGTGAACGAATTTATGTGCCAGTTCGAGCCGTATTTAATATTGAACATGAACGAGAAGATGGATTTGAAGAAATCGAATTTCAAATCAAGTGGTCGTTAGACGACAGTTAATGGTGATGGAAAATGTTTTGGAAGCGAAAATTGAACGTCCCTCCTATTGGTTGGCTGGTTCACAAGTGGTTACTATGACTATCGTTTCCGTATAATTGATTTATCCAAGTTGGAATATTCAAGGCACAGTAAGCAAAGAAATTGCGCATGGTCGCCGGTGTGTGACTGCCTAAGTGAAGTTAGAAAACGTTAGTGATCTTCATCGTCAATCTTAAAAAGTGAAATAAAGATGATCTTAAATAAGTGGGTTCCGTTACACGTTTTGGTGTGCACTGTGTCGGCGCTTGGCATGATGGCTGGCTTAGAGGCTCAAGAACTGCCGCACTCCTGCGCCCGACCTGACCAGATCGCGATTGCTCATCTCCATCTGGATTTAAAAGTTGATTTTGAGAGTCAAAAACTGGCTGGATCGGCAACGATGAAGTTGGATCGCCGCACAGCGGCTAGCAAGCTCTACCTTGATACCAACGGCCTTAAAATATTTAAGGTCCAATCGCAGCCCGATGGCAAAGAACTGAAATGGAGTTTGGGCGAATATGAGTCGAATCTTGGCCGCTGTCTAAGTGTTGAGTTGGTTGAGGGTGTTGACGAAGTAATTGTCTATTATGAAAGTCAGCCCGGTGCAGAAGCTGTGCAGTGGCTGACTCCGGAACAAACGACCGATAAGAAGTATCCATTTTTGTTTACTCAGTCACAGGCGATTCTTGCCAGGACATGGGTTCCCTGTCAGGACACTCCTGCTGTCCGGATGACGTATTCCGCAAAGATCGAGGTGCCACCTGAGTTGTTGGCGGTAATGAGTGCGTCGAACCCTCAGAAAAAAAATAAAACGGGTATCTATGAATTTGAAATGAAACAACCGATTCCTGCGTACTTGTTGGCGTTGGCTGTCGGTGATCTGAAATTCTTGGAATTGGGGCCGCGAAGTGGCGTTTACGCTGAACCTTCCGTCTTAAAAAAAGCGGTGTGGGAATTAGCCGATACCGAGAAGATGATTTCTGCTGCTGAAGCGCTTTATGGAGAGTATCGATGGGATCGGTATGATGTGATTTTCCTTCCGTCGAGTTTTCCGTTCGGTGGAATGGAAAATCCGAGATTAACATTTGCGACACCAACTATTCTGGCAGGCGACCGATCACTGGTTGCATTGATCGCGCATGAGTTAGCCCATTCCTGGTCTGGCAATTTGGTGACCAATGCGACTTGGGATGATTTTTGGCTGAACGAAGGCTTCACAGTATATTTTGAACAGCGAATCATGGAGGCGATTTACGGTCGGGAGTATTCTGAAATGTTAGCGAAGCTGTCGCTTGACGGTTTGCTCGCAGAAATCAAAGAACTCGAAGCACGTGATACATGGTTGAAACTGGATTTGCGGGGAAGAAATCCGGATGACGGCATGACTTCGATTGCCTATGACAAAGGATATTTCTTTTTGCGGATGCTGGAAGAAAAAGTGGGGCGTGAAAAATTCGATCAATTTTTGAAATCTTATTTTAAGAAATTCGCTTTTAAAAGTATGACTACAGAAGGCTTCTTGAGCTACTTGCAAGAGAATCTCGACAAGAAAATTGATTTCAATGCCTGGGTTTACTCGGCCGGCCTCCCTGCGGATGTGCCAGTCGTTAAGACGGAGGCGCTGGAACGTGTCGAACAGGCGGCGCAGAATTTTCTCAACGGGGATGATGTTTCGGTTCTCGCCGTTGATTTCGAAACAAACCAATGGACTACTCACCACTGGAACCATTTTTTGCGTTCTTTTAAAAACGATCTTAGCCCTGCTCAAATGAAGAGTTTGGACGATCAGTTTAAATTTACTCAGTCGGGCAATTCAGAGATTACACATGATTGGTTAGTGCTCGTAATTGGATCAGGCTACCAAGCTGGTTTTCCACGTCTCGAAGAATTTCTGACGGAGCAGGGGAGGCGGAAATTTCTGCAACCGTTATATGAAAAACTGGCGACGACTCCGGAAGGTTTGGAGCGAGCAAATCGAATCTATGCCAAGGCCCGCCCCGGCTATCACGCCGTTTCACGGCAGACGATCGATCAGATATTGAATTACAAACCGACAGATGATTAGAATTTTTAAATCAAGAGTCCGTTTTGATGTTCTTGATGAGAACTGCATCCTCTAAGTTTTTTGGTATACTCGGACCTGTTCCGGGATGAGTCAGTCAGGCTCTAGTTTTTGGAAACCTCTTTTGAAATATGGAAGCAACATGATGAATTCACTTGGGTCGCA
>JAALLA010000047.1 GCA_011087765.1 Pirellulaceae bacterium
AGGTTTGAATCGCGGGATCAAGAGTGTCGACGCCAGGGATGTGTTCCAAACGCCGATGTGTTGATTTACCTCGGGGGCGAGTGCCAACGTTGTAAATGCTGTGCCTTGGGGTGTATTGGCCGGACAAAAGACACGCGCGGGCGGGTGCGCAATTGGCCGCACAAGAATAGGCGTTGGAGAAAATCATTCCCGACTTTGCCAGCTTGTCGAGGTGGGGCGTTTCATAGAAATCAGATCCCATGTAGCTCGTATCGCGCCATCCAAAGTCGTCCAGGAAGATCATCAAAATATTAGGCTGATCCTGGTCGAATTTTGGGGACTCGCCGAAGGTTAGTTGTGGAGAGTTCAAGAGGAAGCAACAGAAAAGCGAAACAGAAACGGCACGGAGTGCAATGGATAACACGAGAGACCTCTGGGTTTTACAACGAAAGCAGGGCTAGGGTTTGTTTGCTGAGTACAAGCAAGATAAAAATTTTAGTGCAGTTTTCGGGGAACTTCCAGAACTTAAAGAGAAGTTCTTTAGGTTGCCGGTGAAAAATGATCAAGATCTGCGGAGGCAATCAAATTATAGACTTCTTTTATTGCCTGCTCTGAATAGGGCGTTAGCGGGTGTTGTCCCCATATTGGTGCGGGCCAAGCCGGGTCGGTTTGATAACGAACAATATGGTGAATGTGAAGCTGTGGGGTAACATTGCCGAGGGCGGCGACATTTAATTTGTCGCCGTTAAAAAGTCGCATGATAGCCAGACTGAATAATCTTGATTCTTCCCACAGTTTTGTGTGTTCTGTTGGGGCTAGATCGATAGTGTCAGACGTATTTGAGATTTCGGGAATCAGGACAAACCACGGGTAATTAGAATCATTGATAAGCAGGACGCGGCTCAATTGGAAATTCCCAAGGTGTATCCCATCGCGTTCAAGGTCAGGGTGTAATTCAAATTTGCTCATGTGTATTGAATTTCAAGCGGTGGTGAATCGTAGCTTATTTAAGCGAAGGGTCGATGGTGGATAGGTCAAGGTTTTTCTCGACGGCTTCTTTTGAACCAGAGAACTCGAAAAATAGCTCGCTATGTAAGTTGTAGTTTTCAGGTATGAGCTCAGCGGATTCGTTGAAGGTCGAGAATTTTGCGATTGAGTCAGGTAAGAGTGCAAGTGGCCAAGGTGTGGTCGCAGTTCCGCTGTTACCGCCCGAATTCGATCTAGTGATTAAGATGTTGTATTTGGTGGCAACAATATCGGGATTGTTATCGGAATAGGCGAGTTCGTAATATCCTTTTTGGTTCGTTACCCCGTAGGCAAGGTTCAATACCTCACTATCGTTGTCTCTAAGGTTGACCGGAATGAACACAACGGCGGCGCCGCCAATCGGTTCACCATCAAGAGTGATCGTGCCGCTGACACTGGCTGTGCTCGCTCCGGTTGGCACTGAATTCTGACAACCAGAAATTGCAACCAGCCAAAAAGCCAGTAGCCATGCCGAAATTGGTTTAACGCTGCTGGAGTATTTCAACATGATCGACCTCCGGAGTCCCCTAAACGAGTATCCAATTCTGTCCGGGGAGGAAGTGGGGGTTCGAGGATTCCCTTTGCTTTGGGCCAGATTAGCATTGCTTCCACCACCATCCATAATTGCAGGCCTAATGTTATCGTTCCGATGATCGCGACGAGGAATGTGTCACTACTTCTCCACCAGCCAGTCTGGGTATTGAATAGTTGCCAGATTAACGCCCAAGCTGGTAATACGATCATGAAGATCATTGGGATTAGTACAAATCCAATGGGTTTGTTTCGACGCCAAAGATAAAATGTCGTCACCATAAATGCGAGGCCTGCCAGTAGTTGGTTGGTTGCACCAAATAGGGGCCAAAGTAACAGGCCACCGGAGCCCATGCCAGCGGGTCCTTTCAGCATCGCAATCATGCCGCCGAGGATGACCGCCACCAAGGTTGCAATGTACATATTCTTGAGCGGTTTGATTTTCAGTGTGCCTCCCAATTCTTGGATTACATACCGTTGGAGTCTTGTGGCCGAGTCGAGTGTGGTGGCTGCGAAACAGGCGACGAGGACGGCAATAATCCCAATGCCAAGTTTCAGTGGAATGCCCAGGACATTTAAGAAGTTGGCTCCTCCTTCTACGAATGCTCCGATCTTGCTGGTGAGATTGAAAGATGTCCATGATTTTTCTTCACCTAGCTGGTACGTTTTTCGCCAGGCTTCACGATGAACTAGGGGCTCGCCCGTTTGCTCACTGAGTACGGGTAGGTAGCTTGCCTGTTGGACTCCGTTTAAAAGGCCCGTATTTGTTTTCGTGAATTTTCCCATTCCCACTCCGGCACAGCAGGCAAGGATCACGACAACCGCCAATGCTCCTTCTAGAAGCATGGCTCCGTATCCGATGGGGAGGGCGTCTTTTTCGTTTGCGAGTTGTTTGCTGCTGGTTCCGCTGCTGACCAAGCAGTGGAATCCACTAATGGCTCCACAGGCGATGGTGATGAAAAGAAACGGCCAGATTGGAGGTGTGTTTTTAGGCAACTCCTGTGTGATGGCGGGCGTTGAGGCCAATAGGTCAGCCTTTCCAGTGAGGCTTGCAATGATCAGTCCAAGGACCAAAAGGAACAAAGCTACGAATAATTGGTGGCTGTTAACATAGTCTCTCGGTTGGAGTAGCCAAGAGACTGGGAGCACCGATGCGATTGCACAATAGATTAAGAGAATAATTGTCCAACCGACGATGGGGTTGCTGACTGGAAGTGTGATCGGGAAGTGATAGGCTCCAACATAAATGGCAAGATAAATCAGCACGAGCGAAATCGCTGACATCGGCAACAATTGTTGCACCCCACTTCTCATCATGATGCCAAAGACAACGGCGATTGGTAGTGAGACCCAGACGGCTAAGACCGATTCTGGATAAGCTTTGAAGATGATTGCGATGACCAGACCAAAGATGGCCAGGACGACCGTCAAAGCAAAAAAGAGAGCGAAAAGAAATAAAAGTTTTGTTCTTGGTGAAATGAGTCGGCCGGCAATTTCGCCAACCGTTTGGCCGCGATTGCGGAGACTGACGACCAGTGCCCCAAAGTCGTGTACTGCACCGATGAAAATACTACCGAAAACGACCCAGGCCAGTGCTGGCAGCCAACCCCAGAAAACGGCAATGGCCGGTCCAACAATCGGTCCAGTGCCAGCGATGCTCGTGAAATGATGCCCAAACACAATCGAACGTTTTGATGGAACAAAGTCGATGCCGTCTTCCAATTCGCAGCTGGGAACAGAAGCGTCAGGGTTTAGGTGGAATATTTTATTCGCGATCCAGCGTCCGTAGGTGTTATAGGCGACAATAAAACCAACGAATGAGCCAATGGCGATAAGGAAAGTAAGCATGCGATTCCTGCGGTGGGGGCAATGGAAGCCCGATTTTACCACAACGGTGCCGATCGCCAACTAAGGACGCCAAGAGCATCTTCGCTGGATTGGCAGTGAAAAGGTGGCGGGAATTTCATTCTCTCCTAGTCCCCCAGGCGTGGTGGGTTGTGAGAGGCCGAGGGGGTGGATTGAAGAAGGGCTTCGGGATCAAACTTTCGCTAAGCTACTGCCATCGGAGGTGATTTAGCCCTATAATTTTTCTTTTAAATCTAATCATAACAAACACAATTGGCCTCGTTGTCGCCGGGTTCATTACAGACGACGCGTGGGCTGTTTTTTGGAGGAAGTGCATTGGCTGAGAAAGTCGTTATTATTGGGAGTGGTCCTGCGGGTTGGTCGGCTGCAATCTACGCTGCACGAGCCAGTCTTTCCCCCCTTGTTTTTGAAGGCACGTTTAAGCCAGAGATGATTCCGTTGGGGCAACTGGCTTTCACTACGGAAGTCGAGAATTATCCCGGATTTCCTTTCGGTAACATTCGCGGATTTGTCGAGAGTGCGGTTTCTAAAGATCGTCACTGGAACCTTCCGCCGATCCCCGAGCATTCCAAGGACCCGAAGAATCGCAATTCACTCGACGAGATCGCTCCTCACTATGCCGTGCAAGGTGTTGAATTAATGGAGTTGATGAAGCAGCAGGCGTTAAATTTCGATACGCGAGTTGTGGAAGATGACATTGTGGATATCGATCTCTCTTCAAAGCCATACAAAGTAATCCCAGCGAAGGGAGAGCCGATTGAGGCTCATACAATTATTGTCGCGACCGGGGCGAGAGCCAACTATCTTGGCCTGGAGTCTGAGGAAGAGTACAAGAATAAGGGGGTCAGCGCCTGTGCAGTATGTGATGGTGCGCTTCCTACGTTTCACGCGAAGCCGCTGGCGGTGGTCGGAGCTGGCGATTCGGCAGTTGAAGAAGCCACCTATCTGGCAAATCTTAAATCTGCCGTAAAGGTCTACATGATTGTTCGGCGAGATGAAATGCGAGCTTCCAAGATCATGCAGGAGCGGGCCTTGAACCATCCGAAGATTGAAGTGATTTGGAATTCTGTGGTGGACGAGGTTTTGGGAGATGGGAATCTGGTCACTGGACTAAGGTTGAAGAGCACTCAGGATGATTCCACCCGTGAATTGGCGGTAGGCGGGATGTTTGTGGCGATCGGACATACGCCCAACACCAGTTTTCTTGGCGACAAGTTGGAAATGAATGAGAAGGGCTATATTCAATGGGCTAAACCATTTCGCACAAATACCAGTGTCGACGGAGTTTTTGCTGCGGGAGATGTGGCTGACGACTATTATAGACAGGCGATCACGTCCGCCGGGACTGGTTGCATGGCCGCGTTGGATGTTGAACGCTGGTTAGCAGAAAACGGAATTGAATAATTTATTCCGCGACTCTGATAGGATGAGCTGATGGAAGTGAATGATGAGTTGAGTCCGTCTTTCAGTTCGCGTTTTCGATAGGCTTTCGTTTCAATTTTAATTGCAGTGTAAGGTGAAAATTAATGACCACTGAAAAAGCATTTCGGGATCGTGAAATTCTTTCTGAGGCTCAATCGAGAGGCTCGGTTGCTACGTTAGGTGCGTTTTTTAGATTGTCCGGTCCTGGGTGGTTGCAGAGTGCAATTACACTGGGAGGTGGATCGCTCGGTGGTGCGCTTTACCTTGGAGTGATCGGTGGCAGCAGTATGTTGTGGTTGCAATTAGTGGCAATCGTCATCGGCGTAATTATGTTGTCCGCGATTAGTTACGTAACATTGTCGACCGGAAAGCGTCCCTACGGTGCAATTAACGAATTCGTTAACCCGGTGCTCGGGGCAAGCTGGATAACAGCCACGATTCTTGCCAATATGATTTTCATTTTGCCTCAATTCTCTCTCTGTTTTGATGTGCTTGATAAAAATTTCGGGTTGGTGGGCGAAGATCCAACCATGACCTCCAAAATAGTCGTCTCGGCGTTGATCGGGATTTTAGCTTTTGGAATTGTCGTGCTCAGTTTTAAACCTGGTTTCGCATCGAGGATGTTCGATGCATTGTTGAAACTCATCGTTGGTGCGATTGTGATTTGTTTTGTGTTGGCGGTTGTTTCGCTGGCACGCATGGGAGAGATCAACGGCTGGGAAGTCTTGCAAGGATTTATTCCCGATTTTAGTCAGTGGTGGAATCCTTCCCCCGGTTTGGCTGATAAGGTCAACGGTTTGGGGGATGCTGCAAAGACTTTCTGGGGGCAGGCACTTGTTGAGCGTCAGCAGAGTGTGATGATCAGCACGACGGCCACGGCGGTCGGAATTAACATGACCTTTCTGTTGCCTTATTCCATGTTGGCGCGCGGTTGGGACAAGCCTTTTCGAGGCCTGGCGAGGTGGGACCTGATGACGGGGATGGCCATTCCGTTTATTGTGGTGACCAGTTGCATTGTGCTGGCATCTGCAAACGCATTTCATGCGAAAATTGACAGTGAATTTCAGAGCGATGACTGGACTGTAGTTCAGCAAAGTCGGTTATTCAATGGAACGGAATCCATGATAATGAAGCGGATGCTGGAGGCAGATCCCAATTCGCTGACAGCTCCGGCAAGTGATGAAATGGAAGTTTCTTCGGAACAATGGCAGTCCGAACAAGTTGCAAAGTTCATCGCGAAAATGAATGTGGATGAGCGCATCGTTGCCTCTGCACTGGTTAAGCCAAACACGGAGGCTCTGGCGAAGACTTTGCAGCCCGTGTTGGGAAGTTGGTCAAATGCCGTCTTTGGTTTTGGCGTATTGGGAATGGGATTTTCCACCATTATTATTTTGATGTTGATTAATGGTTACGCGGTTGCAGAGATTTTTAACCGATACCAAAGCAACCGGCTTCGTATTTTCGGTGCTGGAGCAGCTTGTGTGGTTGGTTTCTGCTGGTTCTGGATTTGGACCGGGGATTCCAAGACTTACCTCGTGATTGTGGCCTCTAGTTTCGCGGCAATCTTGTTGCCGATTGCGTACTTCACGTTTATGGCCTTAATGAATAATCGTGATTTGTTGGGGGATGAGAAACCAACAGGAGCTCGAATGACCATTTGGAATGTGCTGATGGGCATTGGTGTCATAGGGGCTTTATTGCAATCAGTGGCAGCGGTCTCGACTAAAATTGACAGCCCTAACGGTCCTTATGTCATCGGCGGTGTCGTGACCTTTGTAATTCTTGCCGTGGTTGGTTTTTCTGCAAGACCAAGGCGGGAAAGTAGCTAGTTGACGTGCAGCACGAACGGCATCTGGATAGCCTAGACGCATGGCGGTGCCCCGTGACTTGGATGCCCCTGCTGCTGGCGCGGCAGATTCCTGATTTTATTATTTTGTAAATTAAGACAGAGACGAGTTAATGGAAAAGATTTCAGTCAAGGATGCTAGAGACGAGACGTCGATTGGGAACACGTTTCTGCTACAGGGATGGGTTCGGACACGCCGCGATTCAAAAGCCGGTTTTAGTTTTATAGAAATTAATGACGGCTCTTCGCAGGGAAACATCCAAATCATAGCGGAAGCGGCACTGGAAAATTACGAATCAGAAGTTCGGCAACTGACTGCAGGTTGCAGTATTTCAGTAGAGGGTGAAATCAAGGAATCTGGCGGGCGCGGCCAAAAGACAGAAATGTTAGCCCAAAAGATTAGTGTCCACGGATGGGCGGACCCGGAAAGCTATCCGTTGCAGAAAAAGCGGCACTCGATGGAAAAATTGCGGGAATGGGCTCACCTGCGACCACGGACCAATACATTCGGTGCTGTGGCGAGGGTAAGGAATTGTATCTGCAACTCGATCCATCAGTTCTATCAGGAGCTTGGCTTTCTATACATCAACACCCCTGTGATCACCGCGAGTGATTGCGAGGGGGCGGGCGAGATGTTCCAGGTCACAACCATGAAGCTCGATGAGCTTGCGAAACAAAAAATCGAGAATTTAAACTACCGTTTCGATTTCTTTGATAAGCCTTCTTATCTGACTGTTAGCGGGCAGTTGGAAGCAGAGACTTACGCGTGTGCTCTAGGAAAGGTTTATACTTTCGGGCCAACTTTTCGTGCTGAGAATTCGAACACTTCGCGGCACCTTGCCGAATTTTGGATGATCGAACCGGAGGTCGCGTTTGCTGATCTGAATGACAATATGGACCTGGCTGAGAAGTTCTTAAAGAGGATTTTCTCCGATGCTCTTAACAAATGCTCGGAAGATCTGGAGTTCTTTAATGAGCGGATTGATGAAACCAAATCGCTGATCGAGAGACTAACGACCATCGTCGATTCGGAATTTGTTCGCCTGCCCTACACCGAAGCGGTTGAGATCCTTCAGCAGTCGGGAGTTAAATTTGATTACGCTGTCGAGTGGGGAATTGATCTTCAGTCAGAACACGAACGATATTTGACGGAACAGCATTTTAAGAAACCGGTGATATTGTTTGATTATCCCAAGACGATCAAACCGTTTTACATGTATTGCAACGATGATGATAAGACGGTTCGCGCCATGGATGTGCTGGTTCCAGGAGTTGGAGAGATCATCGGCGGAAGTCAGCGTGAGCATCGACTGGATATTTTAGAATCGAGAATGAGAGATCAAGATCTCGATATTAATGAGTACTGGTGGTACACCGATTTGCGGAAATATGGGACAGTTCCTCACGCTGGCTTTGGACTTGGATTGGAGCGGGCAGTCCAATTTGTGACCAGTATGTCCAATATTCGAGATGTGATCCCGTTTCCTCGAACCCCCGGTAACGCCGAGTTCTAAGAACTTGTTCTCAACGGCGATCACCGAATTTTTGATTACTTCCCGCTCAGTTGATCCAATTGGTTGAATGAGTGGAGTGCTGCGCGGAGCTTTGGGTTTTGAGCTAGCGACTCCAAATAGGCTTCCCCATTGGTTTTGCTTGCGAATTTGCAACGTGAAAATTGATGTCGAATTTATCTTTGTTAAACTGAGAAACGTGTCTGAGATGGCACGCTTACTTTCTCCCCCCTTTTCCCCTTTCCCCTAAATGGAGTTGTTATGAAGCTGTTTAATCGTAGTCTGCTGCTACTCGCTGCAGTCGCACTGTTTGTTTTCTCAAATACCGCATTTGGTCAGCGTGGTTTGGAACGAGCTCTGGAGGCACAGAGAGCTCACAATCCAAATTTTTTCCAAGTCGATGGCGTGGTTGCGACTGGTGTTTCGGTGGATAAGGCCGGTAATGCGGTAATCAAAGTCTACACCGAGAATGCCGGAACAAAAGTTCCTCAATTCGCCAACGGGGTTGCGGTCAAGAAATTTGTCGCGGGTCCGATAACAGCTTGGGATAGGCCTGTGGATCAGATGAAGAAGCCCGGTCGAGGCAATGGCGGAGGCGGAGGCGGCGGTGATACTGGTGGAACAAACCCTCAAACTCGTTTGGTTCGTCCAGTTGCGATTGGGGCATCGATTGGAACTTACCGGCCTAATGCTGGGAATGCTTGTTTTGCCGGTACTTTAGGATGCCGCCTTAAAGGCAGCAACGGGCAGCGATATATTTTGAGTAATAACCATGTAATCGCAGAAGAGAATGCTGGCTCCGTTGGAAGTGATTTGATTATTCAGCCAGGTACTCTCGATAATAATTGTGTTCTGGATTTAAATGATGTTATCGGTTCCTTGTCTGGTTTTGTACCGATCAAATTCAACGGTCAGGCAAATTTCATTGACGCGGCAGTGGCGGCAACGACAACCTCTGACACCGGTTTCGCGTCACCCACGGAGGCTTATGGCGCACCCTCTGCGAATACTCAGGCGGCATACGTTGGCATGCCAGTACAGAAATTTGGGCGTACAACGAGTTTGACACTCGGTGAGGTAGATGCAATCAACGTCACGGTTAATGTCGGTTACACCGCGGGCACGGCATTGTTTGAAAATCAAATTATCATCATTGGTAAGCGTCAACGTGGTCGTAAGGTTGTGGATGCCACGTTCAGCGAAGGTGGTGATTCGGGATCGTTAATCGTGACTCAGGGAAATAATAATCCCGTCGGATTGTTGTTTGCTGGTAATTCATCGGTGACGATTGCTAATCCAATCGATGAAGTATTGACCACACTTTCTGTTCTAAATAGCACTGTGTTGTCTGTTGATGATGGTAATTAATGTCGTCGAAACGAAAAACGGAACCGTCTGAATTGAGTGAATTCAAACGGGAATTAATGCGGGTCAATGGCGTTCAAGCGGTTGGCGAATCTGTGTCCAACGGGGAATTCTGCTTCAAAGTTTTCTTTGATAGTGAGCAGTCATTAAAGGATGCCGTATTACCTGAATTAGGAAAAATTCCGATCGTTTGCGCTATATCAGGTTCTATTGAACCCCAATAGAAGATCGTGTTTTACGGAAAAGGCCACGTCCCGCTGGGCGTGGTTTTTTTATGTATAAGAGTTTTCGATAATCATAGTTGTTTCCAGTTAGGGTGATTACTTTCTGTAATGCAAATATTCTTGACGAGTTCAATTTGAGCAGAATCGAGGATCGTTCTAGTCGAAGTTTGAATGGACTACTGTCAGACGTTAGGATGAATCGGTTCTTATATTACTGGGTTGATAAATAAATGCTGAACTTATCTAGATTGTCTTTGATCACTGGCTTGCTGTGCCTCATTCTGCAGACTCGCTCAATTGGAGACGAGGTCGATTTCGATCAGCAAATTAAGCCGATTCTTGATTCTCGATGTGCAGATTGCCATGGGCTAACGGACAGAGAAGGTGGCTTGCGATTTACCAGTCGACATGACGCGATGGTTGAATTGGATTCAGGTGGGATCGCCATTGTTCCAGGGGACCCAAAATCTGGGTCCCTGATTTCGCGGATCACGAGCCGCGATGAAGCGGAGATGATGCCGCCGGAAGGAGAGCGGTTGACGCCAGAAGAAATCGCCTTGATGGTGCAGTGGATCAGAGAGGGGGCGAAATGGTCGGAGCATTCTGATTCCAAACACTGGTCGTACGTTGCTCCCGTCCGCCCAGTTTTGCCTACGATTGATGCTGCGGAACAATTACGGAACGAAATTGACTATTTTGTCGCTGAGAGATTGGCCCGTCAGGGGCTGACCCATTCAAAAGCCGCACCGAATGCTCAAATGCTACGTCGCGTCTCTTTGGCATTGACGGGACTTCCTCCTGAGGTGGAAGTGGTCGAAGCATTTATGATGAACCCCAGTGAGGACAAGTTCGAGCAATTCGTCGATTCGTGTCTAAACTCATCGGGATATGGCGAGCGTTGGGCGACCCCCTGGTTTGATGCGGCACGCTATGCTGATTCCAACGGCTATCAAGCAGACCAGATTCGAGAAAGTTGGGCGTATCGTGATTGGGTGATTCGCTCTATCAATCAGGATCAGCCTTTTGATCAATTTACACTCGAGCAATTGGCTGGAGATTTGTTGCCCAATGCTACCGAAGACCAGCGAATCGCAACTGGTTTCCATCGGACGGTAACCTGCAATGTTGAGGCAGGGGTTCATCCTGAGGAAAATAGAGTTAACCAGGTTTTTGATCGTGTGAATACGACGGGAACAGTCTTTTTAGGGACGACGTTGGAATGTTGTCAGTGTCATAACCACAAGTACGATCCATTTTCGCAGGAAGAGTATTTCCGCCTGTTTTCCTTTTTCAATAACACGCCCGTTGAAGTTAAATTGACATCGGGTGTTTCCTATGACTTTTATGGTCCGAAAATGGATCTCTCGGTTGCTGCCGAAACAAAGTTAAAACGGGAGTCGTTGACCGATGAGTTGAATGCGTTGAGTCAGGAAAAGGAACGTATTGGAATTGCGGCACGAGAGAAATTGGAGAAGCTGAAGTCAGATTTGGCAGCTGAGATCCGAAATAAGATAACTTGGACGCCACTCGAGATCCTGGATTTCAGTACGACCAGCGGCGAATCGCATCAGGTCCTCAACGATCAATCCGTATTGGTAGGAGGTTCATTACCTGGCACCAGTCGTTACACGGTAGAGGTTGCGAATGAGTTACCCCGGATCACTGCAATTCGAATCGAAGCTTTAACCCATGAAGAATTGCCGGGAACGGGGCCTGGCCGCGGCGATGTTGAGCGGCCCAATTTTATTCTTAGCGAATTTGTTGTCTCGGCAGGGTCATCAAAAAAAGGCGAAAATGATGACTTTGAATTGATCGGTTTAGATAGGGCATTTGCTGATTTTTCTCAGAAGAATTGGGAAGTTGGCAAGGCAATTGATGGCGATCAGAAAACCGGTTGGGCGATTGGTCAGCAATTTTTTAAAGATCACTGGGCGACGTTTCGATTTGAAGTTCCGTTAGAGTTATCGAAAGCAAAAAATCGGATGCGATTTTTGCTAGACCAAAATTATGGACGAGGCCGAACGATCGGTAGATTTCGCCTGCTTGCAACATCAGATAATGTAAGGACGCTGGGGATTTCGAATGAAATCAAAAATATTCTGACATTAAAGAAATTGAATAAAGGGCAGCAAAAAAAGCTGGATAAATTTTTGAGTGAGAGTCAGCCTGAATTAATTAAGGTGCGGAACCGGATTGCGGTTGTCCAAAAAGAACTAGCAGCCTTGAAGCCACCGACGACACTTGTCATGCAGGAGATGGATCAACCTCGTGAGACTTTTAAGTTGACTCGAGGTGATTATCTCAGCCCTGGGAAAAAGGTTGAGCCTGGTGTCCCCGCGGTTCTTCATCCCTGGAATGATGAGCTGCCTAATAATCGGCTTGGGCTGGCTCAATGGATGGTGGATGGTGAAAATCCGTTGCTGGCGCGCGTAGCGGTAAATCGCTGGTGGGCGAGTTATTTTGGGCGAGGTTTGATGGCTTCCGGCGAAGATTTTGGCACGCAAAGTGATCCAGCTTCGCATCCGAAGTTGCTGGACTGGCTGGCGGTTGAGCTGATGGAATCGGGTTGGTCGAGAAAGCACATTCATAAATTGATTGTGATGTCGAGCACGTTTCGACAAACATCGCAATCGAGTCGAGTTCTCAATGAGCGTGATCCTGAGAACCGATTGCTGTCGCGCGGCCCACGGTTTCGAATGCCGGCTGAAATGATCCGAGATAATGCGTTGGCGATAAGTGGTTTGCTCTCCAGAAAAATGAGCGGACCTCCAGTGATGCCGTTTCAGCCAGATGATATTTGGCGAACCGTTGGCCGAAATGGCCCGAAGTGGAATGCGGCGATGGATGAAGATCGTTTCCGCCGCGGGGTTTATGTGATCTGGCGGCGGGCTGCGCCTTATCCAAGTTTTGTTAACTTCGATGCGCCGGACCGAGCCGCTTGTGTCATTGAGCGTCCTCGAAGTAACACGCCGTTGCAGGCTTTGACACTGCTCAACGATCAAGCATTTGTAGAAATGGCAGTAGCGCTGGCCTCAACGTCAATCAGTTACTCGAGGGGGGCAGGTGATTTGAGGTCACAGCTGACTTATGCGATGCGTCGCTGTGTGGCTCGCGTCCCTGAGTCGGGGGAGATCGATGTTCTGCAAACGTTGTATGAGGCTGAGTTGAGTCGGTTCGCAAGCGAGCCCAGTGCCGTGGATGCGTTCCTGAAAACCAATATCGTGGAAGCGGAGCATGGGGTAGGTTTGCTAACCGTCGTTGAAAGGAGTCATTTGGCGGCTTTGAGTGTGGTCTGCAATGTGTTGCTGAATTTAGACGAGACGATTAATTATTGAGTGGTTTGGTTAATTTTTAATTTATTGTGAACAGATTAAATATGTGGCTTGATAAGAACAGTCGGTCATCTCGGGATTTGACACTAACGCGCAGGCATCTGTTCCAGAAGCTCGGCGGTGGCATTGGAGGAATTGCTCTAGCCTCACTCTTTCGCGAGAGTGGGTTGGGGCTTTCAGCATCGCCAATTGTCCCACATTCGATGGGGCAAATTGAAGGTGAAACTGCTCAGTCTCATTTTCTACCGCGCGCTAAGAATGTGATCTATATTCACATGGTGGGTGCGCCGTCGCATCTTGATTTATTTGATTACAAACCTGAACTGCAAAAACGGAATGGTCAGCTTTGCCCTGACGAATTCTTCAAAGGTAAGCAGTTAGCATTTATTCGTCGGCAACCATCGTTACTTGGTACTCCCTCAAAAAAAGAATTTGAGTTTTCCAGGTGTGGTCAGAGCGGGATAAGGATTTCCAATCTGCTTCCAAATTTACAGCAGGTTGCTGATGAAATTACGTTTAATCGTGGAACTTATACGGACCAATTTAATCATGCTCCAGCACAGATGATGATGCTTTCCGGGTTTCAGCGATTTGGTCGCCCGAGCATCGGCGCCTGGGCAAGTTACGGTCTAGGCAGTGAAAACAAGAACTTACCTAGTTTTGTTGTATTGGTCACCGGGCAAGTGCTGGGAGCGGGAAACAGCGCCTGGGGCAGCGGTTTTTTGCCTACCGTACACCAGGGGGTTGAATTTCGAAGCAAGGGTGATCCGGTTTTGTTTTTATCCAATCCCAAGGGAATTGCAGAGGAATCGAGAAAGCGGACGGTGGATGCTATTAATCAGTTGAACCAACGCCAGCTTCTGAACTTGCAGGATCCGGAGATTGCCACTCGCATTGACCAATATGAATTAGCGTACCGGATGCAATCGTCTGTTCCCGAATTAATGGAGATCGAATCAGAATCGAAAGAGACTCATGCGATGTATGGAACTTCACCCGGCAAAGGATCGTTTGCGAATAACTGTCTGTTGGCCAGGCGGTTGGTAGAACGGGGGGTGCGGTTTGTGCAATTGTTTGATCAAGGCTGGGATATGCACAATAGCGTCACGAATCGACTGCCGACGAAATGTAAGCAGGTGGATCGTCCAATTGCCGCCTTGATTAAAGATTTGAAACAACGTGGGTTGCTTGATGAAACTTTGGTTATTTGGTCCTCTGAATTTGGGCGAACGCCCATGGGGCAGGGAGATGTGAAGGCCGCAAACGTCGGCCGAGACCATCACAAGGAAGCGTTTACCACGTGGATGGCTGGTGGTGGAGTGAAGAAGGGGTTCGTGTACGGTAAATCGGACGAACTGGGATACGGAATCGCAGAGGACCCAATGCACGTTCATGATTTCAATGCCACAATCATGCATTTGCTCGGGATCGACCACGAGCAGTTAACTTTTAAGTATCAGGGACGACCTTATCGACTTACTGATATAGGCGGGATCGTGGCAGAAAAAATTATCGCTTAAACGGTGGAGATGCGCTCGCAAGGTCAAAGAGACCTTCGAAGTTTGGACATTCTGTCTTTTAGCGCTTTGGCTTTTGCATCGGCCTCACTTTTTTGCTTCATCGCATCGTTTGCAATCTTTTGCGCCTCGGATAGTTTGGAATTCGCTGCATCGGCAGCGGATTTTTTAGCAGCGATATCAGATTCAACCGAGAGGATTTCGGCTTGGATTAATTTCATCTCGGCAACGAAGGAAAGATTGCTATTCCAGTAATTCACCTGTTGAGTTGCCTGCTGGACATCAGCCATCGCTGCAGCTGTAATTTTGGAACCCACATCGACCTTCTTTTGGGTAGATTCCACGTCAACTTTTAGCTTTGTAACTTCAGCGATCGCCGTTTGCATTTCCGTTTGGGTGCTATTGACGTTGTTTGTCGCTGTTTCCATTTGGGCTTTCATGGCATTGGTAACTTCGTTTGCTTTGGTAACCAGTCCATTCAGTTCACTGGTTCTAGAATCAAGTTGTTGAATCTTCGCATTCAGGGAGGTTACGTTGGCTTTTAAGTCTGCGTCATCTGGAAGGAGGGCGAGTGCTGCATTGGCTTTGTCGAGTGATTCCTTGATTAAAGGCATCGCTCCGGACTTTTGGGCAAGTTCAGTTTGGTAGGCTGCGCCGGTTGCCGATGCAGATTCAAATTGTGTTTTAGCGGTGGAAAGATCTGTTTTCATCTTGGTCAGTTTTGCCTGGGCTTGCACCTGAGCTTGTTTGGCTTGTTCCAGCGATCCAAGCATCCCGTTGAGTGAAACTTTCGTTGCTTCTAAAACTTTAGCCAGCGGGGCATGTTTCTGATTGGCAACGGCCAGGGCCTTTTGGGAAGCAGTGAGACGTTCTGAGAGTGTGGGTGGATTGGAGGCAAGTTGCCCAACCGCTGCTCCATCGACCGCATTCCAAACGGTTAGCTTTCCAGTCCAGTCACTGGCAAGAACACGGTTGGATTCATCACAGTGCGATACAGAAACTGCGACATCGGCAAGCCCGGCGAACTGTCGGATCATTTTTCCATTTTGATCCCAGGTCTTCGCGACTTTATCTCGGCCACAGCTTGAGATGACACCGTCACGGTGAAACTCTACTCCGGTAACACCGGGGCCATGGGCTGTCCACGATTTAATTTGTTTTCCTTCGTTAAGTTCCCAGAGTCGAATGGACCCGTCTTCACTGGCGGAACTCAGGATTTGACTGTCGGCACGCCAGGAGACACCCGTGATTGATTTGGAGTGGGCCTTGAGCGTAAAGACTTCATTGCCAGTGTCTGCTTCCCAAACGTGCAGCCCTCCGTTTCTATCGCCTGAAGCGAGGAAGTTTCCATCAGGGCTAAATTCAAGTGCAGTGACCCATTCGGTATGTTTTTTAATTTCGGCGATAAGAGAGCCATCGCTCGTAGAAAGAACTTTAACGAGTTTGGTAGGGCCACCGATTGCAACCAGTGAATGGTCGGGGGAAATGTCAGAGGTCAGAACTGCTTCCAGTTCATCGCCAACCGTCGTGATTCTCTCACCGGTCAGGACATTGAACAAAACGGTTTTCCCCGATGCTCCGTCACGGCCTCCACCCGCCAGTAGGAGTTGGCCATTTCGACTGAAACGCAGTGAGTGAGCCACTCCTTCTTCGAAGGGAAGTACGCCGGCGAGACTCAGGTTTTGGGTATTGTAAAGCAGGATTTGCTGCGGCGAGGAAATTGCCGTGATCGGCGCCCAGGGAGAGGTGGCAATTGCGTGCACTGAAGGGCGAGTCGTTTTTATGATTGGTTCTAAGGAAATCCGTAGCGGCATCGGCGTGACTTCTGGCTTGACCGATGGATTGGCACTCATTGACATGTCAAATTTCGGTTTTGCTTTGGCCGCGACACTGCCGCTGTTCTCGAGGGCGCCCAGATCGATCCACTTTGCGATCAACTGGATTTCTGGAGCAGGGATTTTGGTTCCGCTGGGTGGCATCTCCGGTGTTTCTTCGTGTGTGATTAACTGATAGAGGTAGCTGCCTGCTGCATCTTGCGGTTCAATCACCGTGCCACTTCCCCCGCCTTGCATGAGGTTGGTGTAGTTGGTGACATCGAGATCGCCTTCACGTTTTTGGCCGTTATGGCAACTTGAGCAGCGTTGCACAAGCAGCGGTTTGACATGCTCGTCAAAGGTTACTTTCTCAGGCGGTTTGTCATCCGCCGAGACAACGGCCGTGAACACACAACAAGCAAATAACGCAAGTGCGGAAGGCTGGAATTTGACAATTTGAAATGTAAATCGTTTCAAGTGGCAGTTCATTGTGGCATCAAAGTAAAGGTCTAGTGGTTGAATACAAATTCGCGAGAATTTAAGAGTGCCCAGAAAATATCCTCTAAGGCCTGGGTTTTATTTTCCTGAGTCGAGATCTCTTGTTGAATCGCGACTCGCTCTTTTTCAGTTGGTAATCGTGAGAAGCAGCGTTGGTAAATTTCATCGAGGATTTGATCGTGAGATTTTTTCTCGGCAACCAACCGTTCGACGAGTTTTCCTTGCTTGATTTTATTATTCACGGTGGATCCATTTAGCAAATGTAAAGCCTGGGAAAGGCTTGGATCCATGATGACTTCACAAGAACAAACTGACTCTCGTTTGGCGCGTCCGAAAGTGGTCAAAAAGTAGTCGGTTGTGTTGCCATCCGCAATTTGCACGGCCCGTGAGCCAAGGGGAAGTCCGCGGAATTTATTTTTTGTTTCCGTAATTTGGCTAATGACGTCCAGCAAAACTTCCGCTCGAATTCGGCGGAGTGAAGCATGGGAAAAGTTGGTCAAATCAGATTCGTTAGTTGCATTGGTTTTCGTGCTTAGCTGGTAGGTTCTTGAGTTGCAGATATCGCGAACCAGTTTTTTGAAATCGTAGTTGTATTCTTTAAACTTGGTTCCAAGTTCATCAAGAAGTTGTGGGTTAACCGCCGGATTGCTCACGCGAACATCGTCGACTTCGTCGACAATTCCCTTACCTAAAAAGTGAGCCCAGACAATATTTGACAGGTTTTTGGCAAAGTAAGGATTGTCGGCTGAGGCAATCCATTCGGCAACGACCGCCCGACGATCTTTGCTTTTTGTTTCGGGTTCAATGCCACCAAGAAACTTGGGCTTCATGTTTTGCCCGGTGACCGGGTGTTTCGTCTCTCCGCTGCCGCGATTAAAGACGATTTGTTCACGTGGATCTTCACTCGCTTTCCGAGCGACTTGAGAGAAGAACGCAACGAAGCCGTAATAGTCGTCCATGGTCCAGCGATCGAATGGGTGATTGTGACACTGAGCGCACTGAATCCGCATGCCCAGAAAGACCTGAGCCACGTTTTCGGCTACTTTGAGATTGTCTTGCTCGTTTTGATAATAATTGGTCGCTGGAACCGTAAAGGTTCCTCCCTGAGATCCCAGGAGTTCCTTAACCATTTGATTGACGGGAACATTGTTCGCGATCTTTGATTTTAGCCAGTCGTAGTACAGCAGCGTTGCTTTATAACTTACCTGCCGCGTCGAACGAATCTGCAAGAGTTCAGACCATTTCATGACCCACATTTCTACAAATTCTTTTCGGGCAAGCATTTCGTCGATGTACTTGGCTCGCTTGTCGGGTGCTGTGTCAGCGACAAATTGATTGACTCTTTCAGGAGTCGGAACGATACCGCAGATATCGAGAGACGTTCTTCGAATGAATTCGACATCAGTGCAAAGTTCGGATGGCTGGATTCGCAAGTTGCGTAGCTTTTCGTTGATCCGCTGATCGATATAGTTGTTTTCCGGGATATCCTTCCAGGTGAATTCAACATCTTTCGGGAGAACGATTACATCGGTTCCGACTGTGTGTGTATCAAAGCGACACATTACGAAAGCTTCACCGCGGTTTTTAGCTGTGACCCAGCCGTCCTGAGAAACTAGTGCCGAGTTGTCGTTGTTGGTTGAGAAATAAGCCAGGGAGGTTACATCCCGGTCAGAACCATCCTCGTATTTCGCTCTCACTGTCAGTCGTTGTTTTGAATCAGGGCCGTTGAGGACTGCATTTTTTGGATACAGTTCGATCCCGACAACTTTTTGAACCTTGCCTTCATCAAACGAGGCACCTGCTTCAAGCCAATTCAGGAGAGTGTTGTAGTATTCTGTTCCTGGTTTAAAGAGTTCACCACCTGAGTGAGGAACGGCACCTACGGCCTTATTAATCAACAGGCAATCTTTGGGGACGGCCAGATCGACTCGTCGTCCGAGCATCTCGCGCGTCAAACGATGGTAATCGCCTTTGGGGTCAAAACCGTAAAGCGAAAGTCGGAATCCGTCTTTCCCTCTCGCGGCACCGTGGCAACTCCCCGCATTACAGCCGGATTTTGAAAATACCGGCATGACATCATTCGTGAAGCTTAGCGGTGGATTGCTGGTGGCGTTGGCGACGGTTACCGGGAGTTCGACATTAAAGTTCTCGATTGAAAACTTGACGGTTGTTTCGCCATCTGCCTTCGGGTGAAAGGTAGAGCCGTCCTGTTTGACGATATCTCCACTGCCAATTTGGCTTTGCACTAACTCAGTGACGTCAACTGTGACTCCATTAGAATAGACCATCTGGGCGATAATGGATTGGCGATCGCGGAGGTTCGAGAGCAGGATGTCTTTTGGAAAGACCTCGAGTTTTACAGGTGTGGCATTCTTAACCAAGGGAATCAACGGTTGAGCGACGGGCTCAACACTGGAGGAGGCCTTCGCAGGCGTTTTCTTATCGTCCTCAGCGAATCCTGTCGCTTGAAAGGAGAGTGAGAAGGTGCCCGCAATGCATAACACCGCGACCGTACGAGTGGAGATTTTGTAAAACTGATTCATGATAAATTCACCGAATTGTGACGGAGTCAGCGACTTGTTTACTTTTTGGCAGGTGCCGGTTTAGTGGTAGCGACGACGGGTGGAACCGGAGGTTTGGGAGGGCGCGGTTTGTTGATTTGCAGGATCGCGTTCCCCGCCCGGGAAACAATAGGTTCTCCGTTTTGCGTAATTGTGACCCGACAAAAAACGCCAGAATGTTTTCCAAAAGGCGTTTTGTCGTTGGTCTGCACATTAAAGACAATTTCCTTCGTGTCTTTTGTGAACTTTTTTGGAGTGTCGATGACAACATTAGCCGGAATGCCAAGGATCTCGGCGGTCGCTTCGCCTTCGAATGGTTTGAGTTGGTTCAGTTTGCAAATCAGTTGTGTCGACTCGCCTCGAACAATGCTCATCCTTGCAATTGAAGTCGAAACAAACGGTTCGGCTATCTCTATTTCTGCTAACTGTGAAGCAGCCCAGGCAGGGCCCTTAAAGTTGGAATTGCCGATGACGTACATCGGCCACTTTCCAATGGATGCATTTGAGTTGGCGTTGAGTGGGTAATTGATCTCTGACTTTCCCTTGGGCATTACGACTTGGTACGTTGTCCCAACCCCCGGTGATCGAAAAGGGAATTGAATATTAATTGGATCTTCAAATCCTTCATCCCGATGGGCAATGATTTTGACTGTCATTTGTCCATTGCGAACTAAGGGCACTTTGGGTTGGACGATTTCAATGGAGTAGGGCAGTTTCTCTACGACGGCAAAGGCAAGTTTATCAACGGTGCAGCCGTAATATACTGAGTTGTTCGGTTGTCCAAGAACAAAGTCTGCAAAGTTCTTAAAGCTTCCGTTGATGACTTTGCTTTCGTTGAGTTGATGCTGTCCGCGGAAATCAACGAGTGTCCCGCCAATGGCGGCATCGGGCGCGGCTTCAAACACCACCGGCATCAGATTGAGATTCCTGTGCATCGGTTTTGAGATTACTTTAATCCCGTTGGGTAGGTTTTCTTGAAGTAAGCTAATCTCGCCGCCAAATCCTTTTCTCTGTGCGGACATGAGAACTGCAAAACGTCCTCCCTGTGGGACAGCGATGGTTTGCCGTTGTTGAGAGTAACGATCAATGCGATTGATGCCCAGTGAGAATTCTGGTTGAGGTTGCGTGAACTCAATTCGATAAACGAAATCAGGTTGTCCACGTCGCAGGTGATCGTAGACTCGGACATAATAATCGCCGTCAGCGGGTACTTGAAATCTGAGATAGCTATCAGGACGCCTTGCATCGTCATTGCCTGCAAGTGTCTTTTTGTTGGCGTCAAAAATATGAATTACCGGATCAAGTCCAGAGCCTACTCGCCGGGCGTAGCATTCGACGTCCCAGACCTGCCCTTTTTTGGCGCTGAATTTAAAATAGTCGTAGTCACCGGGTTCACTGATGATACCGTTGATTGCATGCGGCAATGCGAGGACTGGCATTTCACCGAACTGATTATTGGGTTCGATTTCAAGATGGTTGTCTAAATCTGTTAAACGGAAGGGCATCGGGCTCGGGGATGAACCAGATTCATCTGAACAAAAAATACCGCCACGGAAGCCTTCGTCCAGTGGAAGCTGAACCTCATGAGTGGCTGCGCGAATTGGTTCGCCAGGCTGGTAGGTGTCGATGAACTGCAGGCTAATCTTTTCTCCAGGCTTTCCACCGGCGGGATAAACCGCCGCAGGGCGGGGAAAGTTTCCGATATGAAGCCGGTAGCGACTATTGGAATTGCCGACGAACGATGATTCTCGAATCGTTACAAAATACTCTCCGTCTTCCGGCAAGAGGACTGATAAGAAGCTGTCCTGCTTTGTTAAAGCCGTATCATCGGACGCACCAATTTCAAATCGATTTTTATCTAGTAACGCGATCGCGGGATCAAAGAGAAAGCCCAGTCTGAGTGCCTCGACTTCGACGGAAATGCGATCGCCTTTCTTGCCCTCGATTCGAAAGTAGTCAATGTCTTCGTTCGTAACGACGCCGGTGACAGTAATATTCGTTTCAATTTTTTGTGCTTCGCCAAGCTCATTGTTGGGTTCTGCTTCGGCAACTTCAGGTAATCTGCCAACAAAGACTGAACGGTAGTCCGAGATTCCGTTCTTCGTTCTCAGTTGGGCAACATGTTCGCCAATTCGGCAGTCAGCCGCGACGTTTACTTTGACATTCACATTGTTGGCATCAATTTGTTCAATCGAAACAACCGTGATTCCCGTGTCGTAGAAAAAGACCTGTTCGGCACCGGAAAGCCTTGAGCCTGAGAATTTGAGAACGTACTCCCCGCCAGCTTTGACGCCGCGTGGCAAGATTGTATTTAGCCGAGGTGTCGAAGCAGAGACTAACGTAGGGAGCAAAACGGTCGCCGTTAAAACAGCGAATAAAAGATAAGACTTCCGAAATGTATTCCGAAAATTTTCAATCATTTTGGTTCCTGCGTTGCGGAAGTGAGAAACAAAGTAATGAGCCCTCAACCTGAGAGCAATTGGCGTACGCGGTATTGTCGGGCGACGGTTCGGCTAAAACGTTAAGCCAAAAGACCTTCGCGGGCTTTTCCACCGTCAACGATTTCAATGGGTCGTGCACCTGGGGCCATCAACTCTTTATCTGCCGTAATTCCTAAGCACTTGTAAATGGTGGTCGCCCAATCCTGAACACCAAGGGCATCCTCTTCAGGCTCGCTCGCTGTTGCATTGGAGCTTCCGTAGACCTGTCCCTTTTTAATTCCTCCACCAGCCATCAAGGAGCTAAATACTTTTGGCCAATGGTCACGGCCGGAGGTTTGATTGATCTTGGGAGTCCGCCCAAATTCCGAAGCGACGACAACCAATGTCGAATCGAGTAAGCCGCGCGATTCGAGGTCACTAATTAGAGTCGCGTAGGCCTGATCGAATGCCGGTACTTGGCGCTTCATGTTTCGGTCAATGCTATCGTGGTGATCCCAACCTCCGTAGGTCATCGTAACGAATCGGACACCGGATTCGACAAGGCGTCGTGCTAACAGCATCCGCGCACCCGCGGTGTTGCGCCCGTAGCGATCTCGCAACTTTGGATCCTCTTTCTCGATATCAAATGCTTCGCGAGCCTGCTTCGAGCTGATTAAGCTGTAGGCACGATTGTAGAAAGTATCGAGGGAATCAAGTGAATCTGATTTCTCTTTCTCTCGAAAATGGCCGTTGACGACATCTAATAGTTTTCGGCGTTTATCAAATCTTGCGGTGTCCACACCAGAGGGCAGTTCGAGGTCCCGAACTTTAAATCCACCTGCTGCTGGATCCGCACCGATGCTGAAACCTGCGAACGATGAGCTCAAGTAGCCCGTGCCCTGATAAGGATTGGTCTGATTGGGAATTAGCACGTAGGGAGGCAGGTTGTTCCGAGGCCCAAATTCGTGAGAGACGACGCTTCCCATGCTTGGGAATGTGAGTGCGGGACTGGGGCGATAACCGGTGTGCATGTTATGCACGCCACGTTCATGAGCCGCTTCGCCGTGGGTCATTGAGCGAATGATGGTCAGCTTGTCTGCGATACTCGCCGTTTGCTTAAACATCTCGTTGATTCGGACGCCCGTAAGTTTCGTCGCAATACTCCGCATTGGACCACGGTATTCCAATGGAGCAAATGGTTTGGGGTCGAATGATTCCTGCTGAGCCATCCCTCCCGGAAGGAAGATGTAAATGACAGATTTAGCAGTTCCCTCTTTTGATTCGTAATTCTTTTGATCCGCCTGCGCGGTCTTCATTCGGAAGAAATCGGTTAATGTAAGCCCGATGCCTCCTACGGCACCAATAGTAAGCAAGTTGCGGCGGCTCAACATATGGTCACGACACTTCATTCCTGTCTCCCTGACTAGAAACTAATTGGTTCAATTTAACGGGTACAAATTTAACGGGCTAAGGACCGACTGTCTTTGTGAGTTAATGATGATTAATTAAGGTTGGATGGTGCAACTTGAATTTTAACGAAGAACTTGTGCTAAATCCACAATCCTAAGGTGATCACTGAGTTGTAAGTGATTGCGATTCCTGGGTTTATGGAAATCGACCGGCGTTGAAGTCGCCGATTTTTTTTTGTATTATTTTGTACATAAGGGCTGGGGTTGAGGCGGTGTGGAGATCTTGCAAGTGATCGGGAGATCAAGCTGACCTGCTGGTAGTTTAGCTTACCTTGAAGGGGGTTAAAATGAGGGGTTTTTTTTGTTCGGGTTTTCTTGTTGGGTAAACAGTTTTCTCTAGTGAAAAATTACCGATTGCGGCGTGCTTTCGGAAAGCAGGGGTCAATCACAACATAGTAGTTTTTTAGATTTGGAGGGTCGCAGTAGTCGATAATCCAAAGTAGACGCTTTTTCATCCTGCATTGGTCTCGGAAATGAACAAAACAACTAATAAATTCCTGATAATTACAGCCTCTTTGTCGCTTGTTTTGTTTTTGGGAGAGAGGACTTATTCTCAAAACGATTTATCAATTGTGAAAGTTGCGACCGAGCGTCCCGCTTTGTCACCCATTTTAGTTGGTAACGTGAATAGCGAATTGAGAGTTAGTCAAAGTAGACAAGATGATGATTTGTTAAAAAACCTTCAGAGCGCGGGAGACAACGAACTGACGGCAGCTTTGGGGGAAGATGACATTGCTAATTTGTTCAAAGCTGGGCAGTGGCCGAGAAAATCGATTTCCGCGATCAGTTTAGATGTTCGTGAGAAAAAGGGAGCGCCCCAAGGAATTGCGGGGCAATTGATGGAAACCCAAAAGAATGTTTGGAGTGAATTCTCACCTGAACTGAAGATCTTTGCGTGGGTTGCTCCAGACATTCGTTACCAGCCATTGTATTTCGAAGACGTGGCACTTGAGAGATACGGCCAGACGTCGGGGGAGCGGATCGAATCCCTTCGCTCAACGGCAAACTTCTTTACTTCGGCAGTCCTATTGCCGTATCATATGCGTCGAGACGCCCCGGCAAGTTGCGATTATCCACTCGGCTTCTGCCGACCTGGAGACGTGGCTCCCTGCACGAAACAACGCCAACTATTCCCTCGATAAGCTGGCCAACTCAAGCTGGCCAATTCAAAACCTCGATCGGTTTTTTTAACTGGAGCGCGTGAAGGTTGAGTCATCCGTGCTGCTAGCGGCTAGAAATTCAACAATGGTCCGAGCGGCTTCATGATGGAAGCATGCGGGGCTTAGGGGGGATTTGAGGGTTAGCTGGAGTCGTTCGGTTATCTGGATTATTATGATATTTGTGCGCGAATATTCCGATGAAGTTGTCATTGCTGGATAGTCTAATCCTAACAGTTCTGCCAATTTTACGAGCAAACCATGATTTTTGGTCTCCCTGCGGACATCTTAAGCACCCGACATTTTTCCAAAGTTTCCGGTGTTTTTATATTAGC
>JAALLA010000293.1 GCA_011087765.1 Pirellulaceae bacterium
CTTAAAGATTCCCGAAGAGCGAAACTCATTAGACCAATCAATGACTGCAGACGTTTTTGGAACAACAATATCTGCGTGGACCGCATTTGAAACAACGTAAATCTGAATTCCAGTGTTGGCAGGGTGAAAGTCGTTGTTAACTGGAATCAGACCCAAGAGCAAAATTCCAAAATAGCTAAGTAACCCAAGCAGAAACCACCTCACAAATCGCTTGATTACACCGATTAGTCTTTGACGAACTGACGTGTTGGCTGCCATCCTAATCCCCATGGCTGCGGAGCCAATGCCGTTTGATTCAACAAGCGAGATAACGTCACAATCATCGAACCGGAACGATCGATCTTCACTCAAAAACAGGCACGCGGAAGTCCGGCGTCGCGTGCAACGCTTTGATATATCGCGATGGGTTGAAGTTTGGTTTCGTCCCCAGCCAATCCGGTTTCCGGTTGGATACACACGGTAACCAGCCAGATCTCATGGTAGTCTCTTTAAGGTGTCGAGAAAATGCAGGAGCAACCAAATTCTAATTTTTCGCCACCGCATACATTGATCTAAAAGCGAAAACGGAAACCTGTAAAAACACTGCCCAACGAAATTCCACCAATATCAGTGTGGCGGTAACCAGTCGCCCACTCGGCATTGCCAAACTGTCGGCCGATTGAAAGCTCACCGCGAAACAAGTCGGAATCACCCAGATTGCCAAAGTCGGTCTCACCTGTCAAAACCCATTGAGGTGAAAACTGCCAGTCAAAACCGGTCGTCAGGTTGACTCCGGATTCGCCACCGTACTGGTCACCCAACCAGTTGATCCCCACTCCCATGCGCGCTCGAAAGTCACCGGAGTTGACCACTTCATAGACCAAATTGACATCGCCCATCCACAAGTGATCACGAAAAGTTACCCCGTTCTCTCGAAACATCATTACACTGGTATCCAACCCCAAGCCACCAGGCGCCTGCAGCAGCAATCCAAAATAGCCCTGCGTTATTTCATCAAAGTCGTAACCATAAGTGGCACTCAGCCGACTGGACCATATCTCGAAATAGCTTTCCCAACTCGGCACAAAGGTACGTTGGCTCAGTGAAATGGAATCAGAGGCCCCCTGATCAAAGTACGTCTCGTCCAATGGTTCGATCACCACCGAGGGCGCCGGTTCGACAACTAGGATATGTTCGTGAACGATGCGTTGAGGACGATAATGGTTAAACGATCGCGAAGCCGTGAAGACTGGGCCAAAAGAGGGGCCACAGTCGCTACGATGGCGGCGGTTTTGCTGGCCTCCATGATACGTATGCTCTCGGTCATTTGAATCGTCTTCGTGATGATGGTGTGTTTCCTCCGCGGGCGGGGTTTCGTGGCGACGAACTGACTCGCGTACACGACTGAGCTTTCCCTGCCCCAACAGGTCACTCGTTAGACAAAAACCGAGAATCAGAAGAAACCCGAATAGGATCGTCACCGGTTGGGTCTGCGATCGACCCATAGAATTCAATACACACATCTTGATGGCCTTCCTTGGCTTTCATTCAAGTTCAATGCTGCACGATGCTTATCCAGATGGTCGGCATCCCATTCAAGATGATCGCAAACCTCGTGCCAAATTCGTTGATCCATCAGGCGTGGCAACGTTTGACGCCTCGGACATTGGGTTTTTCAGCAAAACCCACCAATGCGAACCCATCGAGTTCGATGCTATCACTCTCGCATCAGCCAACGGGCATTTCGCATCTGTCACCAAATTGATTTCATCTAATCAATATAGTGACACAAACTGAGACACCGAGCCCTTTGCCTCTGCCACTCTGTTAGCATTGCAATCATGGAAGGACAAACAAACCTAACTGCCCATCTCAAGCAACAAAATCGGTACTCGAACACCAAAAATTAAGGAACGGCGCAGGATAAGAATTTATCGCCTGGCTTGCGGCCAAAGGCTTGCGGTAATGCAGTTGCGGCACTTAGGTAAAGTAATCGAAGTTCCTCACATGATTTTGCTCCCATCATCGAGCAATTTTTGGATGCACACAATTTGCTGATTGTTTAACAAGTCGCCTTGCCGACCATCGAAAAGTAATCCACACAATGATTAGAATGTGGTCACGCCGACCTTTTACGGATGACGGGCGCATTCGCATTTTAATTCTTAAGCTCGCCCTCTGGCGAGTTGAATTTTAGCGCAACCCGAAAGCCCTTGACTTTTATCGCAATTCGGTCCGTCAAGGGCTCGGCATGTGGATGGGCAGAGCGGATGATCCACAACCCAAGTTAACCGAGGAAAAAATCCAAGGAATTCAAGATGCCAATTATTTTTCCACCGATCACTCGCCGTCAATTCGTTAAGCGTTCAATCGTCCTTGGTGGCGCGACTCTACTAAATTCTCGCACCGTGGCCGTGGTCGCGGATAGTAACCGAAGTTCCCTGGAACCAAATCGAGTTGCCTTGCTTGCCGATACGCACATCAGTGCTGACCCGGATCTTGTCTACCCAGGAACGAAGTGGCCTGGTTCGCCCGTTAAGGATGGCGAACACGAAAGCGTGAATGTCTCCCAAGCTCTTGAAACGGCGGTTAAGAATGTACTCGCACTCGATCCTCTTCCCGCTCACCTGATTGTTAATGGCGACTGTGCTCTCAGCAATGGTAAAAATGCAGAGTACAAACAGTTTTTAGGGCTTGTGGAGCCGATTCGTGCAGCAGGTATTACTGTGCATGTGACGATCGGCAATCACGACAATCGCGAGAACCTCTGGAAGTTGATCCCGTTTCTGAAACAAGAAGAGATAGGTCTTCAAGCGGGACTGATTGAATTACCGCATGCGAACCTCATATTGCTGGATTCTGGAAAAAAAGGAACCCTCGGTGACAAACAGCTGAACTGGCTCGCCAAACAACTCGACGAACGAACAAATATGCCAACCCTCATCTTTGGTCATTACAACCCGTATCCCAACCGCGGTGTTCGTCCCATTCAAGGCATGCGTGATGGGGCGTCACTGTTAAAAATTCTTGCCAAACGAAAGCATGCCAAAGCGTATATCTATGGGCACACCCATGAATGGCAGCATGATCAACGGGACCATCTCCATCTCATTAACCAACCGGCGGTCAGCTACTATTTTGGAAAAGGCCACGCGCATGGCTGGGTCGACATGAAGCTCACTGAAACATCCGCTGAGCTTGAGCTAAACTGCATCAACCGCGAGCACCGGCAACACGGTGATCGGATTCAGGTCAGTTTGAAAGACGAGAGGACAAAGAGTTAAATGCGGCACCGCAATCTGTTACTCTTGTGGATAACCCGAACAGACAACCCTTCGATCAGGAAACATTTAGAATGAAAGCCATTCAATTATTAACTATCGTTGTTGCAAGCGTATGTGGAGCGACACTCTGCCTTGCCGCTTTATCGCCTGACAAGCCCGCTACTATTCGTGTCGCTTCTTATAATGTCGAGTTCAGTAGAAGCGCGACACCTGAGCAGATTGGCGAGATGTTCAAACCATACAAGCTGGATATTATCGGTTTTAACGAAGCGCCCGATGGCGATTGGACGGCTCGCGTCGGCAAAGTACTGGGGATGCCATATAGTTTTGTGGGCAAAACATCCTCGGCAAATCACAAGGACAAATACAAAACGATTCTTAGCAGGACGCCGCTGGAAGGCACTCAAGAGCATGAACTCACAGGCCGCGGTTGGAACCCAGCTTCGGCTGTCAGAGCGACCACGAAGATCGAAGGGGTTCCATTCGCATTTTACTCACTACATATCTGCAAGTCGGGCGCGAATGATGGCCATGCATCCAGCCTTGCGACCAAGGTTCTCCCTCAGGAAGCTACTGAGAGGGTGATCGTTGTCGGGGATTTTAACAACAACATTGGAGATGCTGCAATCGATACGATCGAAGAGGCAGGATTTAGATCAACATGGATGGATCTGAAGTTTGATGTCTCCAAAAAGTTTACCTACAACGCCCTGGATCCCAAAAAGAATCTCGGAGTAATCGATCACATCTTTTACAACACCTCGGCTGGAGCCAAGACCGCAGACGGAGGTATCATCGAACTCAACAAGCCTTTGTCGGATCATAAACCTATCTGGGCAGAAATAGTCTTTCCTAGGACCGGTTCCCAATAGCCAGGCTAGATTTTCAATTTTCAGGCTGGGAGAACGAAATACGGATCCGTCGTTTTAATGGCTTTGCTATCAGTAGGATTCTTATTAATCTTTTTTTTCCGACTCATGGTCGGAGCTGAATCTGCCACGGTTTCGAGACAGGTTTTAAGGCGTGCGTATCGTTGCCTGGGTTTGTCAGTTTAGGTAAGGGATAGATCCACCCGTTCGGCGATACCCTCAAAGAC
>JAALLA010000294.1 GCA_011087765.1 Pirellulaceae bacterium
GATTTAAACACGTCTACAGTCAGATGGAGATCCCGATACTCCTCCATATCCAAATTCACGAATTTCGGAGCCGCCGCTGTTCCCCCCTCAATCGCCGCTCGATAGATTGATCTTAATCGAGGTTTAATCAACTCAACCGTGTTCGCATAACCAACCAGACTGATCTGACTCACAATCGCAGAGAGCTTAATCGAAATGTAATCCACGCCCGGTTCCAACAATCGAGCCGTATTATCCCTCAGTCGGCGGTCTGCTTCCTTGTCTCCCAAAACCGCTTCACCAAGCTGGTTGAAGTTCACCCGAATGTCTTGTTGCTTTCGAGACCGAAGGTATTTAGAAAACTCCTGATCTTCAGCCGAAATGATGACGTGCTCGGAATCTTTACGAACCTTTTTAGTAACTTGTGGCATCACTAAATTTGGGAACCAATTAGCTAGTTCGTTTCCAATTCTTAACGCCGTCTGATCGATTCCTGAAAAATACGCGGGCACCCCGTAGTCCTTCACCAAACGATTCATCCGATCCGCCGCTCTCGCTGGACGATGAATTCTTAAGACTTGGTCAGCCATGGCAATCGTAAACTTCTTACCCGACTCATCACGCATCATTCGCGCCATCATCGCGGAACGCTTACGTTCCTCAGCTGTTTCATTGTCGCGAGAAGCGTTCAGGATTTCGGCGGCCAAGTCGATAGCCTGGTCTGCGAGGGTTGCTAAATCCAGTTTCGTATTTGTAGACATACCCGTCTCCAACATTGCGTGGCTGTAAGATGGATATAATTATTCTTACGGGGCGGTTTCAATGCTTGTAAAAAAGCGTTGATCCGAGGCTATTTTTTTCCTAAAGCCGCTGCTACTGAAACGATTAGGAAGACTCTCCCACTCGCGGATTCTTGTCCCCCAGAGGCTACCCCTCGTAAGCGTGATTATTAAGATCTTCCATCGAAACAAACTCGATAACCGACATATGGGTTGCCTCGAGGACAACCTGAGGAGCACATCGGTTTTCGAGCGCTTCTTTCCAACGCAACATGCACAAACACCACTGGTCTCCCGGCTGCAGGCCAGAAAAACCGTATTCGGGGATCGGAGTTGAAAGGTCGTTGCCAACTTGCCGGCTGAACGCGAGAAACTCCTCAGTCATTACGCAGCATATGATATGCAAACCCTTGTCACTAATCCCAGTCCGACAATAACCGTCTCGGTAAAATCCTGTCATGGGTGAAGTACAACATGACTTCAACTCGGTACCGAGAACGTTTTTGGGTAACTGCATGGACTACTCGCATGGTTATTGGAACAAGAACATTAGCGACCGAAGACCGCCGAGCACTCGTAAGGAAAAAAAGTCGCTGCTAAAACAAACCAGATATTTCACCGTTGGAATCGATATCAATATTTTCAGAAGATGGAACAGATGGAAGCCCCGGCATTCTCATCATGTCACCCGTAATCGGAATCAGAAAACCTGCACCGGCCGCAATTTCAATTTCCCTGACTGTGATTTCGAATCCAGTTGGCCTTCCAATTTTCGCCGGATCATCAGAAAGTGACTTTTGAGTTTTTGCCATACAAATTGGCAAATTCTCAAGCTCAAGCTTTTTGATTGTTCGTAGGTCTTTCTTCGCGCGAGAGGAATAGTCAACCGACGAAGCACCGTAAATACTCTGACAGATTGTCTCAATCTTTTCAGTCACGGGCTGCTCCCAATCATATAGCGGTGCAAATTCACCGGGTTTCGACTCCATAGCTGAAACCAGCGTGCTTGCCAAATCCTCCGCACCGCCGCCACCGTCTGCCCAGACATTCGCAATGACGGCTTGAAAACCTAATGACTCGCATCGAGCCCGTACTGCTTCAATTTCTTCATCGGTGTCGGTCGTGAATCGATTGATCGCCACAACCGCGGGAATTTTAAATAGTTTGGTATTCTCCAAATGCTTTTCCAGGTTGACCAAACCGCGAACAACCGCATCGACATTCGGTTCAGTCAATGTTTTTAGATCAGCTCCACCGTGGTATTTTAATGCTCGAATCGTCGCTACCAAAACCATTCCATCCGGCGACAGTCCTGCACCCGCACATTTAATGTCAAAAAATTTCTCAGCCCCAAGGTCCGAGCCAAAACCGGCCTCAGTAACGACGAAGTCAGAGAGTGTCATGCCCATTTTCGTGGCCAAAACAGAATTAGTTCCCTGAGCAATATTGGCAAACGGGCCGCCATGAATAATTGCGGGCGTCCCTTCGATTGTCTGAACCAAATTTGGTTTGATCGCGTCCTTCATCAACGCGGCCATCGCGCCATTGGCGTTTAAATCTCTCGCATAAACTGGTTTCCGCTCTCGCGTAAACCCTATAAAAATATTTCCTAACCGAGTCTTCAAATCACTTAAACTCGTGCTTAAGCAAAGGATGGCCATAATCTCCGAAGCGGCGGTGATATCGAATCCGGTCTCTCGGGGAACCCCATTCCCGGTCCCTCCCAACCCAATCACGATGTCTCGCAGGGCGCGGTCATTCATATCAAATACCCGCTTCCAAACCACGGTTCTTGGATCAATCCCAAGCGACCGTTTTTTACTTTGTAAATTGTTATCAACCAGCGCCGCCAAGAGATTGTGCGCCTTCTCAATCGCGGCAAAATCACCCGTAAAATGCAAGTTAATGTCTTCCATCGGCAGCACTTGTGACCAACCGCCTCCGGTTGCGCCGCCTTTGATTCCAAAGACCGGCCCGAGCGATGGTTCCCGCAGGACTACAGTCGTTTGCTTCCCAATCCGATTAAGACCTTGCGCCAAACCAATCGACATGGTCGTCTTGCCCTCTCCCGCAGGAGTGGGAGAAATTGCTGTCACCAAAATCAGTTTACTTTCGGACGCTCGCTCCGCATCTATTAGACTCAACGGCAATTTTGCTTTGAAATGTCCGTAGGGTTCAATATCCGCTACATCAATCCCCAACTGTTCAGCAATGTGATTGATAGGCTTAAGCTGACATTGCCGGGCAATTTCTATATCGTTAGGCATAACTGAGATTCCAGAGAAAAGGTTGGACGCAAGAATAAAATCTAAATAGCTGATCCACGTGAACACCACTACCGGCCTGCGCACGCACCATCTTAAACTAAGTTCTAACTTAGATCGACAAAGTCAACTCAAATCATAGTACCTTTACCGGACACCTCTATTTAATCAGGCTATATTTTGGTTTCCGGCTTTCTTCTAGGCATTGACCTAAACCAACTTTTTAATACTTACCACAGTTGAGTGAAACGCCTGCTGACCAGTGATCGGATCAGGAGCGATCGGCATGATTCGGTTTTGATTCCAGCCGTTACCGGTATTTTGCTTCCACATTGTGGGATCACCATTCGATTTATCTTCCCACCACATGTTTCGCTCCCAGTCAGGATCGCGATACGTCGCAGAATCACTTCCCTGCGAGACCGAACCGTCCGCCGCACCATTGTCGCTAGGTGCTTTCTTAGCTTGAGCTACGTTGGTGTATTGCCAATGCCCGCAGCTATTACTCATCGCAATTGCACTCGGGTGAATTCCAGGCATCGTCACAATGGGTACCCGCATCGTTCCGGCAATCAAACGGCCTTCCGCATCTTTTTCGTAGTGATCGCTCATCAGGTTGGGATTGGACTTTTCTAGCATCTTGGAGAAGTAACCCGTCAACTCAATCCAGTCACCATCTTTCAAGCCAAATTTCGCTGCCGTTTCAGGATTCAACCACGCAGGATTGGTGTGAACAATTTCAGCGAGCCATTTCAGGTTCATGGTTCGTCCATGGTTATGAACATTCCATTTAAATGACGTCATGATAAGGTGATTCTCATCTAAATCACGATGCTCCTCTGGCTGCATCCAAATCGGCATTTCGTCAATTACCACATCAAATTTCTTATGCTGTTCAGGCCGCCGTTTTGTCTTTGACATGCTCGAAAGCTTGATGAGCTCAGAAGTATCTTTATTCAATCCCGTTTGACTCAAAAAGACACTTCGAACTTCGAACTTCCGACTGGGTGTTTTAAAACCTCGAACCGGTTTACCGTTCATCATAATTCCGATGCCAGTTCCAGCTTTAGTAATCACCCCGGTCTCAGGATTGGTTTCACTTCCCTCGAGGTCTTCGTCTGAAAGCGGGCGTAAGTGAGGCTCGTAAAACGGTTCAATTTCCGTATTCTCCCAACTCCCTTCATCCAGTAATCTCGCCAAACCAGATTTACCGGTTTCCGGATTCAAGGGCACATTAGCGGCCCACTGCTCCATATATTCTTGCTCAGATTCCTGATACCAGTCTTCCATCCCACCGCCAATTCGCTTAGCAATTTCGGGGAATAT
>JAALLA010000295.1 GCA_011087765.1 Pirellulaceae bacterium
GTTCCTGAATCCCAATCAGAAGTCGTCATCCAAACGTCCCAAACACTTGGTTCATGGACTGCCGTTGCAAAAAAATCAATCGACATTTTTTCACCAGAAAGAACTGGAGTCGTTGGCCACTCTGAACTTACCTGGTCGAGCCCACGGTAGGTAAGCCCCGGAAACTCATCAGAATCCACCCTTCCTCCACTGGCCAGTTGACCATCTGGAACCCACGGCGAATAGTCAAATCCTTCAGGCAAACCACTATTAACCGCATCTGGTATATTTCTCGAAACTTGATTCCAAGTGTAGTAAGAACTCTTTCCGTCCATTTCAACCGCATTCTGTGCCAGTTCAAAATCCGGATTTTCGGGGTTACTCTTATAGACTTTGTAGACGCGACTCTGCGGCGACACGGCAGTTCCATGTCCGTAAACCGTAATTCCGCCTAACACGAGGCCCCCCAAAGCGACTCCAAGCGATACAAATAAATAGTGCCGTTTAGCCATGTTCAACTCTCCCAAAAAGTAAACATCGATAACGCTGGACGCTCTTCAAGGGACACGATTGCCGCAGGGCACTTCAAGTAAGCAACCCAACTCGTCACTGATAGTGGCTGCGTTGGGATACAAGCAAAGCCCGACTTCACGTTCCAGGTCTTATTGATTTATAGGACAAATCAAATGGAAGATTAGTTCCGATGCTTGCAAATAATCTTTTTGATTTCTGACTGCTATCTAATTCAACTCAGAAACAACGACAACTCAGAGGCTTCAACGAAGTAATTAAGCAGAGGCACTTCGTTTCTTCGGACTGAATTAAAATCTCTAAAAAATCTAATTCATTTTTTTATCGCGGGACATTTAGTTCATCCCAATACTCGCGCAATCGATCTCTCACTTTTTCAGCCCGGTTTACAAACCATTGCTCGAGGATTCGATTCTTTTGCGCCTGCCAAGGGCCCGTTGTCAAACAAGGCGAATCAGATTGGACATCGCCCCACCGTGCGGACTCAGCAATCAATGCTGGTTCGATCGACTCGATAAGCAACCGATAACGTTCTCGACAGACAACGTCATCAAGCGGGCCTCCCTCGGCCGACCACTTCCCTAACCTTGCTTCTAATAATACACGGAAACTCTTATTTCTACTCAGGGCATTAAACACGGTTTCAAAAGACTTAGGATTGTCTCGACTCTTAATCGATAGTACGTAATCGCAATCATCATTATTCCAACCGGAGGCAAACGTATTGTCCGCATCCCAAATTAAAAATTTCATGGGAGAGACTTCGCCGCGTTGGCAAAATGATTTCATGTTATTGTGACGATTAAGCGGCCAATCTTCACCGCCAGCGTAAAGATAGATCAAGCAATAATCAATAAAACTCTCCACATCTAAGTGTTGGCAAATTGCTTCGTAGTCGCCATCGTGCTCAAGTTTATTCTGGGCCAGCCTACAGATAGTATTCCACGCGTCCTCGCCATCCTGATCAGACTCGATCTCACGCACACGCGATCTCACCACAACATAGTCCTCAGGCTTTCCACCGAGTTGGTGAGCAAGAAATTCGTCGTCGGGCCGTTCAACCAGGTTGTAAACTCCCCAGTAGAGTCCATTGATGCAGACATGCGCGAAACGCCCTCGCGCCGACACACGGCCCATGGCCCGATGCGTGTCCCGCGCCCATTGATCCCTTATATATTGGGCATTATTAAGAACGTCTTCATCGTGCGTGACCCATGAATCGTCGGTACTTCTCAAAACTAAAGTCGAAAATTGGTCATGCCCTGATTGCTCAAAAACGCGAGCGGTTAAATTTGAATCTCCGTACCGCGCTCGAAAATTCAACCGCAAAGAATGCTTTTTCCAACCTACCTTGCGGCTTTCATTTCCAGCGACGCGGAGGCCCGCATTTGCAGCGAATCCCGGCTCTCCCTTAAAACTCAACATTTCTACCGAAGCTGGAATTTCCCAATCGAAGCCTCGCTCCCATGTATTGGAGTAGATTCCGTCCACACCTAAAAACGATTCCTGATCGGCAATTACCGATACCATTGGCAACCTTCTTAATGCATCTTCAAGCTCAGTTCGATGCGCTCCGACAATCCCTGAATCCATTTCGTAATCAGCAATCGTTTCGTTCCATGATTCAGGGAATCCATCAGGTTTTTCAGCTTGGTCAATCAAGCTATCGATGTTTAAAAAACTTTTTGCAACCGGCTCCGAAGAAATCATTGACGGAACTATCGCGACTGCTCTGATTACAGCCGTTCGCTCCAAGGCCAGCGGCTGTTTGTAAACTCTTGCTGTTTCCAGTTCCGGTAGACTGCCATCGGTCGTGAAAATTATGGTTGCATTTTTCGTTTCACAACTCAGTTTCAACTGCAGGGAAGATCTAAAAAATTGCGATGCTTTTGAAAAACAAACAGGTTCAACAACCCCTTTTCCTGCCTCAGTATTCTCCGTTCCCGGAGTTGGCGACAACATTGGAGCCGAGCCATTTTCAACGAGTCCAAAACTAACGCCGTGCCGCGATTCGATCTTATCAAAGGTCATCAACTGAGCAGTCGTCTTACCATCTGGTTTTATGAGTGCGACGTATTGGTCCGAATCGCCCAACCGAAAATTTGTTTCTAACGGAACCGCATCTTTGACATCTCGTCCCGACGCATACACCAGCAACCGCTGACCGGCGGGAAGATCAATTTTCGGGAACTGCCACTTTCGCGGCTTGTTCAGATCATCCGTTAGAAACCATCCACTGAGATCAGAATCCTCGTCCGAGGGATTCCACAATTCTATCCAGTCAGGACAGTGGCCTGACTGATCGACAATTTCTCCAGCATTGGAAGGTTGAACCTCCGATATCAATATCGTTCCAGACGTCTCGGCGGAATTTGATTCTTCGGAGTCTGAGACGTTTAATGCCAAGGGGGCTTCAACGTCGGTAACTTGACGAGTTGAAACCCGCGGAGAGCCCTCAGGTAACGACCGCACGGTTTCCGTCTTTTTGAGGTTCGCTTCCTCTGGCTCCGTGAAACATCCGAGAAACGGAACGGCAATGCAGAACCCCACTAAAATGATCGTTAGTGAGAAGAATTTCATTAGCTATCCATTCAACTTATGGAATATCGCAGGTGGCAACTGGGTTGAAATGACACCCCGTGCAACGGATAAAACACATTACACGCCAAATTTCAAGGCTGCGCAAAATACTCGCCGCTGATTATCTACCGATCGTTAAAACCGATGAGTTTAATCAGGAAAACTTACCCCTCAATTCAATAACGGCCATTCGCACGTTGCATTATGTCACCATATAGGCAGGAAGACGTAATCGTGACCCTCAAAGTTGACACAACCCACACTCAATCGCAATCCACTCACAAATTAGAGGCCTTGCCAAAGCCTGTTCGCCCAGTCAGATAGATCGAAAGAGCAAGCCCCGGAGCATGTGACTGTGGAAAACTCCAAAGATTTTGATGCGATGTTGCCGCCCAGATTGCGTTTTAAATATGAATTCCACCGCGTTTAGAAATCGCCTTGAACTCGTTTGAAAAATTCTTATCGATTAGGACTTATTCGAAAGAAAACAACTAACATTTCACACCTCGGTTCGTCAACTCTATGATCAGTTAAAACATTTCAATGAACCGCAGTGAATCGCGTACCAAGAGACAGGAAACTAAAACCTCAAGCTAGGAGTGATCGCATGCTATTTAAACTTTCATCCTTGATCCTCACACTAACAATCCTAACGATATCGGGCTGCAAACAACCCGTTCCCTCCATTTATGTGAACAATGAATCGACTTGGACTCTTCACGTTGTTTCGGTAAGCAATACGGACCACTTTAAAAGAGATCAAGTGTTAGCCGGGGAAACCAAAGCTGTCGTCACCCAGCCAAGCTTTACTGCAGAAACCATCACGATCAAATGGTACATCGTCGGTGCCCCTAAAGCCCTACCAGCGATTCGTGAAAACTCGGTTCCCATTCCCAAAGACTGGGATGGGCGAGCGCCACTTACCCTTTCATTTGATCAGAAAAAAAAGTGGACGGCTGCCTTTCAATAAGCCGGATAATTTACTGGACTATTCCCAAAGACAAGATTGGGGTGCAACGTCTCTGCCAATACTCCGAAGACACTAACTATTTCCTCACTCGTTCACACCCTTTTGATTTAACTCTCAAAAGACTCCTTTACCTTAGTATTCTTGTCCCTTCGATTGCAATCTTAGTTCAGCAGCTAATCCATCGAGAACTCTCCTGCAGCGCAAAATTCGGCGGACCGGATACTTGCAATTGATGGAATAAACAACAATTCAACTGACGATTTAATAA
>JAALLA010000296.1 GCA_011087765.1 Pirellulaceae bacterium
AAACCGCCACACTTCCCTGGAAAAGCCAAACGTGTCATTCATCTTTTTATGAATGGAGGCCCATCCCATGTCGACACGTTTGATTACAAACCTGAACTGCAAAAACGAGATGGCCAAAAACTTCCATTTAATTTGAAAACCGAGCGGAAAACCGGCGTCGCACTCGCCTCTCCCTTCAAATTTAAACAGTATGGAGAATCGGGAATCCATGTTAGCGAACTGTTCCACCATACCGCTCAACACATTGACGATATCGCCGTAATCAACTCAATGCACGCCGATGTGCCCAATCATGAACCGTCTCTCTTGTTGATGAACTGCGGCGAGTCACGACTGGTGCGCCCCAGTGTCGGCTCCTGGATCACCTACGGACTGGGAACTGAAAATCAAAACCTACCGGGCTATATTGCACTTTGCCCCGGTGGCTACCCCATTAAAGATACACAAAACTGGCAATCAGCATTCCTACCGGGAGTATTTCAGGGAACGCACGTCGATACGAAACACACTTCCATTGAAAAACTTATCGAACATGTTACCAATGCAAAATTAACTCGCGACCAACAACGTCAACAACTCAATACCCTCAATCGCCTGAACCAAATTCATCGCGAACAGACGGGGACTGACCCCGCTCTCGAAGCAAGAATCCAAGCCTATGAACTTGCGTTTCGGATGCAAATGGAAGCGACCGACGTGTTTGATGTCTCCAGAGAGCCGCAACATGTCCTCGACGCTTATGGAAAAGGAGTCAATGCCCGACAGCTTCTCATCGCACGAAGATTAGTCGAACGTGGAGTCCGTTACGTCCAAGTCTGGCATGGAAATGGACAACCATGGGACAATCACGACGATCTCGAAGTCAATCATCGTCGACTCGCCGGAGAATGTGACCAGGGAATTGGCGCTCTATTAAAAGATCTAAAACAACGAGGGTTGCTAGACGAAACGCTTGTTATTTGGGGAGGGGAATTTGGCCGCACACCCGTCGTTGAATTGCCCAAATCAGGCTCCAACGCTGGCAAAATCAATGGTCGCGATCACAATCATCATGGGTTCACGGTCTGGATGGCAGGCGGGGGAGTCAAAGGTGGACAAACTTACGGCGCCACAGACGAATTTGGATTTAAAGCAACCGAGAATCCTGTGCATGTCCACGACCTCCACGCCACCATGCTCCAACTGCTCGGCTTCAATCACAAACAACTCACCTACCGATACGCTGGACGCGACTTCCGATTGACAGACGTCCACGGGAACGTCATCCACGATTTAATTGACAGCTAGGTTGAATCAGCAGTATGCACGCTAGCATTTCACCGAGCTAATTCCCGCAACATCAATTCTCACTCGCTTTAACCCCGTCGATTGGCCCAAAAATTTGGTCGCCAACTTCGTGCCGCGAGATTCATCTTTGAGATATCGCGGGGGCAGCATAGAATTTTGATCACTTGTAACCCAAGTCTCTCCCTGCATTTGCGACCCTGCAATGAGCGAGCGCATATGACGGCAAGGAAGCCCAATGTCTCAAACTGATCAAATTGAAGATGTATTTGAAACCACTCTGGAGAGCCAACCTCCGCGCAAACGGCGCTGGAAATGGCTAATTTTGTTCGTCGTTGCCATCATTTTGATCTTTCCAAATCTTCTCGGTTGGATCGGTTTGCAACAAACAGCAATTAATTTTGCCTTGAGGGACTTCCAAGGAAAGGTCTCTGTCGAACAGGCTGCATTTGGCTGGATACAGCCCATCGAATTACATAACGTGACTGCGATCGATGAACAGGGAAATCTACTCTTCAAAACAGCCGAAATCACATCTTCCAAACCACTGTACTCGTTCCTTTTTTCAGACGACATGGGGATGTTTGAGGTTCGCGAGCCTACCGTTCAAGTAACATTGCGGCCCGATGGTAGCAATCTGGAAGACGCACTCTCGCATTATCTACCACCTTCCATGAGATCAAAGTCACCTCAAACCGATGCCCCGAACAAGAACTCGCAAACTCCGATCAACACCAAGCTCTTCCTCAACATTATCGATGGACAAGTCATCATCTCGACGACTTACTCCAACGAGGCTTGGCAACTCGACGATCTCAATGTCATCACCCAGCTAAACTGCGAGACTGCCCCTTTGGTCATCGATGCCAAATGTCAAGTCACGCCCTTTGAATTGGACAGCGAGGGCACTCCAAAAATGCTCGCACCGGGGGCGTTAGCTTTTAGTTCTCAGGTCGATACTGGTCAGAAAGCGTTGACGTTTGACTCTATTGATTTTTCACTCAACACTCGAACGTTACCAATTTCGATTACTGCCCCGGTGCTCGAACGAATCTTCGGCCCCACGGCAACGGTCGGGACGCTAAGTGGAAAAATTGCCGCAACTTATCTCGCGCCGCAACAATCTCTAAATCTTGCCGTGCAACAGATTGACATTCGAAACTTTGGATTTGCCTCACCCAACTTACTTGGAACCGACCAACTCTTAGCAAACAGCATTACGGCTCAAGGAGAGTTGTTACTTTCACCCTCGACCGTGGTCGGCCAGCAATTCAAAATCCAGAGTGACTTAGGGACAATTCGGGCCAATGGAACGCTCTCCGTTGAACAGTTGAATCAACTCACGCAAACAGGCCAGCTTCCAAGTGAGCCGTTCGAGCTCGACGGGACTATCGACCTGGCCAAGACGATTCAAATGCTACCCGCCACGCTTCAGCTTCACGAAGATTTGATCGTTAACTCTGGAAAACTAACGTTCCAGGCTGGCAGCCAATTCGAGAACAACGCCAAACGTATGGTCGTCAATATGGATACTGCTAATTTGAATGCGATTCGAGGCGGGAGGGCGTTTACCTGGGCAAAACCCTTTCGACTGGTCGGAACGATTGAAGAATCAAAAAATGGTTTAGCGATCAACAACATACTATGCACCACGGATTTCCTTACAATTCGCGGAAATGCCGATACCCAAACCGGGGTTTTCAACGCCAACGGCGACCTTGAAAATTTAACCCAGCGCTTGGAGCAATTCATCGACTTGAAAGGTTGGAAATTCGCCGGCTCACTCGCTGGTAATTTTGGTTGGCAGTTTGAAGATCCCTCCAGTCAATCTTCCCCCGATACCGAAACCAATTCAGTTTTAATCAATGGTGAATTCAATATCACACAGCCCTCGATCTCAGGGCCGGACTTCCCCTTGTGGCAACACAGGGCTTTGGACATCACCGCTTCCACCGCATTGGCTCCCCATTCCCTCAAAGCAATTGGGCTGGATCGCGTTAACCTTGAACTACGATCCGGAAAAGAAATATTCAAGATCGAACTCGCAGAACCATGCAAAGATCTGTTCCAGCAAACCGCCTGGAAAGCAAATTGCCAGATTGCCGGCCCCGTTGCCAATTGGCTGACAGAATTGAGCAGTTTTGTCGACCTGCGCAACGTCCAGGCTGCGGGAGCACTCGGAATGACTTGCAGCGCGACGATTGACAATGAAAAAATCGAGCTTCATGACATCGCCTATCACATTGATGATCTCTTTCTCAATGGTTTCGGAGTGAAATTAAACGAACCCAAAACCGTTGGAAATGGATCTTTAATTTATCAAATTGCAACTGGAAACATTACGATCGAAACAGCAACGGTTTCTAACAAAACCGTGATCGCGGAAAGTAAAGACATTCGAATTTCATTTCCCGGTTATTTGCAAATCGAGGGGAGCGTCGATTTTCGTGGCGATGTACATCGTCTCGCAGATTGGTTCGAACTCTCACCGACTAGTGACAGTATTTTTTGGTACGGGGGACTCAACGGTACGGCACTTTTTGGTTCCAACGAAAATGGCATTGGATGTCGAATCAATTCAACCATCAGCGACCTTTCTCTGCATCGACAAGTAGAATTTGCAATCAAACAAGCCCAACCGGGACCCAATGGACAAATACTGCCGGCAGGTCATGTTACAAGACAATGGCAATCGGTCTGGCAAGACTCAAAGGTTGACCTAGTGGGGGACATTTCTTTAGCACCAGATTTTAATGCGCTAGGATTTCAAAACGTCAAACTTGAATCCGCAAGTCTCTATGCAACACTCGATGGTGCGATTCGTGATCTCGGAAATACCATGCAAGCCGATCTCACGGGCACTTGGAAACCGGGTTGGGACAAAATAAATCAAGCCTTCCAATCCAGCTTCGGCGGTCTGTGCGAATTATCTGGGAACCACCTTGATCAGTATGCCATCCAGGGTCCCATTTTCGAACAGGCAAATACAACTTCAGGGCCAACAAGCCAGCTGTCTTCTAATCTTCAAGCAACGGCAAA
>JAALLA010000297.1 GCA_011087765.1 Pirellulaceae bacterium
CCAACAGGCTGGCTACCGAACCAGGTTATGCGGCAAGTGGCATTTACGGTCACAACCGACCGGTTTCGACCACTATTGTGTCCAAAAGATGCAGGGAATGCCCATCGATACAATCGTCTTTGAAACGGACATGAAATGGATTCCGTGGTCGCCCAAAGATCGAAAGAGCTATCGTGAAGGCGGGCGAGTACTTCCGGGCTACAACAACGATTCGATAACAACCGAAGCGATTCATTGGCTGAAAAATAAACGCGATCCAAACAAGCCATTTTGCATGTGCCTACATCCCAAACCGCCACATCAACCTTACACCCCTCCAAAAAAATACGAAGATTTTCTCAAAGACGTGACGATCCCCGAACCCGCGACACTCCTCGATGACTATCAGGGGCGAACTCCAGAAGCCATCGAGAGCAAAATGAGTCCCAATCGAATTGTGCTTGGGCAGGCATTCAAAAAACATCGCTCCCACCTTGAAAAAGAAAATCCCAACATCTCGCGGGACGAGTTAACACGGGCCATGTATCAAGAGTATATCAAAGGTTACTATCGACTGGTTAAGTCAGTCGACGACAATGTCGGACGAATACTCGACTATCTCGACCAAAGTGGATTAGCTAAAAACACCTTGGTAATCTACACCTCCGACCAGGGTTTTTCACTCGGTGAACATGGCTTTTACAACAAGCAGTGGATGTATGAAAACCCATTGCACCAACCACTCTTGGTTCGATTCCCTGAAACTATCAAGCCTGGGAGTGTCCATGATTCAATGGTGAATCACGTGGATCTTGCCCCAACCATTTTAGATTTCGCGAATATAAAAATCCCCAATGAGATGCAGGGGCATTCGCTAAAACCCATCCTCCAAGGCGCACCCGGCAAAGTACGCGATGGATCCTACTACCACTTCTACGAGCATGGAAAACAACTCCCAGAGATGATCGGGATTCGCACCTCCACCCACAAATTGATTCACTACCCGGGGATGGAGGGAAAATACCAGTGGGAGATGTTCGATCTTGAAAACGACCCAGAAGAAATGAACAACCTCTACCATGCCTCGCAATACCACCTTATCCGAACAACTCTGACTCATAAATTACGCAATTTAATCAGTGAGCTCGATGATCCAGTAGACGCTCCCAATCTATTAAAAACGAGTCAACAGGAATCGGCTCAGCAATTATCTGAAATCTTTGATGGAAAATCGCTCGACAACTGGAGTCTTGAAAACGGCAAACCAGTCCCTTCCGGCTGGGAGGTGAACAACGGTACCATTCATCGCAAACGCGGAAAGAAACGAATCGGAAACATCGTCACCCGTGAGCAATACGGTGACTTTGACCTCTCATTTGAGTGGAAAATTGCTAAAGGCGGTAATAGCGGTGTCAAATACCGCGTCCAAAAGTATGGCCGCAAAATGCTAGGCTACGAATATCAAATTCTCGACACTGGAAAAACAAATCAACCTCCAAGTAAAAAAGACACCGGGTCTATTTACGCTCTTTTCGAACCTAACGCTGATCGAAAAATTAATCCAACTGATCAGTTCAATACAAGCCGGATCATTGCCCAAGGTAATCGCATTGATCATTGGCTCAATGGACAGCTGATTGCGACGGCAACCATTGGCAACGCTGAATGGGAAAAGCGAATTGCTGAAAGCAAATTTAGTGATGTGCCTGATTTTGGTCGAAACGCAAAAGGTCGAATCATGCTCACCGATCATGGTGCTGAAGTCTGGTACCGCAATTTAAAAATCAGTTCCCTGCCAAAGCCTGCCAAGTCGAATGCGGCAGCGCCAAAATAATCTCTTTACACAACCTGCAACTTTATCGACTTCCTCGGTTTATTTTTATACTCACCAAAAAGAAAACTGATGTCCGAATCAAATAAGAACCGACGTGACTTCATTAAACAATCCGCAACCGCAGTCGCCTCCATGGCGGCCTTCCCGTCGGTAGCTTCGGCAGAGTCTTCGTCGTCCGCCAATGCTAAAATGCGAAGCGGCTTCATTGGCCCGGGCGGGCGGGGATTCAGAGCTCACGTTAGAACTTTGTGCAAACTACAGGGCGAGGGACAACCAATTGAATTAGTGGCGGTTTGTGATGTCTACAACAAGCATCGTGAAAGAGCTGCGAATTATATCGAGCAAGAAACAGGCCAAACGCCGGCTCAGTTCATTGACTACTTGGAGATGATCGAGAAATCAAACTTAGACGCTGTCTGCATCGGCACTCCAGATCACTGGCACGCTAAACAAGCCATCGACTCACTCGAAAAAGGGCTGCACGTTTACTGTGAAAAACCGATGACCAAGACCGTCGAAGAAGCGGTCGATGTTATGAAGACCTGGCAAAAATCTGGAAAAGTGATGCAGGTAGGCGTTCAATCGACGAGCCTGCCACTTTGGGCTCAAGTCAATGAAATGCTGGAAGCCGGAAAGCTTGGCAAGGTTCTCCAATACCAGACTGAATTTTTCCGCAACTCTGCACAGGGACAGTGGCGATCTCAAAAACTCGAAAAAGAAATGACCCCCGATAACATCGATTGGAAGCGATGGCTTGGCGTTGAAGAAGGATTGGCAGAGTTCGAGACCTTTGATCGCGAAAAATATTGCCAGTGGCGTCGATTCTGGGAATACGGATCGGGCATGTTTACCGATCTATTTGTTCATCGGACAACCTCCATGTTTAAGGCAACCGGGCTTCGATTCCCGGGAAGAGTTGTCGGAGCCGGAGGAATTTTCCTCGAGTACGACGGGCGAACCGTACCAGACGTGGCAACGGTTGTTGCCGATTTCAATGAAGGCGTTCAGGGACTGGTGACCGCGACGATGGCTTGTGCCAACACACCCATTGAACAAACCATCCGAGGGCACCACGGGTCTTTTGTATTTGGAACCGGTGAGAGTTTTGATGGGTTCGATTACATCCCGGAACGACCTCAAGTCACACGGAACAGCAAATTAAAACAGGAACGCATTGCGACCCAAAAGGTAGACTCAACCTATACGCATTTCAAGAACTGGATCGAGGCAATGGTCGCCGAGGATCCGGCAATGTGCAACAACGACCCTCTACTGGGTGCCGCAGCAATCACAACCGTCATTCTTGGTGCGAAAAGCTATCGCACGGGGAAAGCCTATTTCTTTGATGATGAAACACATTCGGTCCAAGAGGCCGATTCAACCTGGGCAACTCAGTGGGAGAAAAAATCAAGAGAACGGGACAAGCCTAACCACATTGCTGGATGGAATGCTGGCGATTCCGGCAGTTTACTTGAAGATCCAGCCCATATGAAACTTGCTGGACCGTGGGTGGGCGGCAAAGACCCGAGTGAAAACTAAACAACTCGCCTAGATTCCACGCAATTTCTGATCGCACTTTACTGCTCCTGAGATTTGATACAAGCGGCAAAGCATTTTTTAATCGGTAGCTCTTTCATTAAGTCGTCTTAGTTCATAGATTGTTGGAAAACTTCTGTGATCGCATTCTAAAAATCTCTTGAAATTATATGAAATGGGTACACCTTCTCAAAACAGCAGACGCTGGATTGTTTTAGTCATAGCTCTTTTAGTAACAACGGTGTTCTCACCTCAAGCATGCCTTTTTGGCGTTGAAAAAAACAATCTCGCCAAAGCAGTTTCCCAATATCTTCTCCCCCAAAAGTCATCAAAAAAAGTTAAAACTGATTTAGTCGTTTCCAGCCAGACTCCCAAGCAAACAGGCGGAAACAGTTTGCAGCCCGCACGCTTCGGGATCACCCGCAAAGACTTTGATGCGATTCGGACGACTGTTTCAGGCATTCGTATTGCGGTGCCAATCCGTGCATTTAATCAACGGGCTACCTACGGCGAGACAGACCTCGATTTAACCGTCGTCGGAACTGCCGACTCCCTTGCAGAAATCGAAGATATCCCTCTAGCTGAGGGGCGATTTCTGACCGTAGAAGATGTTAGCAAAATGAATAACGTTGCCGTCATCTCCAAAGATGTTGCCCAGAGAATGTTCAATGGTAAAAAGCCAATTGGCAAAAATATCAAAATTCAAAAAGATTACTTCATCATTGTCGGCGTCACAGAATCCAATGGACCTGACCTCAAAGATACATCATCAAAATCCCCTAAGGTTTTTATCCCAATTACAACCATGCAAGCTCGATTTGGGGACAATTCCATCAAACGCAAATCCGGTTCTTTTGAAATGCAAACCTATGAATTAAGCGAGGTTCGCTGTGCCGTTAAAGATAAAAAACAAATGAGTAAAACGATGGCGACCATTGAACGT
>JAALLA010000002.1:0-27234 GCA_011087765.1 Pirellulaceae bacterium
GGCTCTCACCACTGTGAGAACCTTTTAAAATTGGCGCTGTTCCACCAGTTACTTTTCCCATGGTGATGTAGAGCAGGAACACTGACGTCTGGAAAATATTCAAACCGATAATAGTTTTGATCAAATTTTCGCGAGCGATGACGATATAGAAACCGGTCATCATCAAGAAAATGACGATCCAATAATTATATAGGCCAAGAAAATCGGTCATGAGGTCACCCGCTCTCGACCAGCGAAGGCATAAAAAATCATCGTCATCACTGCCGTGACAGTAATGCCAACTCCCAGCTCAACGAGAAAAATACCGAGGTGCTGTCCCTCGGGAAGAAAATGGTTTTCTGTCAGAATTCCGTGATTAAGCACATCGTAGTCCAGGAAATTCCCACCTAACAACATGCAGGCTAAACCAGTTCCGGCATAAACCAACAACCCTAACGCAGTTAGTTTCTCGATCACCTTCGGCGGCGCAACTTTATGAACCGCGGGAAGCCCGTAAACCAATCCGTATAAAATTAACGCCGCTGCGAAAATCACTCCCGCTTGAAATCCACCGCCTGGTCCAAAATCTCCATGGAACTGAACGTACAGGCCAAACAGCAAAATATAAGGTATCAGTAACTTCGTGATGACACGAATGATAGGAAATGAATTCATGCATTCTCTCCCGTCACCGACTGGGATTCGGAACTGCCTTGGTCATCTGTGTTTTTTCTAAGAATCAATAAAACAGCGATGCCTGCGGTAAAAATCACCGCGGTCTCACCAAGGGTGTCATAGCCTCGATAACTCGCAAGAACGGCCGTGACAACATTCGGAAGCCCGTGCATATCCGGTTGCGATTTCTCGACAAACGAAGGTTCAGGATAAACTTGAATTGGAGCGTTTGGGTCTCCAAAATGAGGCATATCAAATGTTCCATAAACCAAGGCACAGCCGGTGATCGTCACAATTAAAAGCGGAAACACGGGTGACTTGGATGGACGTTCTTCGAAATCTTCACTCGACAATCGACTACTCTTTCGATGCCGACGTGGTGTCAAGGAAAGCGTTGCAAGCATCAAAATGGTAGTGATTCCGGCACCAACCGCCGCCTCCGTAAAGGCTACATCCGGAGCATCGAGTATTAACATCCAGCTAGCGCTGAGAAAACTATAAATCCCAGTAAACATCACGGCAGCCCAAAGATTTCGAATTCTCGCAACCGTCACCGCAGTGGCGGCGAGAAGCGCGAGTATCGGGATGACAATGAAATCCATCATCTTTGAAAATAACCGTCCTGGTTTAAGTTAATTTTTATTGGAATCTAAAGTATCGACTTCTAAAACTGGCTTAAACCCCTGTGTCATCGCTGACCTTGCAAGCGCGTGACAGGACGTCGGGCTGGTGACCATCAAAAAGAACAAAATCATTAACAGCTTTACCGTGACTAGACTTAGATCCTCCTGAAATAGAAGCCCAGCAATGATCAATCCGGCACCGAGTGTGTCGGTAATGCCGCCACCGTGCAGACGCGAAAAAAACTCCGGCAGGCGGACAATTCCAATACCGCCAACTACCGCGAAAAAAGATCCGGAAAGCAAAAGTAACCAAGTCAAAATACTGATCAATACCATCATGATTTTGCACTCGAACCGATCTCGGCTCCTTCCTCACGAAAGCTTCCGTACTCCGAAAATCGCAACAGCGCCACCATGCCAATGAAGTTCATCAGACTGTACAACAATGCTAAATCTAGAAAATCAGTGCGTTTAGTCAAAAAACCAATCACACATATAAGTAATACTGTTTTGGTTCCAAACATATTGAGGGCCAGCACACGGTCAAAGACCGTTGGCCCCAGCATCGCACGGATCAACGCCAAAATCATAGTCACTAAAATCGCAACCGACGTTACCACTAAAGCGTAGTCGTTAAACAACAAATCATTCGTTTCCGTGGCAGCTAACAGCAAATCCATGACTTATTTCCCCTCCAGCCGACAAACCCGGCGGTCCATATCACCCGAAAGGTCTTCTTCTGCACCTTCAAATGAGAGGGCGTGGACAAGAATTCGATCCTTTTCCATCCCAACTGAGACGGTACCGGGGGTTAACGTAATCGAATTGGCAAGGATTACTCGGCCAAGTTCTGTTTTTGGGTTAGCGCCGACTTCAATCATATTCCGCTGAAGCTTTAACTTCGGCGCGAGCACAATTTTCGTGACCTCTATGTTTGATTTAAAAATCTCTTTGATTAACCAGGGCGCGTAATGAGTAAAAGGCCGTATCCCAAGCTGAATAGGTGCAGATTCTTCATCGACAATTTTCATCCGATGGCAAATCCACAAACTGAAAATGCAAGACAAGAGACCGAGTAAAAGAATAAACGGTTCGAAGTGACCTGACCAAAGCAGCCAACTCGCTAACAAAGCAATAAATAACGTGAACGAATATTTCATAGATTTCAGATGATCATCAATTACTTGGTTTTTGAATTTCTGGTGATCACCGAGCGTCCAACAAAAGTCGACGTGATCACCGTTAATTCCAAGTTAAATTACCGCGATGCCAAGCTAGAAAACACTGCCTGAAGCGCAACGCTAGAACGCAGCTTTGGTTTCTTTCCCTGCTAACAAGCTAATGTATGCTGTCATGCTAAATATTTAAATACCGATCTTCAATGTGTAGACGGCATCCACAGGAAGTACCATTTTCGGCACGGGGCAAAACGCAACCACTTGATCGGGTTCGAAAAATGCCCATCAAGCTACCTAATTTCTCCGTTTAGCCAATTCAACTCGGCATAAAACAAGAGAATGTGAGGTCATTGCCTCACACCGTTTGAAGAACGAACTGGAAATACCAATTAAATCAGAGCGACCAATGATCCATTTATTTACAACGCAGGCACCCAGCATCAATTTACATTGACGGGTTCTCGTCGACTGGCTTTCGAAGAACGTAGCCAAAGTAACAAGACAGTAAACCCGTGACCGCGAAAGCTGAAAACCATAGAAATTTCTGAAAGAAGACCAGGCCAAACCCAATGAACCAAAGCACGACACCCACATTGAGCAGCCATTTACCAGCATTGTATTTCATGCCTCTCGCCTTTGTTAAAGTCATTTCTGCAGCAAGTTTATTTCAAAACCAACTAATTGATTAAATCGTTGTCTCAACAGGATCAATCTCGCCGTAATTTGGTCATTGTGATTTGATTTCCCGCCGCGTTGTGTGCGACTTGATCCATGAAAGAGCGAATCAAGAACAAACCACGACCGCTAACCTTATGAAGATTAGATTCTGCAGTTGGATCGGGAACCTTCCCGGGATCAAACCCGCCGCCATCATCCGAGATTTGCACACAAAAATATTTGTCAGAAAACTCCGCTTCAATTCGCACCCGCCGGTTCACGTAAGGCTCAATATCTTTTCGGGCCTGTATCTCTTCGTAGTACCGAGTCCCGTCCTCGCCATCTCGCAAACTCGAATCTACGTCAAGGTTGCCATGGTGCATTGCGTTTACGAGCGCTTCGTCTAACGCCATACCGATCTGCAGCCGATCTCGACTTGACCAGCTCGGTAAGTTTTCTTGAAGAACCTCAATCGTTGGTCCGATCATTGAGGATTCGTTCTCCAACACGTAATACCTCGTAACGTGCCCGGTCGATGTCTCATTTTCAGCCACAATGTGCTGCATCCGATTAGACATTTCAAGCACTTGTTTGATCGTCTGAATCAATGCCGATTGGAGCATTGTTTTGGGCGTGTAACTGGTCGCGCCAGCGCGGAGCGCATCGATCGCAATTTGCTCACTTCCAAACGAAGTGATCAACACGATCGGTATAAGAGGGTGTGACTTTCGAACTTGGCGAACCAATTCGAGCCCATCCATTCTAGGCATTTGTAAATCTGTCACGATGACATCGGGAGTTGTCGCAACGTCCGAAAGTCGATCGAATCCCTCTTTGCCATCAACAGCAAATTCTATCTGCCAAGTCGGCTCTTTTCCTAGAAGCCCTCCGACAAGCATACGGTCGACCGAAGAATCATCGACTACCAAAATCTTTGGCACTGGCGGTACTCAAAAAAGAAAGGAACGAGAATAGAGGAAAGCGCTGTTAATAGCTGAATTGTTACAGCCGCTCAACCGCGATTAACGACTTTAATTCTCACCCATTGGCCAGACTGAATCAACCGAAATCTACGAATTTGCCCGTTGGACTCATTTCCCAAAAAGCTTCCCCATCAGGCTGTCGCGGATGCCGCTCCTAATTTGACGAATATGAAGGCCGCCACCAACAATAAGACAGCAAAAATACCAAGCAACAGAGCTACCGGAACGTATCTCTCCGGGATCGGGTTTTGCGTTTCGAAACTTTGATAATAGGTCGCCCGATCCTTGGTAGGCCGTCTGGCGTAGATCCGCACTCGCTCCAATTCATTAAACTGGAGGCTGAATCTTGCACCCGTCCGATTCAAAAATCGGCTCAGCTCATATACCTTTTCACCTTGTGCAGGAATCGTTTCCGTATCGTAAACTTGATAATTCCCGTTAACTTGGATATTCAGGTGAGTCCAATCGACATCGCTGTGGTTATAAATGGTGATCTCACCACCTTCCACCGGGGGCCGGTTGTAGTAATCGATGCTATAAAAATCTGCCCCGGGAAGATCCTGGGCGGTGACCGACGCCTTGAGTTGACCCTCAAAAACAGGCGGCAAATAATTCCACAGAACCAAAATAGTCATTACGGGAACCAGACACATAAACGACAACATAATGGTCAGACCCCGATGACTTAAATGCGGGGACTTTTTTTGCTCACTTGAGTGGTACTGGAAATCATCGCTCTCCAGCGGCACATCGGACGAATCCTGAGTCAAGTCATCACTAGTTGAACTATTTTTTGTCATTGCATTTGTCATTTTTTAGCAATCGTTGTTGGTAGAGTCATTAGTATACCAATTCTTCTCTTTGGAAAACGCATGTCTGAAAACTCATTGCCGAAAACCTCCCCCAATCAACATTACCTGAATGCGTCTTGGTTGTTGAAATTGCGGTGGGTCGCGGTTATCGGGCAGGTCGTTACCATTCTTGGCTCGATCGCGTTCTTCAAAACTCAAATTCCGATGTCTTGGGCGATGGCCGTCGTCATCTCTTTAACCGCGCTATCAAATTTGTTCCTGACGTTTTGGTTCAAGCGCTGGCGAAGAATAGACGAACGCATGCACTCCAACACGGAAAATCAGAGCTCAGTGCTCCCCTGGGAACTAATTCTCGGGTTGATCCTCGTTATGGATATGTTGTCACTCACAACGTTGCTTTTCACAACAGGAGGCCCAAATAATCCATTTTACTTGTTCTTCTTTGTCAATCTTAGTCTCTGTGCACTCATGTTAAACCGCCGTTGGGCTTGGGCAATTAACGTTCTCACGATCGTTTGTTTCGCCGGACTCATGTTCGAGCATTACAACATTGAGCACCTCGATTTGGGACTGGATACAATCCGCAGTCGTCAGGACGTCTCTTTAGCTCATATTGGCATTTTGGCCGCGTTTGCAACCTGCTCAAGCGTGATCGTTTACTTCATGACCCGCTTAACCGATGAGCTTAGAGAACAACAGCAACGCGTTCGGCAGTCTCAAACACTTCGTGCTAACAGCGATAAAATTGAAGCCCTTGGCACCCTCGCCGCCGGCACAGCCCATGAACTTGCTACACCCCTCAGTACCATCGCAATTGTGGCTCGCGATGTCGAGCAAGCGTTCGAAGAGAACCCGCCTGATTTTCCGGGGGCGGAAGATGTTATCGAAGACGTTCATTTGATTCGAAGCCAATTGGATCGCTGTCGAGCGATTCTCGATCGTATGGCTAGCCATGCCGGAGAGGCAATCGGCGAACCCATTCAACCTGTGGCAGTGGCAAGTCTCTCCAATCTATTGCTTGAAGGCCTTCGGGGACAAGGACGTGTTCAACTTTTCTTGCCCGATGAGGCGCACCAAGAGAATCTCAACATTCCCTTAATTGGCCTCAGTCAGGCAATGCGCGGGCTGGTTCAAAATGCGCTAGATGCTGACCGCTCGGATCGCTCTGTGATGGTCAGTGTCGCACGCCATGCTCAGGACTGGGAATGGAAAATACGAGACCAGGGGCCAGGCATGTCGGCGGAAGAGCTCAGCCGTGTCAGCGAACCTTTTTACACGACCAAAGCACCGGGGGAAGGCATGGGCTTAGGGGTCTTCCTCGCCAAAAATGTCATTCGCCGCCTTGGCGGAACTGTCGAGTTTGAATCGGTAAGTGGCAAAGGTACCTGCGTGACAGTCTCTCTTCCCGCCAAAGTGAGAACGAATCAATAACATGATGATTCGGGCTACTTTCGAGCTCGGAACTGCGATTTCAAAACAAAACCTGAACGTTGGTTCTGGTCGATGGCATATTGAAAACAACAACGTAATACGCCAATATTAATCTCCTAAGCTAAGAACTCTGAACGCCGATGTTTCAAAGAGCTTATCCTCGACTAAACCAAGTGACTTAAGAGAGTTTCACATGCAGCCAGCCGAAACAATTTTAATCGTCGATGACGATGATGTGCTTCGGCAACGCCTCGAAAAGTCGCTTACTCGAAGAGGTTGGACCATTTTTGCTGCCGAGGGATTTGAGACAGCGATTGCCCTGGCAGAAACTCACCAACCAACACGAGCCGTCCTCGATTTAAAAATGCCCGGCCAGTCCGGACTGGATGTATTGCAGAAAATCCGGGAAATTTCACCGAATACAAAATGCGTTATTTTGACTGGATATGGCAGCATTACCAACGCCGTTGAAGCGGTTAAACTTGGCGCCGTTGGCTACATCACCAAACCCGCCGATGCCGACCAAGTATTGGCCGCATTCGCGGAATCACGAGAAACTCCGACTCCCGACTTCCCCCCGCCATCGCTGGCCGAAGCACAGTGGGAACACATCCAGCGGGTACTTGCGGATTCCGGCGGTAACATTTCCGAGGCTGCTCGCCGACTCGATATCCCTCGTCGAACGCTTCAGCGGAAACTGAAAAAAAATGCCCCTTGAGCTGACTGCGATTATTACGTTTAAGATTGCACTCAGAGCTTTCCTTAAAGTACGATGCAGTCGAGAACGGCTTCGAAACCCAAGAAACCCCTCCGATGTTTTGCTCCGACCGCCAGCAAATCATGTCTCCAATCGTGCCGATTAACAATAACTTTCAACATTAAAATTACACCAGTCTGGAACTTGAACATGATTCGAAGCATCATTTACTTGACCCTTCTTGTTTACAGCAGCCTGGCGTTTCAATCGGCAAACTCCCAGGAAACCAACGATTATTGGTCTCAATTTCGCGGACTCAACGGCACCGGAATTGCGAAACCCAATGCCCGCCCACCCATCGAATTTGAGGCCTCCAAACAGGCAGTTTGGGAAACTGCAATACCGGGCACAGGTTGGTCCTCTCCAGTTTACACCGGAAATAAAGCCTGGCTCACCACGTCCATCATCAGCGAAGCATCACCTGCTGAAATTGCAGCTAAACTAAAAGGCGATCGACTTGCTCAAATCAAAACCGTCGCATCGGCTGTCGAATTGCATGCAATCTGTATCGACCTCAATGATGGGAAAATAATTCATGATGTAATTCTTCACAAAATAGAATCGCCTGAACCAATTAACCCAATGAACTCTTACGCTTCCCCGACGCCGGCAATCAAAGATGGCAAAGTTGTTTTTCATTTTGGAAATTACGGCACATGGTGCGTCGACGAGTCTACTGGAGAAGTGATTTGGGAACGACAATTTGTGGTCAAACACAGCGTTGGGCCTGGAAGTTCACCAGTCATCTTTAACGACAAAGTCATTATCGTTTGCGACGGCACTGACTTGCAATACATCGTTGCAGTTGAACTCAATAACGGTAAGGATGTTTGGAAAACTGACCGACCTCCCATCCGCGCCAACGATGGTGAATACCGAAAAGCGTACTGCACTCCCCTCATTATCGACGTCGACGGAATCATGCAGGCCGTCGTCCCAGGCGCTCAGTGGGTGGCTGGATACGACCCCACCACCGGCAAAGAACTCTGGCGGGCAGATCACGGAGCAGGATTTTCAATCACGCCGATGCCAGCCTATCAATCAGGTTTGGTTGTATTCTCAACCGGCTATATGGCATCTAGTTTGGTCGCAGTTGATCCAGCCGGGCGGGGCGATATTACAGAAACAGGAATCATCTGGCGATCGCAGCCCAAAAAAGCCCCAAATATGCCAAGCTTGATCGGACGCAACGGTAAAATTTATGCCATCTCTGACCGAGGAATTCTACGCGTCCTCGAAGCAGCAACCGGAAAGATGCTTAATGAAAAACGCATCGGTGGCAACTTCTCTTCTTCACCACTATTGGCTGGCGATAACCTTTACCTCTCCAGCCGCGAAGGCCTCATGACGGTCGTTAACTGCTCGACGGAACTACCCAAAATCGCAACGAACAAGTTTGAGTCATCGTTGATGGCCAGTCCCATTCTCGTCGGAGATGACTTACTCGTGCGTACCGAAAAGAAACTGATTCGAATCAGTGATGGAAAATAACCAAAAGGCCTCGACACTGAACCGGTGTCGACTATTAGTCTGATTGAATTGACCGATTGACCATGTAGTGCGGTGGCATTACACGACGGGAAACCCTCGATCCGTTTTTACTCCCGTGGCAATAGCTCAAATTTTTCTACTACCAACCGATCGCCCTGAAGTTCTCCAGAGACGATTGCTTCCCGAATGCAATTACAAAATCCATTCTGGCTATGAGCGTCACCATGGTCATCGATCGATGTCCCGTCGAGAAGATAACTTCGTCCTTCAATCCGAACGGCAAGATCACACCCTTCTTCCTGTAATCCGAACTGACATTGCCCACAAGAAACTTCCAGTCGTTCGTTCTCAATCGTACCGGCCATTTGAGTTGCCTCCGAAGAGACTGAAACCCGATCGCGAGTCGAAGCATCGCAGGCCACCAAAGTAAGACAAACGCATACGAGCATAAGTTGGAAGCTACGCCACATTCCCAAATCCTCCTGAGTGTATTTACTTTCTGTGGACTGAATTTTTGATTTCGATCCAACGCCTCGGCCTCCCATAGACCCACGGATGCAAGACCTGATTTTAGACTTTCTTAAGCGGCCAATGCGTCATCCCGGCCGGATGAACCAAAAATCAAATATCCACAATAAGGAAATTGGTGGTTGCATGCATGACCGTTAGAGCGTTTTCTCAAACGGAAAATCTTATCGAGCCCACATAATTCGGAGTTTGTTCGCAAAAAAGAACGAACATTTTATCCACATCGGCAGCAAAAAACCCCCTAAAGAAACTACCTCGTGTGCTTGAAAAACTCGTGTTTTAGGTCCGAAATTAACGGTGGCAATTTTGAGGGATTCTGGACGTCCACAATCGACTTCAAGGGTCTTTATATTTCCTTTAAGGGGCGTTGTTTATTGAGATTTTATTAAGGTTTCCCCAAAAGAAGCGGCCGCGATTCACCCGATAATTAAAGGGTAGAACAGTTTTTATACCCCCCAAAAGTACTGCGACGTTTTTACACGTCGACCGGAAAGTATCTTTGGACTAAAGTTTCCGGTTAATTAACAGTCGGGCGATTGTGAAATAATCTGGTTGCACGGAAACCACCCGCTCGATTTTTATCCACACTTCATTTTTCGCCGGACGTCCAGCGTCTCGCATGGTGATTTGAATGCAAGAGTTTCATTTCCCGAATTGGGTTAACAAGTTTACTTTCCTTGCTGCGGCAACGGCTGTCGTCGTCGGGGGATATTTGGCAACGTGTTTGTTCGCGGCCATCAGTCCAAAAATTGTCAACGTCGGCCATCAACCAAAACAGCCGGTGCCATTTAGCCACAAGCTTCATGCTGGGCAACTCAAAATGGATTGCCGTTACTGCCATAACACAGTGGAACGGGCGGGGCATGCTGCGATTCCGCCAACTGCGACTTGCGGAAATTGTCACGGTGGCAGTCGAACAACCAAAGGCGAGCGTGATCTTGGAATCGTCCGCGGCGACAGTACTCTCTTGAAGCCAATTCGAGTTAGTCTCGAAACGAATGATCCTGTGTTGTGGGAGCGGGTTCACGACTTGCCCGACTTTGTTTACTTCAACCACAGTGCTCATGTCAACAAAGGAGTCAGCTGTGTTTCCTGCCATGGTCGAATCGACAAAATGGAAATCGTAACACAGGTCGAGCCGCTTTCGATGAAATGGTGCCTCGATTGCCATCGCAACCCGACTCCAAACATCCGCGATCCACAACTCGTTACTCAATTGGATTTTGTACCTGAGAATCCTGAAGAGTATCACAAGAAATGGGCTGAAAAGCTCAATGTCAATCCAAACGTCAACTGTTCAACGTGTCATCGTTAGTGGCCCGAAGTTAATTGTCACCTTCCGACACGAAACCATCTGAAGTATCCAGAAATGAACAAACCTCGCACCAACAAAACCAATCAAATTTCCAATCTAAATCTGCCTGTGGATTCAAACGAATTCAACGAGGCGATTGATCGCGACTTCGGCTCAGCAACCGAGCATCACACCGACGGTTTTTCCCGTCGACGGTGGCTGCAGTTGATGGGTGCGTCGTTGGCACTCGGTGGTATGACGGGATGTCGTTACGAAGAAGAAAAAATCGCTCCGTTCGCGTTTCGCCCTCAGCACCGCATCCCCGGGGTGCCGGTTAAGTACGCGTCACTGACGGAACTTGGCGGAATTTCTCAACCGATTCTTGGGACTAGTTTTGACGGACGTCCAATCAAGCTTGACGGTAATCCACAGCATCCCGACTCAATGGGTGCCTCGACTTCCTTTACTCAGGCTCGGATTCTCGAGTTCTACGATCCGGATCGACTCAGAGCGCCGCTTGGCGGTGAGGGATTGGCAGAAACCAGTTTCGACGAATTGGTAAACGCCTGCAAGTTCAGCGATGCCAGTACGGTCGCCGTTGTCGCCCATCCAACTTCGTCGCCCAGTATGATGCGATTGAAGGACGAGTTTACCGCTAAGGGTGGCCAGTGGTTCACTTATTCACCGATCTCGGACGATAATGCCCGCGAAGGAAGCAAATTGGCGTTTGGACGTCCTCTTCGCGCCCATTACAAATTGGACGAAGCCAAAGTCATCGTCTCACTCGACGCAGACATTTTGTCGACCGCAGGATCGGGAGTCGCTAACAGCGTTAAGTTCGCCAAAGGCCGCGATGCTGACAGTAAAGAGATGAGCCGAATGTACGTTGTCGAAAGCCAATTCTCGACAACCGGTGCTGCCGCAGATCACCGTATTGCTGTTCGTAGTTCTGACATCGAAGGCTTTGCCGCGAGTCTAGCAGAAGAAATCGACAACGTTGACGATGGTGTCGTCGATCCGTCGCTCCCTTATCGCGAAAAGGTTCTCGCGGCAATGGCCTCGGACCTCGTGCTTCACAAAGGCCAGTGTGTAATCGTCGCCGGTGAAAAACAATCACCGAAGGTTCACGCACTGGTACACAGTTTGAACGACAAACTTGGCAACCACGGAAAGACGATCACCTTCACTGAAGTCCCTGATCCGCAACGCCCCTCGACGATTACCGCGATCAGCGATTTTGCCAAAAAAGCAAAAGCGGGCGAATTCAAGACGGTCATCATTCTCGGTGGTAACCCCGTGTTCGACGCTCCACGCGGACTGAACCTCGGAGACGCGTTAGGCAAGGTCGAAAAGACACTTCACATTTCCTCTTTCAAAAATGAAACGGGTGCAAAATGCAAATGGATTAGTGCGGTCGCTCATCCGTTGGCATCTTGGAAAGACGGCTACGCAAATAATGGATCGGTCCTACTTGGGCAACCTTTCATCAATCCACTTTTTGGCGGCAAGTCCGACTTGGAAACGATGGCGATCTTGATGGGCCGGGAAGTTACTGATGGCCAGGAGATTGTTAGAAAAACCAATACGATGAACGAAGCTGCCTGGAAAAAAGCAGTTCACGACGGATTCGTTTCATCGGAGATGGCGCCGACAGTCAATGTGACAATCACTGGCAAACCATCAACGTGGGAATGCACACTAAGCGATCAGTGGAGCAAGCTCTGGGGAAAAGAAAGTGGCCTCGAGGTCGTTTTCAATCCAAGCAGCTCATTGTACGACGGCTGCTTTGCCAACAGTTCATGGCTGCAGGAGTTACCAGATTTCTTCACCAAGGTAGCTTGGGACAACGTCGCATCTGTCAGTCCAAGAACAGCTAAAGAGTTCAACCTGCATCAGCATGGGATGTCGTCAAAGTCCAAGGCAACCCTGATGAATGTCTCTCTCAATGGCAAAGACATAACGATCCCCGTGGTGATCCAACCGGGTCAGGCTGACGGCTCGATAGGAATTGAGATTGGTTATGGACGGACACTGGCTGGGAGAGTCGGTGGGGATGAAAACTCTGGTGTTGATTCGATCGGCGTCGATGTTAATCCGATTCGTTCTGCGGAAAACAATCATTGGCTTGTGCAAACTGCCGATGCCGGAGCAGTGGTTTCAACATCGACACTTTATCGGTTAGCGATCGTTCAGGAACCTTGGGAAATTGACGCGACTGCCCGCGACGAAATCCAAGCAAGAATGTTCCGCGATCCAAGCAAAAAAGAGAGCGACCGAAGCGGACTGATCCGCGAAGGCAGTCTAGACAGTTATCAAGAGTTTCTTGAGCAGCATCCGCTCCAAACCGATAAGCTACCGCCAAAGACAAAATCGGCGGCAGACAAATCGGGGGCACTGCCGATTATGAATCAGGTCAGTTACACACCGACTGATCTCGACGAACAATCGCCGCCAGTTGACGACTCGCCCGAAATGGAAAAGTGGGCTGAAGGACAAAAACACAAATGGCCCGAAGCATTCCATATGCACCACGAGTTGTTTGACCTAACACCGGGTGCCCGCGTTGATTATGAAAACCTGAATCCCGAAGGCCTCCCAACGACTTACGAAAACGTTTGGGGCATGTCCATCGATCTTAACAAGTGCATTGGGTGTAACTCATGTGTCGTCGCTTGTCAGGCTGAGAACAACATTCCAGTCGTTGGTAAAGACGATGTTTGGCGTGGCCGAGAAATGCATTGGATGCGAATTGATCGCTACTATGGCGACAATCTCTACATCAAAGACTCCTATGGACTTACTGATAGCGACGAAACTAAATCGATACCGGATGAAATTCAAGTTGTGCACCAGCCAGTCGCTTGTCACCACTGTGAGAATGCTCCATGCGAAACCGTCTGCCCGGTCGCGGCAACGGTGCACAGCAACGAAGGGCTTAACGACATGGTTTATAACCGCTGCATCGGTACTCGATACTGCGGTAACAACTGTCCTTATAAGGTGCGTCGATTTAACTTCTTCAACTACAGCGATGCAGAAACTTTCCTTAAGTACCCCGGTGCCGACAAGGTTCCCGAAGGTGACCGAAAACTGCAAAACTTGATGATGAACCCGGAAGTCACCATTCGCAGTCGTGGTGTAATGGAGAAATGCACCTACTGCGTTCAACGTATTCAAGCCGGAAAAATTCAAGCCAAGGTCGAGCATCGCAAAATTGGTCCCAACGAAATCACCACCGCTTGTCAGGATTCCTGTCCAACCGAGGCCATCAAGTTTGGCGACTTGCACAATTTCGAAAGCGATGTCGCCAAGGCACACGCCAACCCACGTGCCTACTCGATGCTCGAAGAATTGAACAATCGACCGCGGACCCTGTACCTTGCACGCGTACGAAATCCACATGAGTCATTGCGGGATATCGATGACCGCGATTCCGTTGGTCACCACGGTGGGCACGGGAGCCACGGTGATGATCACGGTCACGGCCATGACGAAAATCATGACCACGATGCTGACACGAAACATGAGCATGATCACGACGACAAAGCCGCTCACGATCATGCTGACGCCGATCATAAAGCTGAAACAAAAGAATAGAGTTTGCTAGTTTTTTCGGCTGGCAGTTCACGCTTTTATGAACTGCCGATCGACAGGACTGGTGGCAGAGAGGCCTGAGCGGCAGCCGCTCAGATCACGACGATACAAAAACTTAAACATCCACAAAGAGATTATTTGATGGCTACGGTCAATCCAATTTTAGACAATACATATGATGACGCGGGTGAAAGATCTCCACTGATTCTTGGTGGTCTTGATTACGCTGGCGTAACGGATGAGGTCTGTGGAATCTGGGAAGCAGATAAACCGCCAAAGATCTGGTTCGTCGTCCTCGGAGCGGCCATCTCACTATTAATGGTTCTCGGCGGATGCGTTGGGCATCTTTTGATGGACGGTGTGGGTGTCTGGGGAAACAACAATCCCGCTTATTGGGGTTGGCCAATTGTCAACTTCGTTTTCTGGGTTGGTATTGGACATGCTGGAACCCTGATTTCAGCGATTCTGTTCTTGTTCCGTCAAAACTGGCGGACAAGTATTAACCGGGCGGCGGAAGCGATGACCATCTTCGCAGTTGTCTGTGCCGGCCTCTTTCCCGGCGTTCACATCGGACGAGTCTGGGTCTTTTACTGGCTCTTTCCAATTCCCACAGAACACCTGGCCATGTGGCCAAACTTCCGAAGTCCTCTGTTGTGGGACGTGTTTGCGGTTTCGACATACGCGACCGTTTCAATTTTATTCTGGTACATGGGAATGGTTCCCGATATCGCGACCTTCCGCGATCGTTGCACCTCAAAGATCGGCAAGTTCGTTTATGGACTTCTTTCACTTGGCTGGACAGGTTCTGCGCGTGCCTGGCATCGTTACGAGATCGCCTACACAATCCTGGCCGCTTTGGCGACGCCGTTGGTTTTGAGTGTTCACACAATCGTTAGTTTTGACTTTGCGGTCTCGCAGGTTCCCGGTTGGCACACCACGATCTTCCCGCCTTACTTCGTCGCTGGTGCGATTTTCTCCGGATTTGCAATGGTAGTTACCTTGCTCGTTCCGGTGCGAAAACTTTATGGATTGGAAAACCTGATCACCATCAGGCACCTTGAGAACATGAACAAAATCATCATGGCGACAGGCATGATGGTGGGTACTGCCTACGGAATCGAATTCTTTATCGCCTGGTATTCGGGCGTTCCCTACGAGAGCTATGCCTTCTACAACCGAGCGTTTGGAAACTACTGGTGGGCCTATTGGATCATGGTCAGTTGCAACGTCTTAATCCCGCAAGTGTTCTGGATTAAGTGGTGCCGAACCACACCTTGGTTCATGGTGATCATTTGCGTGTTTGTGAATATTGGCATGTGGTTTGAGCGATTCGTGATTACGATCACCTCCCTTTGTCGAGACTTTGTTCCCTCGAGTTGGGCGTATTTCCATCCGACTTGGGTGGACATAATGATGCTAATCGGAAGCTTTGGATTGTTCTTTACGCTGTTCACGCTGTTCTGCCGGTACTTGCCGGTCATTGCAATGGCAGAGGTCAAAGGCGTCATGCCGCGACCAGAAGATCATTAACAGAACAAAAGTTCTTGTCGAACTTCGAGCCCCTCGGAATCGGCAAACACGAGAGACATTGGCTAACCAAGCTACAACAGAGACTGAAGAAAAATGGCTGAAGAAAATAAAAACAGCAACACCGACGAAAACTCCAAACTAATCGGATTGGTTGCCCAGTTCGATGATCCGGAATCGCTGGTACAGGCGTGTGACCAAGCTCGACAAGCGGGTTATACCAAGACCGATGCATTCTCACCGTTTCCGGTGCACGGCATTGATCCAGCATTGGGAATCAAGCGAACGATTCTTCCGTTCATTGTTCTCGGGATCGCTGTCGGCGCGGTGTTCATTGGCCTGGGTATGCAGTGGTACACCAACGGTGGATCGCTGGGTGAATTCAGCACTGACGAATCACCTGTGTTTCCCGGCTATCGTTTTAAAATTTCAGGTAAGCCGTATTTCAGTCTTCCGGCAAACATTCCCGTGACTTTCGAAGTCATCGTGCTCTCGAGTGCGTTCGCGACATTCTTCGGAATGTGGTTCCTAAATAAACTTCCGATGCTTTCCAATCCATTGCATCGAATTTCCCGATTCAAGCGGGCAACGAACGATAAATTCTTTTTGATGATCGAGCAGGCCGATGAGCAGTTCGATCGAGGCTCAACCGAAGCGCAACTTAATGAGTGGGGCGCGGTTTCCATCGATGAATGCCGAAAGGACCTCACCGATCATAATCTGCCAAGTTGGTTGCGATTAGTCGCTTTGATGGGCGCGATTCTATTGTTGCTTCCTCCGGTCGCCATTTTCCGGGCGATGGGAATGACCAGTCGGGCACCGCGTCTCCATGTTGTTCCCGATATGGATTGGCAAGATAAATCGAAAACTCAGACGCTTAGTCCGATCATGATGAACGATCGTTACCTGTTCGCAGACGAACGAGCGATGCGAGCTCCTGTCGATGGCTCCATTGCCCGCGGCCAACTTGATGCCGACACGGAGCTCTATCAAGGTATCAAGAGCGACTATGTTCCCACCGTTTCATTGACAACACCGCAAGGCGCTGTTCGCACCGGACTTGGAACTCAAGACGAAGCCGAAGCGACACCACCAGTGGAAGATGTCAGCATGTACGTCACCGAGTTTCCGAAAGAAATCACGGTCGACGAAGCATTGTTGCAGCGTGGTCAGGTTCGTTTCAACATTTACTGTGCTGCCTGTCACGGCTATGCAGCCAATGGCGATGGACTTGTTAACCAACGCGCCGTTGCCTTGGCCGCCACCGGCAAAGCTCAGTGGACATCTGCTAAATCGTTGCATGATGCAACCGTTAGTGATGCCGCAAAGAATCCACTTGGTCGGATTTTTGAAACGATTTCCAACGGACGTGGCACGATGGGCCCCTATGGAGCTCAAATCCCCACCGCAGACCGTTGGGCGATCGTTGCCTACGTAAAAGCACTTCAAGAAACTGGAATTAAACCGGTCTTAGCTGTTAGCGATGACGAAGATGGCGACGACGCCGAAGCAAACGACACCACAGAGGCGGCGACCACCCCGGAAGATAAAACCCAACCAACGCCTTAATTTTAGATGACTCCGCTCAGGCGAACCTGAACGGATTTTACCAACCTATTCTGGCTGTTCAGTAAAATAACAAGACAAGATCTGAAATGCACGAAACTAGACCTGCAAAAATCACTTCCCCGATCACAACACTCAACGGTGGGCACCTTCGAACCGCTCCTGTGGCGTTGATCGTTGGTGCGATCGGAATCGGCGCAGCGATTATGCTGTCTTTAGGCTCCGATGAGGGCTTGAAGCGATTCATGTTCACCTACCTGACAAGTTTTTGTTTTGTACTTTCGATCTCAGTAGGTTGCCTGTTTTTCGTCACGATCATGCACCTCACCCGCGCTGGCTGGAGTGTTACTGTCCGGCGCGTCGCGGAACTTTACGCGATGTGTGCTCTGGGATTAGGGATTCTGTTCATCCCCATTCTGGCTACGGTGATCAGCGGTAGCGACATGATTTACAGCTGGAATCAGGGTGGCTGGACAATGCACGATCTGACCGCCGCCGAGAAGGTAGAATTTGAAACCGTGGCCAATCGGCCGCCTCTGGAGCAGATGAAGTATCAGTTTTTGAATCAAAACTTTTTCACCGTTCGCGTCATCGCTTACTTCCTCGCCTGGGGCGGCATGGCCTGGTTCTTTTTAAGCAATTCGTTGAAGCAGGATAAATCGGGAGACAAAAATCTAACCTCCCGGATGCAAGCTTTTTCAGCACCGCTAATGATTCTGTTCGCAGTCACGGTGGTGTTCTCCTCTTTTGATATGGAGATGTCACTTTCCGCACTGTGGTTCTCTACGATGTTCCCCGTCTACTTTTTTGCCGGAGCCTTTTTGAGCGCTCTCTGTACAATTCTTTTGACTGGCCTTTGGCTTCAGAAGACCGGCCGGGTCACCGACGAAATTACAATCGACCATTACCATGACCTCGGCAAATTAATGCAGGGTTTTGTGATCTTCTGGGGCTACATCGCCTTTAGCCAGTTCCTTTTGATCTGGTACGCCAACATTCCCGAAGAAACTTTCTGGTACAACCTTCGAATCAATCAACCTGGTTGGATGACACTCTCAATCTTGTTGTTAGTAGGTCACCTTTTCATTCCATTTTTTCTATTGATGGGACGTGGGCTCCGGCGTAACCGCAAGATGCTGGCGTTTTCAGCGATCTTTATTTTAGCAATGCACTGGGTCGATCATTATTGGCTGATCATGCCACAGATGAACCCCGAAGCAAACCTTTACACCCTGACTGGAATGGGAATCGTGATCGACCTCGCCTGCATGGTCGGAGTGATTGCCGTTTACATCGCCATGTTCTGCATGATCGCTGGAAATCGTTCACTCGTGCCACTCCAAGATCCTCGACTTGGCGAAGCATTGAACCACGAAGTTCATTAATCGTTCAATGTCATTGATTCATTAGCAAACCAAAACAAAATACAAAGCGTAAAGAAAAAGATGTCCGATTCAAATACAACCCACGAAGCGCCAAGCTACGACGATGTTAATACACCTGTGATCGTTCTGGTCGGTGCAATCAGTGCTTTGGTCACCCTGCTGACAATTATGTTTGTACAGGGGTTATGTTACCACTGGCAGAACAGTTTTCTTATTAGGAAGGCGAGCGGCGTTGAAGCAATGCCCTCCGTTGTCCAGATCGAAAAGCAGAAAGAAGAACTCGTCAAAGCTCCGGTTCCTATTTCTCTGGCCATGGAAGAAGTCGTTTCCAAATACGGAAAGTAATCCAAAAACACGTTGCTGCTCAACGAACACTTAAAACCATGATCTTGAAACCAAACTATCGAATCACTTTAACCCTGATCGCGTGCTTCGCCGTGGTCAGTTGGAGCGGGTTCGTATTTGGACAAACTTCCGAGGATCAATCGTCCAAAACGTCCACCGATACATCCAAGAAATTTGACCCATACGGTATCAACGAAAAGCCAAAAGTGGCGCAAGATATTGGAGTCGAATCGCAGACCGGTGAGTTCATTGTTCCTGACATTACGTTTCACGATGAAGAAAACCGATTCGTTCAAATTGGCAAATATTTCGATGGCAAACGACCAGTGATGCTATCATTCAACTACTCCGACTGCCCGAAGTTGTGCAGTGTTCAGTTAGAAAACATGACGGACACTTTGCGGGATATTAAGTTCAAAGTAGACGAAGACTTCCAAATGGTTTCATTAAGCATTGACCCCAATGAACAAACTTCTCGGGCGAAGCAATCGAAGGCCAAGTACGTCAAGCGGTACAGCAAGTTCGACCGGGAGAATTCTCAAGATGGTTGGCACTTTCTAACCGGTGACGAAGACGACATTCAATTGCTGGCTGACATTTGCGGATTTCAATATAAATACGTCCAAGAGCAAAAGTTATTTTCTCATCCACCGGTATTCATTTTGATTTCGCCCAAGGGAAAAATTGTCCGCTACATCCACGGTTTGAACTACGACGCGGGCACAATCGAGCAAGCGCTGGTTGAAACTGCGGAAGGAAAGATAGGTTCTCCTATCAATATTTTGAATTACGGGTTGGGGTGTTTCACTTTCAACGAATCGACAGGTCGCTATACCTTCCAGGCAATGGCGATCATGAGAATCGGTGGTGCACTTACAGCAATTTTACTTTTGGGTACTTTGGTTCCTTACTGGCTTTTCCGGCGAGGCTCTAAAAAAGATGACTCGGATTACTTGCCGACCCCCGTCGGATAACCACTCAGTTGAAAACGGTTCAATTACGATCCTAAAACGATCACACTAAGAGATAGACAACTACAATGAATTGGCAATTACCTTTAATGCTTGCTCAGACCGACAGTAGCAGGTTAGAAGAATTACGAGAACGCACCGAAGCGATTAGCATGCAGGGGACAACGGTTCCCGATTCATCGCTGGTCCGTGAAGGTACATCCAATCCTTTCGCAACAGAGTATTGGTTCCCTACTCAAGCGTCGTCGTTTGCAGGCGAAGTTGATTTTCTGTACATGGCGGTTTTTTGGATCTCGCTCATCTTCTTCGTCGCGATCGTAGGTTCGATGGTTTATTTCTGCGTCAAGTATCGCAGGAAGGACGGTGTTATTGCACCGGAACCCAGTTCGTCTCACAACACGGCGATCGAGATTCTCTGGTCGGTTCTTCCAAGTATCATCCTCGTCTGGATTTTCTATGTCGGTGCGGAAACCTGGTTTGAAATGCGTATTCCAAAGGAAAACGCCGAAGAAATTCAAGTGACTGCGAAACAATTTGGCTGGTTGTTTACCTACGAAGACGGAGATCAGACCAATGAGCTTCACTTAGTAAGGGACAAACCGGTCCGGCTAATCATGCAGTCTGAAGATGTCCTTCACAGTTTCTTTGTCGCCGCATTCCGACAAAAGATGGACATTGTTCCAGGCCGTTACACGTATGCTTACTTCGAACCAATTAAGGATGGGGTCTACAGGCTGTCCTGCAATGAGTACTGCGGAACCGGCCACTCGAAAATGAAGACTGCCTGCATTGTTCATACTTCCGAAGAGGATCGTAAAAACAATACCAAGTGGATCGAAGCAGAAAAGACACCCTTTGAGAACGGACAACGGATTTATCAAATTCATTGCTCCGGCTGTCACAAAGTGGATGGTCAGCCCGCAACCGGGCCGGCATTGAACCTCATCTGGGGTAAAAACGAAAGAATGATTGACGGGACTACCGAATTGGTCGACGAGGATTACGTTCTTGACTCAATTTGGTATCCAGAAAAACACATCGTCGAAGGCTATGGTCCGGTTTCAAAAATGAATTCCTTCAAAGGGATTTTGGATCAGAAGGACGTCGATTACGTCATCGCATACTTGAAGGAACTTAAAGACCAATCAGGGGATGCGAAGTAGGAATTGATCAGTTCATTGAATTGATTCGTTAACTTACAACTCACCGGCAAGCCTAACCAGCTTGCTGAAACTAAGGCTAATAATATGGTAGATGCAAGCACGCGGCAAAAACTATTCGGCACTCCCGAAACCAACTTCCTGAACTGTTCAAAAGGCTGGAAGTCCTGGGCCTTTACGCTCGACCACAAACGCATTGGTATTATGTACCTCATTGGCGTCACGGTCGCGCTGTTTCTCGCGGGTGTCTTTGCACTCGTTCTGAGATCTCATCTGTTTACCTTTGACAGCAAGATGTTGTCCGATGACATGTATAACCAGATGTTCACTTTGCACGGTGCGGTGATGGTGTTCTCGTTCATCATTCCGAGTATCCCGGCAGCGTTAGGAAACATCGTGCTCCCCATGATGCTCGGTGCCAAGGACGTAGCCTTCCCGAGAATGAACCTCGCGAGTTTTTACCTTTGGATCATTGGTACTGGTTGCCTTTTGGCTGCGATTCTTTCCGGCAAAGGTCTGGATACCGGATGGACGTTCTACACGCCGTACAGTATCGACACGAATACGGGTGTGATCTACGCGACTTTTGGAGCCTTTATCCTTGGCTTCAGTTCGATCTTCACAGGTTTGAATTTCTTGGTCACCGTTAACACGATGCGAGCAAAAAATCAGGGTTGGTTCAAGCTTCCCCTCTTTGTTTGGTCGCTTTACGCTACCGCAATCATTCAGGTTTTAGCAACACCTGTACTCGGCATTACGCTTTTGATGTTGATTGCAGAAAAGACGTTGCACATCGGAATTTTCGATCCGAAATACGGCGGTGACCCAGTTCTGTTCCAGCACTTCTTCTGGTTCTATTCACACCCGGCGGTTTACATCATGATCCTTCCAGCGATGGGTGTGATCAGCGAATTGATTTCGGTTTACAGTCAAAAGCGTATTTTTGGTTACTCCTTCATTGCGTTTTCGAGCGTCGCGATCGCGTTACTCGGATTCCTGGTCTGGGGTCACCACATGTTTACCAGCGGTCAGTCATTGGTCGTGACCTTGATTTTCAGTGCGATCACTTTCACGGTCGCAATTCCATCTGCGGTCAAAGTGTTTAACTGGTTGGCTACGCTCTACAAGGGTTCGATCCTGCTCAACACGCCAATGTGTTACGCACTGTCATTCATTTTCCTTTTCGGAATTGGTGGACTCACAGGTCTGTTCCTCGGTGCACTTTCAACTGACATTCACCTTCACGACACTTACTTTGTTGTGGCTCACTTTCACTTCGTAATGGTGGGTGGAACATTGACAGCGTTATTAGGCGGTGTCTTCCATTGGTGGCCAAAAATTTGGGGCCGCATGTATAATGACTTCCTCGGAAGAGTCGGTTGTTTCCTTGTTTTCTCTGGATTTAATCTGACGTTTTTCCCGCAGTTTGTCATGGGATCACGCGGAATGCCTCGGCGTTACGCATCTTACGATCCAGAATTCCAAATCTTTCACCAGCTTTCTACTGTGGGAGCCTTTGTGCTTGGACTTGGAATTCTCCTGTCGTTTGTTGTTTTAGTTTACTCAGCATTGCGTGGACCACGTTGCAGCAGCAATCCATTCCGTGCGGCTTCGTTGGAATGGCAATCCAGTTCACCTCCTGACTTTCACAACTTCATTCACACTCCTGTGCTAACAGATCCTTATGATTTCGAATCACAGGTCTATGATGAAGAGCTTGATACTTATATCCCTCGCGAATTTGCTAACCCAGCCAAAGTTGCTCCCCGCAAGGAACCTGTTCATAACTAATCGGATTGCCGAATTGACTTTAAATCAAAGACAGCAATTTTTATAAGATAACTCTCAACGCTTTTTTAAAATTAATTAGCCAAAACTTCCGGAGCCGGAAATGGCCGTTGCCGATTCACACGACACACACGACGACCACCATGATCTCTATGATCACGGTGAATTTATTGCCCACCACTTTGACTCAGCTGAACAACAGTTTGACTCGGGAAAGTTAGGAATCTGGTTATTCCTGGTTACCGAAATTCTGTTCTTCAGCGGTCTGTTTGTGGCTTACACTCTGTACCGGACCAACCATCCCGAGGTTTTTGAGCAAGCTCACGTCTTCCTCAATAAATACCTCGGTGGCTTGAATACAATCGTGTTGCTCTTTAGCAGCCTCACGATGGCTTTGGGTGTCCGCGCTGCACAACTGGGACGCAATAAGAACTGTTCAATTTACATTTTGATCACGATGGTTTGCGCGACGATGTTCCTCGGCGTTAAGGCTGTTGAATACAGTCACAAATGGGACATGGGCATTTTAGTGCGAAGTGCGTTCAATCTGACTTACACACATCCGACTCCAACGACAGAAATTGGAAAGGCACTCCACATATCAGATTATCTGGTTTACCTGTGCGTCGTTCCCGCCTTACTGTTGGCGGGTTTCTTAGTCGCGAGTGTGATCAGTAAATTGATAGACAAAGGTACGCTTGCCAAATTTATGATCGCGATGGCGATTACTGTCAGCGGTTACTTCTTGGGCGTCTGCATTGGCATTATTTTTATGAATGCTACCGAAGGCGAAACCGGGAGCACGCATGCATCGGTCATTGCCGAGCAACCTCTGATGCTGATGGCTTCAACTCAAGACGATCATGCAGAAGATGATCACGACGACGGCCATGATCACGACGACCATGACAAAGCAGCAGCAGATTCAAATCACGAAGGCGAACATGCCGACCACGAAGAACATTTCGGGGCGCATCCAGCCGACGGTGGAGAGGCGAGTTTTGACGCCCACCACCCAGACCCAAGCACGCTTAGCCGTGACGTGGGGATCTTCTTCAGTATCTATTATTGTATGACAGGCCTTCATGCGATCCACATCATTGCTGGGATTATTGCACTCGCTTGGCTGTATTGGCGGTCCTTACTGGGACACTGGCGGACCGATTATTTTGGTCCTGTAGACTATGTCGGTTTATACTGGCACCTGGTCGACTTGATTTGGATTTACCTGTTCCCATTGCTTTATTTGATTGATTAAGTTCCATGTCTGATCATCACGACGACCTACCTGCATTTTGCCATCCTGTCTCGACAAAACTTTTGTTCGGGGTGTTTTTTGGATTGATTGCTTTAACAATCATTACAGTTGCGACCTCGGCTTTGGGTAGCGCACTAGGAATGCCTCCGGCGTTCGCGTTCCCGCTCGCCATGGTCATCGCGACTATGAAAGCCTTCCTTGTGTGTGCTTTTTTCATGCACATGTGGTGGGATAAAAGCTTCAACGTGTTGGCATTTTTGTCATCTTTGTTATTCGTCACCCTGTTTATCGGTATGACAATGATGGACACCGGAGAGTACCAACCCACAATCGAAGCATTCGACGTTAATAATCTCGCGAACGTCGAAGTCTCGGAGTAGGAAGATGTTTTGCTGGTTAAGGGTCCACAGGCCGCAACCTCGAGACGACTAGCATCATGTTAAAACAGTCAATTAACTTAGTTCCGACGAGACCTGATCTCTATAAGAGTAAGTTGGTGTTTTATCTTTTCCTGGCGTCTCTGGGGATGTTTTTCATTGCCAGCCTGATTACCTACCTAGTCATTCGGCAGCATGCGTTCAACCCTATTCCCGATGCCGTACCCGGCTCGTTTTTAACGCAGGGGCCTGAAGTTTATCAGCCCTTGAAGTTGCCCATTTCTTTTTGGGTCAGTTCGGCGATTCTCGTTCTGGTCAGCGTTTTTATGCAGCGCGCCTGTTGGTTGGTGCACCGGGAAAGACAAGATGATTTTAGAATGTGGTTGATGATTTCATTGGTCGCGGCAATCGCATTCGTGTTGATACAAATGTTTGGCTTGAGCGATCTCCTCAGTCAGCACTTCAGTCAACCCGACGGATCGATGAAAGTTTATGGCATGTCCTTCACACTTTCGCTGATTCACGCGCTTCACGTTTTGGGGGGCATGGTTTTTCTAGGATTTATTATTTACCAAGCTTTTAAAAACCGCTATGACCACGAACGGCACTGGGCGGTCGATCACTGCGCCAGTTATTGGCATTTTCTGGACGTGGTATGGGCCTGCATGTTGATCACCTTCATCGTGACCCAGTGACCCGGGCGTATCGCTGCGTCCTGTCTCTACCATTCTGAACCGATGTACTTTCCAAACGCAGTCCACCGACTTCCTCGGGTCCGTAATAGCTGCGATACTGAGAGATTCCGAACTGCCGGTTTCACCTCGAGAGTATTCTCATGTCACTTTTCGAATCGACTGAAAAAGCGAATCTTGATGCTGCAAAACCCTTGGCAGCGAGGATGCGACCTTCTCGGCTTGATGATTTTGTCGGCCAAAAACAATTTTTAGGCGAAGGAAAATTACTTCGCCAGTTAGTCGAGGCCGATCGACTTGGTTCCGTCATTTTTTATGGACCGCCAGGCACAGGCAAAACGACGCTCGCTCGGATTCTCGCCGGTGAAACCGACCGCCAGTTCGAACAACTAAGCGCAATTATGCACGGAGTCAAAGACCTTCGCGAGGTTCTAGGCCGCGCGAGAGACGACCTTGCCTCGGGAGGGAAGGGGACTCTGTTATTCATCGATGAAATCCACCGATTCAATAAATCTCAACAGGACGCGATGCTGGCCGATGTTGAGGATGGAGTCGTCACGCTGATCGGAGCTACGACCTCCAACCCTTTCTTTGCCGTTAATGGAGCACTCGTAAGTCGTAGTCAAGTATTTCAATTTGAACCAATCTCCCCCAACGACATCAAGCTATTGATCAATAACGCCCTCACCGACAAAGACCGCGGGCTTGGCAACCTTCACCTAAAGATCGATGAAGAAGCTTTAGATTACCTCGCCAAAATTTGCGATGGTGATGCTAGAAAATCCCTTTCCATTCTGGAAACCGCCGCGATCGCTGCCAATGGAAGTAAACAACAAACTCCCCTCGTCATTTCAAAATCGATAATGAGGACGGCAGTCGGTCAACGTTCAATTCAATATGACCCCACCGGCGATGAACACTACGATTTGGCAAGTGCGCTGATCAAAAGTATTCGCGGCAGTGACCCCGACGCAGCTCTTTATTGGTTGGCCAGAATGCTTGAAGGGGGCGAAGATATTCGCTTTCTCTGCAGGCGCCTGATTATTTTAGCGAGCGAAGATATTGGAAACGCAGACCCTCACGCGTTGCCGTTGGCTGTCGCCTGTTCGCAAGCCTGCGAACAGATCGGACTTCCGGAATGTCAGCTTACCCTGTCTCAAACAGCGACGTACCTTGCGTGTGCACCGAAATCTAATGCGGCAACAACAGCAATTGGCTTGGCTCGCAATGATGTCCGGGAAGATCGCGTACTGCCAGTGCCGCGTCATCTAAGAGACAGCCACTATCGTGAAGCCAATCAGCTTGGACACGGCACTGGGTATCAGTACGCCCACAACGAATCCGACGGAGTCTCTAGCCAAGACTATCTCGGCGTTGATCGCTCTTATTATCAACCGGTGGATCGTGGCTTCGAATCAGAGATCAAAAAACGACTCGAATTAATCCGTGAAAAATTGCGTTTAGCCAAATCCGATCAACCCAATCAAGAAGCCGAATAGGCTCCGCTTTCATAAGCTAGCAATGCCGTACCAGCAAACACAAATGACACCGACAGATCTCGCTTAAAAAACGCGTATCTGTTAATTTCACAAGGGAATCCTGATCATTGTGGAAAGAAGCTTCGAACAGCAGCAACGATTGTAGGCAGCAAAAACGAGAATATCGTGAGCGCCACCAGCACGATCACCCATTTGGGCAGCGGCTTTTTGAAGTCACTGGAAAGCAAATATTGTCGGCAGTGCGGACACTGGTCGACGTCGTCAAATATTTCTTTTTTGCAATGCGGGCATGGCAAGGTGTAATCACTGTCATCGTCCATCGGAATCTTTCAACCACTGAACTAATTTGCAAACAGGCATCGAAAAAACATTGGCATCGTAACTGGGTTTACCTCAACCAGTCACGCAATTGTGGATATCTAACATGCATTCATTAAAAAATACCGTGGTCGCAGTCGGCCTGCTCGCACTTGCATTCATGTTTTATCAATCATCCTCTCCACAACCACAAGGGGACAGCGGGGAACAACAAGCGAGTTTAGAACTTGCGAACGAGCCACTTTCAAAGCAACCGATTTTAGAATTGGAACCCGAACAATCGCCCCCGCTAGATAACTCTCCCTCAAAGCGATTGCCCAAGCAACCTGTTCCAGAAAAGCCAGCT
>JAALLA010000002.1:27334-50819 GCA_011087765.1 Pirellulaceae bacterium
TTGACCGCGACGACAACAAAATGACACTCTATCTCGGTGAACTCTATGGTTGCCAGTTTGATTTCGCAGGAATCAATCTCTCTCCGGGCGAGTACCTGGTCAACATGAACAACGGCAACATCTTGCTAAAAGCTACTGATGGTCGGGAACTAGTGATTCGCGGGGAACTGACAACGTCAGCAATCGCTCCACAAAGTGGGATAATTAGCCTGGCCGACAGTCAACTCAAAGAAGTTTGCGAACTGCTAACTCTGGATTCCACGGTCACCATTCGGTAACTCAGACTTTGAACTGTGAGTGGTCCTAATTTCTCGTTTCCACTCTTCTGATTTGCTTAGAAAATGGGAAACCACAGAGCCATTTTCGGTAGTGACCCAATCACGATCTCCCGCGATCTCAAATCGCCATCTCAACAAGTTGCAAAGCGCCGTTTGTTTTCTGGTCTTTCATTGGGCAATTCTTGGCGATCCTCCAAAGATACGGCTTACTTCGTCGGTTACCGAACAGGCGAATACCGGTTACGATGGAGCTTCAGAATTTTGAGATAGCCCTGGAGACAATCATGCGTCGATATTTGTTGCAAGCGTCGAGACATTACCACTGGTTAATTATTACGATTTTGACCGTATTATTCACCATTTCGACATCGGCGAACTCGTCTTTCGCGCAAACAGTCTCGTCTGTTGAAGCTAACTATCAGAAACAGTCATTCCAGATACCGATGCGCGATGGTGCCAAACTTTATACCACGGTCTACTCTCCCCGTGACGATTCTGTTGCCTACCCAATTTTGATGAAGCGAACCCCATACAGTGTCCGACCGTACGGTGCTGACCAATATTCTGGCCGCATCGCCCCATCTAAATTGATGGAAGAGGAAAAATATATTTTCGTCCTTCAAGACGTGAGAGGTCGCTGGATGTCCGAGGGATCGTATGACAATATGCGACCTCATATCAATGGAGAAGACTCCATCGATGAGAGTTCAGACACTTATGACACGATTGAGTGGCTTCTCAAGAACGTTAAGAATAATAATGGCAAAGTTGGAATGTGGGGAATCTCCTATCCCGGATTTTACACAGCCGCCGCATTGCCAGAGCACCATCCGGCTCTCGTAGCCGCTTCTCCGCAAGCACCAATTTCAGATTTCTTTTTTGATGATTTCCATCATCACGGAGCCTATTTATTAAGTTACTTCGTCGCCACGTCGACTTTTGGATTTCAACATCAGGGACCGACTCAATCATCCTGGTATAAATCGATTGAACCAACATCCCGAGATGCCTGGAACTTCTATATGAGTCTCGGGCCAATGAGTGAAGCGGGAAAATTACATGATGAGGATAATTTTTTCTGGAAACAGATTGTCGAACATCCCAACTACGACGAATTTTGGCAAAAGCGAAGTATTCTTCCGCACTTAAAAGGTATCAAAACCAACGTCTTAACTGTCGGCGGACTATTTGATGCCGAAGATTTGTACGGCCCGTTAAATATCTATCGCGAAATTGACAAAAACAATCCAGATATTTTCAACGCGATTGTGATGGGACCCTGGAGTCATGGAGATTGGGCAAGAGACACACCCAATGCCGTCGTCGGAAAAGTCGGCTTCGGCAAAAACGTATCAGCGTTCTATCAAAAAGAAATCGAATCTCCCTTCTTTCGATACTTTTTAAAGGGTATCGGCGAGAAGCCGAACTTCAAAGCCATGATGTACGATACCGGCTTAAGACGTTGGAACAAATTCACAGCATGGCCGCCGGCGAACGTAGAATCCGTGAAATATTACCTTCACGGCGATCAATCGCTTTCTAAGGTTCAACCAAAAAAATCAGAACTGACAGAAACGAGTTTTGTCAGTGACCCTCAAAATCCCGTACCCCATCGCGATCGGCAGGATCTCGAACTCAGGTTTACACCTCGACCCTACATGTCGGATGACCAGAGATTCGCTGCCGCTCGCCCGGATGTTCTGGTATTCCAAACGGAGCCATTGACGCAGGCCGTGACAATCAACGGCGATGTCATGGCTCATCTAAATGTATCCACCACGGGAACCTCCGCTGATTGGATTGTAAAGATCATTGATGTTTATCCTGATGACCATCCTTTTGTTGAGGGATCCCAGCCAGGTTTGGATTTTGGCGGGTTCCAGCAAATGGTTCGCAGCGAGGTCATTCGTGGGCGATTCCGTAACGGATACGAAAAGCCGGAACCTTTTGTCGCCAACGAGATCGCTGAAATCAACTTACCGCTTCAAGATCTGTGCCATACCTACAAACCTGGGCATCGCATTATGATTCAAATTCAAAGTAGTTGGTTTCCATTAGTCGATCGCAATCCACAAAAGTATGTGGAGAACATTTTTAAAGCGACTGCGGATGATTTCATCAAAGCGACTCACCGGGTCTATCATAATCCCGAGGCATCCAGTTGGATCGAATTCAAAATAGCGAAGTGAGTTTAAACCATCTTCAAATGATCTAGAGCTTCACTGTTGCCGGGCTATTGTTTTGGTTGGCTGCGGTGACACCGGCATTTAGTTTTAAATTGATCCGGCAAGCCCAACAGCCATTTACATCGCCTTTGATCTTCCAATGCGGTTGGACGCAAACCGATTGATGAACCAGCTCGAATCCAGATTCCGATTGACTTACCGTCCTCACGGGATAGGCGAAAATGCCACCCGCTTGATCCGACTCCAACCCGATCTCAAGACCTAACCACTGGTCGGTCAGCTTGATTGCTCGAGAATCCTCAAGACTCAAGATTGATCCCAAATCACCCAGTTTTTCTCCGTTTGAATCGCTAAAAAAGCGGTCGTGCTGGGCATCGGGAAGCCCCGCAAAATTCCATTCGACGCCAAAATGTAATTCGCGATCCTGAGGAAGACCCTCGATGAAATAGGCGATTTCAAGTGCATTTACGCCCGCGTTGAGTGTAATTCCCTTTTTCAAAGTTAGCGGAATTCCCCAGGCATTTCCTTCACGACTTGTAAGGATTTGAATGCGATCTGAATTTCGCCTGATGGTCGCTGTGTAGGCTCCCATTGCAAAATCGCCCCGTTCTACCGCGCGGCTTTCCTGAAGCGAAACCACATCTACATCGTCATCCCAAAAATGATCGATTAATGAATTCCGAGGCTGCAAATCATACTGCAGCTTCTCGTCAAGATTCGCCTGTTTGAAAACGACAAGATCATGAATGCTCGCCGCTTCATTTTCATTTTGATTCTCTCCTTCGAGAACCTTTGCGTGGTAAAGTTCAGGTCGCCTCTGTATGGTCGCGCCGAGATTGTGATTCACGCCTCGCACGTCCAACCCGTAAATTTGTCCGCCGTCATTGGGTGCGATCCAACTGACTAACTGATCGTTTGCCAAACGGACTTCGGCACAGCCATCGAAATCATAATCGTCCGTAGTTGCTTCGACCCATGTCTCTTCTCGTCCCATGGAACGCTCGAGCAGGGATTCCGCAGCAAGTAGATGTTGATAAACAGCATTTCTCAAATGCGGTAAATAAATGCCGCCAAAAGCGCCGTGCCAATAGCTACAGTTGCACTGGCCTTGAAAAAGATGATCCTCCGCCGCATCTAAAACTTGCTGGCTACAGCCCCGGCTTGCAGCCCTCTCCAGCAATCGACTGACGTACATCATCCGCGCGTACATTTGATTTGATTCTGGATATTTAACTTTAAAGTTTCGCCAATACCCACCACCAAGAAACGACTGTATCTGTTCCCACCGCGAATCGTGCTCCATCTGATGCACCAACTCGTCAAACTCTACCTGTCGTTCGACCGGCATCGACCACTCCGTCATTTCCCGATAGCTTGCATCGGGCAGATAAATCTTTCCACGCGGAGGAGTCGTTGTCACAGCATGCTGAAGAGTCGTCGTTTTCAGCCACTCTCGATTGTCCGTCAACGCCTGAAAGAATCGCTCCAACCAGCCATTTTGATAGACGTGTTCTTTCGTGTTGGGCCAGGTTCCGAACTTCTCACCATCGTCCCCAAAAACAACAACGCTGTTAGGAGACTGAGCCGCAAGCATCCGGCAGTGGTTGATGGTTTGTTCAGGTTCGGCAAAGGGAATGAGGTACCGTAGATGTTCACTCCCTGGAAAAACCCGGACAGTTTTCCCCTCTTCTTCGACGATGTAATAGCCCGTTAGCTGATCGTTTTTAAGCCCGGCGCGTCGAAAATGGTAGTCATCAAGGACAGTGTATTGAATATTTGAATCGGCAAGCGATTCCGTCAGACAGGACTCCCAAACCCGTTCCGGCATCCACATTCCGTTGACACTCGAACAAACTCGTTCGTTCAACCATTTCGTAAAACGTGTGATTTGCCCAACCCGGTCTCTTCGAGGAATCATGGGTAATATCGGCTCGTAAAAAGCGCCACCGATGATTTCGATCCGGCCGGCTTCGACAAGTTGAGCAATTCGATTGAGATAATCCGGGTGGTTCGTTTGCAACCACTGCATCAACGGGCCACTGGTATGAAGTGAGATCGAGAGATCTACAAACTTCTCAAAAACATTCAAAAACGGAAGATAGCTGTCTTGATACGCGTCTTCAAAAACGCCATCGAAATTCCCAACCGGCTGATGGTTGTGCAACACCAAACAAAGTTGAATTTGGGGATCACTCATATTATTTTTTACTTAACCTCTCGACGGTCGCCGCAACAAAGGGCTCAATTCGCCGATGACATTAGATGGGTATCTTGATAGAGAAACGAGCAGGCCAGTCCTTCATCAACGCCCAGGCATGACCGCCATCTTGGTAACGTTATTGTTTTACTGAATTTCTCGTTCGTCCAAAGGGCGAAAACCGTCATCGCTGAAAATACTTTGACGATTCACATTTTCCACTTACAACATTCACGAGATTTTAGCTGACCCGTAAATTTTAATGTAGGTGAGCAAGCTACTGGAGATCACCTGCCAAAGATTTTGTGATCAATCAATCTTCGGGGCGCAACCTTCGAGCAGCGGATTCCGGGGTAACTGGATTCACCCAAATATCAGTGCCCAGCTCGAATCCAGCCGCAATCGTTAACCGCGGAAACAACTCGAAGTAATTCATTTGACCGTTAACTGCGCCGAAGGGGTTCGCATGAAACAACAAGTTGTAAGCTGGAGTGTCTAATGTCGCTTCATATTTCGTTACGATATTCCGGCAATGCGAAGCCAGTTCATTTCGAACCGCCTCGTCACAAGAAACGAAATTAAACTTCTCATTTCTTGGGATAATCCAGACTTGGAAAGGAAATCGGCTAGCAAACGGACAAACAATGCAAAAATTATCCGTAGAATCTACAATTCTCGCCCCCTCGGCGATCTCCCAATTAGCGAGGTCGACCATCATCGAGCGACCATTTTCATTCCAATAAGCTTCCGCTCGATGTGTCCGTGAAGTCACTGATTCGCTGATCACTGGCGTTCCCAGAAGTTGATAGTGGATATGACCCAGCGAAGCACCGGCAGCAAGTCGACAATTCATAAATAGCATCGCGTGCTTGATGTATTCCAGTGATTTCGCATGTTCCAAGCGGTCACGACAAGCTTGAAAAGACAACTGCAACTCCCGGTCCGATAATTCGCTTAGCGAACTCACATGTCGGGATGAAGGAATGATCAGTTCCTGAATGCCCTGCGAGTGATTGAACTCAAATGGTCCATAAGATTGATTTCCTAGATCTGGCTGATCCCGATCCTCCGTCGCGCGGAATGAGAACGAGGGATAGCGGTTGGGAATGACTCGAGCCGACCAATTCGAAAGATCTTCGTTATTTAGCAGAATGGAACCGTCCGCACGATAAGCTGCAAGAGCCGAGGGGGTCTCCTCTTCATTCCCTTTGCAGAAAGGGCAGATCATCTGCTGGCGGAGTTGCTCCATCGGCACAAATTCCATCGGCCGATCTCGCCGATTTCTGGCAATCGCTACCCATTGTTGATTGATTGGGTCTAGCCGCAGATCAGACATGGTTTTCTTGCTCGGGGTTCCAATATGATGAAAAAGCTAGTGTCGACCTAAACGTGACGCAGGAAAGTTCTGTTGCCCCTGCTCTGATGCTGATTCTCTGGTTAGACCTTGCTCTCGATTGTTCGACGGTAAAGTTCTTCGTATTGCTTTGCACTTCGCCGCCACGACCAGTCTCTTTTCATCCCTGCTTGCATTAACTGATTCCAAATCAACCGATGTTGATTGTACATTTGCAATGCGCTTTTGACGGCCGTGCGAAGCGCTTCTTCCGAAAATTCACCAAAACTGAACCCGTTCGCCGTTCCGTATTCGCAAGTTTCGTGCGTGGCATTGACGACCGTATCTGCTAAACCGCCGGTGCCGCGAACAATCGGTACTGTTCCGTAAGCCATGCTGTACATCTGGTTTAGACCACAGGGCTCGTATTGGCTAGGCATTAAAAACATGTCAGAACCAGCCTCAATCCGGTGTGCGTACTCATTTGAAAACCCCAAATTCAACCCGAGCTTGTCTGGATGCCTCTGTTGAAGGTTCTCCAGCTGATGATGGTAGCCTGGGTCGCCGGTTCCCAACACAATCCACTGGACATTCGTATTTTCGAGAAACTCTTTCATCACGGGAACGATCAAAGACCATCCCTTCTGCGAGGCTAATCTCCCCACAATACCAATGAGAGGCATATCGATATCTTGTTTTAAGTTAGCTTCTTTTTGCAGTGCTCGTTTACAAGCCGATTTCCCGGAACTCCCAATACGTACATCAAAGTCGGAAGAGAAGTTTTCTTCTATGAATGGGTCGATCGCCGGATTCCAATCCGCTACATCTATTCCATTGAGAATACCCGTCAATTCACCTGCGCGTTCTCGCAAGACACCTTCGAGCCCGCACCCCTGTTCAGGCTCTCGAATTTCCCTGGCATAAGTTGGGCTGACGGTGTTAATCATGTCTGCAAACACGATCCCCGTTTTCAGTAAATTCACTTTCCCATAAAACTCAACTTGCTTCCAATTAAAATACTCGGCCGGCAATCCGGTAACCGCTAGTTTTTCGTAATCAAACAATCCTTGATAGGCAAGGTTGTGTATCGTGATCAACGTTCGCGTTGCCTCGAAACAAGAATGATGTTGGTAATCGGTTTTAAGAAGGACAGGGATCAGACCTGTTTGCCAATCATTCGAATGGATCAAATCCGGAGCCGTACCCATTTGGATCAACGACTCCAATACTGAGCGACAAAAGAAAGTGAAACGCTCGCAGTTGTCTGGGAAGTCTTTTCCCGACTGGCCGTAAAAATTATCGCGATTGAAATAACCAGGCTGCTCGACTAAGAAAACCTTAACTTGAGTGTCGGGTAAAACGGTCTCCAACAACTTACCGGCTACTAATCGATCTCCGATTTGAATCTCGAAAGAGACATTTGTAGTTTTAATATCGTGTTGTTTTCGATCGATACTCTGATAGGCCGGAAGGAAAATTGAGACTTCGTGACCCAGTTTTTCCAATTCGCGAGGGAGGGCACCGGCAACATCGGCGAGACCGCCCGTCTTGGCGAACGGAACAACTTCGCTACTTGCCAGAATGACTCTCATATTCTCTAGGGGGCTAATTAAATGAAAACTATGGCCCGAAATTAGGGCGCTCAGATTTAAATGGCATTGATTGCTCGCTTCGTAAACAAATCGACTTGAAAAATTTACCAAACGATCAATCTCGTCGGGCGGTTCTTTTCAAAAAATTATTATTTTTGAATTGGTTTTCGTAAGTTAAGCCGGCCTGTGCAATAAGTTCGCATTTTCAGCCTATTGAATGGCTTCGATCGCTGCAAACAGCTCTTGTCTCGCTAACGCTGGATCCCGAGGCAATTCCAGCGTGGGCCCCTGAAAGCCCTGTGCCGCCAACCAGCTTGGGTCGACCAGCGAGTCATCCAAAGCAAAATAAGCCATCAATACCGCATTCATCGGGTTTCCTTTTATCTGGTCGCATCGATCGACACGTTCAAGCGTCCAAGCTGACCCGTATTTTACTGTGAATTCTCCCTCCATTTCGCCATAAACCTCGTTGAGGTCACGATCTTCTAGACAGAGGACGACACGACTGCCCAGTGCAATTCTTTCCATTAATTGGGCAATGGTTAAGCGAGAAGGGGGATGAATCATTTCAGCCGCGATTTCATTTGCAGGTTCCAAAACGAATCGTCGAAATGACATTCGCGGATGGGGCACGGTTAATTTCGGCGTGCTTATCTGATTTTCGCCGTAGAGTAACAAATCCAGATCAATCGTCCTTGAACCCCAACGATCTAGCCTAACTCGCCCTAGATCATTCTCCGTTTGAATAAGCAGTTGGTGAAGGTCCACTCCACTCAGGCTGGTCGACAATCGAATGGCACCATTTAGGTAGGACGGCTGGTCGTCAGAGCCTCCCACTGCCGCCGTAACGTGCAGCTCACTGACAGCAACTACTTCGACGTCTTGAGACTGATTCAGTGAGTTGACAGCAGCCTCGTAGGCTCCTTCGCGATCTCCTTGGTTAGAACCAAACGCGATCAAACAATCCACCATGAACGATTAATACCTTGCAACGAATTCAATTGACCGCTCAACTCAGCAATCCTTAGATATCTTGCTCTATGACCTGCGCGTCCTGCGCAAAAAAAACGACGATCGGCATCCTAGCCAAATCGTCGAATGATCCTGATAAGTCAAAAATTCCAACGTTACCAGTAAAAATGGCTGCCTGCTGGCTTGCTGCCATGCTGTTCGCCGATGGAGTTACGATTCGATAAATCGTTTCGCATGATTTCCTTTTACTTTTCCATCCCACAGACAAAATTTAAAGGGCGTGGAGATCCGCTCCACGACTCTCGTCGCCGACTGTCGCATCCCTCGGTCGCCGCCACCCAAATTCAAAAGTCGCTTCATGCGACTCGTAAATTACAGCGTTTGGTTGACGTGCTGACGTTGAACAAGGTGAACAAAACAAGTTGCACGTACACGATTTTTGAGTCCACGGAAAACACTCACTAGCAGTTCAACTGCTTTCAACATCGACCATGGAAGTGGTAGACGACAAGGGCAATATATTTACAAGTGAAACGCAGGATGAATCAACAATTTTGAAAATTCGATGAGCCAACATGCGTTTGAAGTTTTCTTAATTAACTCGAACGCCATTTTGATGACGCTTCCCGAGTTGTCAAGCAAGCAAACAAAATTTTTTTCACCAACATTTTTTTTTGTAGTTCAAATTGAAAAATTTCCTACCCTGAACAACATCGCCGATTTCTAATTTATGGACCGGGCACAGCTAACACGTTGCATTCATCAATAATATTTCAGTCGATAAAAAACGATTGATTATTTTACTATCCTCATATGATAAGATCTCCGCGATACCCTTAGCTTTGAAATCTAGCTATGCTATCGGTGAACACTAATTGAATTGTCAACATGCTTTTGCATAAGACATTTTTATCCACCCGACAAAAAAGTCGAACGGGAGCTTGACTGACTTGAAAATTGTCCAATATCCACACCCCACCTTGCGTTACAAATCAAAACCGATTAATCGAATCGACCGTGAATTAAAAAATATGGTTCGGGAGATGTTTGATTTGATGTACGCTGCCAAAGGGATCGGCCTTGCTGCGAATCAAGTTGATTTGCCGCTCCAATTGTTTGTGATCAATCTTTCTGGGTCGCCCGATGAGGGCGAGGAGTTGGTGTTTATCAACCCTGTTGTGAGCTCGCCTAAAGGGAGTCACGAAGCTGAGGAGGGGTGCTTGAGCATTGTGGGTGTCAACGCACAGGTCTCAAGGCCTGAAACCATTCATATCTCTGCCTACGATTTATCCGGTCGGGAAATCAACCAAACCGTCGATGGATTGTTGGCAAAAGCCATTCAACACGAAGCCGATCACCTGGAAGGGGTTTTGTTTATTGATCGGATTAGTGAATCGTCAAAGCGACAAATCGACGGTGAGCTGGAAGAGTTCGAAATCGATTTTGATAACCAGCGTTCGACCGGTGAAATTTTAGACGATGCGGCCATCTTTAAACGTCTGACTGAAATCGAATCTAAATATTGTTAATCCGGCTGTTGGTTGACAGCGGTAAAAATTTCGAACCGTTGACCAAGAGCCAATGATATTATTTTTATGCGATTTATAAGAACAGGCGAGATCGAATTCATTTAATCGTTTTCAATTAAATTTCCAACCCAGAGAGTTTAGAGATGCGTTTGATCATGTTCGGCACCGGCCCGTTTGCCGTTCCGACTTTTGAGGCTCTCATTCAGTCACCTCACGAAGTAGTTACCCTTTTTACGCGGCCCATTGCGGACTCGGGTAAGCGTCGCAAAACCGCGGAGAACCCAACGCGGGATGGCGCCATAGGCGCTGGTCTTTCAGTGTTCGACCCGATGAATGTCAATGATCCGGAGTCAGTCGAACAACTGTTGAATTTTAAGGCTGACTTATTTGTGGTATGCGACTACGGTCAAATCCTTTCTCGAGACTGCCTCGCCGCTTCTAAACTTGGAGGCATTAATCTTCACGGTTCGCTCCTTCCCAAATACCGCGGAGCTGCTCCCATCAACTGGGCTATCTTTCAAGGAGAACCCGTGACTGGGATCACGATTATTCACATGACCTCAAAGTTAGATGGAGGGCCTTGTTTGATCAAAGCAGAAACAGAAATTGGCCCGCAGGAAACAGCGGAACAAATCGAACCTCGCCTAGCTAAGCTCGGTGTCGCACCTGTTCTTCAAGCCATCGATGTTTTAGAAAACTGGGATGGCAATTCGCCAATCGGACAGTCTCAGGATCCGGCTCAAGCCACGCGCGCACCACGCTTGAAAAAATCTGACGGCAAAATCAACTGGTCTCGATCAGCTGTCGAGATCGTCAATCAAATCCGTGCATTCCAGCCGTGGCCCGGGACATTCACTACCTGGGACAATGAAAAACTTAAACAACCTTTGAGAATAATTATTCACCAGGCAACTGCGCTGCCGGAACAAAGTCCCTCTTCCGCCAAAGCACCCGGCAGTGTTCTGGTTGCCGATGGCACCGCCCTCATTATCCAGACCGGATCGGGGCAAATTTCAATCGACACCCTCCAGCCAGCCGGAAAACGCGTGATGCCAATTAGCGATTTTTTACGGGGCCGGGCGCCAGCAATCGACGATCTTTTCCAATAAGTTTCCAACGGGGGCTAAGAAGACGGGAATGTGTGGCGAAGTGCTGCCAATTCACCGTACAAATGGATTGATTTCAGCCTGTGGGCTCCCCCGAGCGCTATATCGTGTTCCAGTCTCCGGCGAATTGGTAACTTTCGTCGACCAGCCTAAAAACAATTTTGACCATCATAAGATTTCGACTCGCGTCAGCGAAACGCCTCATGGTAGACTGTCGACTCGGCAACTAGTAGGTTATTCCAGCTTTCTGGCTGGTTATTCGATTCACCGTTTTTTACTTGCGCGATCTATGTCCAACGATACTAAAACTCACAAATTGTACATCGAAACTGTCGGCTGTCAGATGAACATGCTCGACAGTGAAATGGTCGTTGCGAGCCTGCGCCGAGAAGGATACGAGTTATCCGACAATGTTGGTGATGCCGACACTATTTTGTTCAACACATGCTCGGTCAGAGAACAGGCAGAAAATAAAACCTACAGTGCGTTGGGACGGCTTCGCGCTGAAAAGAAAAACCATCCTCACAAAATCATTGGTGTCATGGGGTGCATGGCACAAAAAGATCAAAAGTTAATTTTCCAGAGAGCGCCTTACGTCGATCTGATCGTCGGACCCGGCCAGTTAAAAGAAATTCCATCGCTCATCCAAAAAGCGAGAACCGACGGTGGTCAACATACCGCAGTCGGTTTAGGGCGAACCGCGGGAAAAGTTGCCGACATTAAACGAAGCCATGAGACGTTTGATCCGCTACGTGATCCCACAATGCGACCAACGCCGTTCCAGGCTTTTCTCAGAATTCAAATTGGCTGCGATAAATTTTGCACTTATTGCATCGTGCCCATGACACGCGGGCCGGAACAGGGCAGGTCACCGAAAATGGTTTTTGACGAAGCCAAGATTCTTGCCGAACAAGGGTGTAAAGAAATCACCCTCCTCGGACAAACAGTCAATAGTTACAAACACGTTGCTGACGATGGCACAACCACGCGGCTTGCGGATCTTCTCTATCAACTTCATGAAATCAATGGCATTGAACGGATCAAGTTCGTAACCAGTTACCCAAAAGATATGGGGTACGAGTTGTTGACTGCTGTCCGGGATCTGAAAAAAGTTTCGCCTTACCTCCACGTCCCACTTCAAAGTGGATCTGACGCCGTATTAAAACGAATGAAACGTGGTTACACCGTGGGAGACTATCGCGAGATGATGGCTCGGATCAACGAAACGCTCGGCGACGCCGCTGCGATTTCCTCCGACTTCATTGTTGGTTTCTGCGGTGAAACCGAAGAAGAATTTCAAGAAACCGTTGACTTGGTAAAAGAATGCCGATTCAAAAACAGTTTCATTTTTAAGTATTCTGAACGGCCAGGAACTAAAGCATCCGATCAACTCCCTGATGATGTTCCGTTTCTGGTAAAAAAGCGTCGCAATAACGAATTGCTGAATGTTCAAAACCAAATCAGCGAAGAAGACAATCAGAAATTCCTCGGCGAAACCGTCGAAGTACTGGTCGAGGGACCAAGTAAACGAACCGATGCCGATGTAAACGATCTTTCCAACGGCCAACCCATCTCGGAGGGAACGCCCATGCAACTGACGGGGCGCACCCACTGCGATCGGATTGTTGTATTCGATGGTACGACGCGGCTTGTCGGTCAAACTATTCCAATTGGAATTTACGAAGTCGCCGCTTTTACATTAATGGGCACCGTCATCACCGATCACGTTGCTTCGGGACCGGTGGTCAGCCTCAAAGGATGATGGCTGATATGACATCCGCCAAGAAAGCTCGCAGGAAATTCACGGCAATGCCGGCAGCTTCGCCTGGCATTGATCAAAAACCCGGATCAAGATTTTGATATCTGCCGATTCGGACCAACTCTTTGATTAAATCCGAGGGCGTTTGCAGTCGGTTGGCAGGATCTTTTTCAAGTAACTGCATCACGATCTTTTCGAATAGATCATTGACTGCCAGTTGGTATGATTTGGGAGCTTTGGGAATTTCATCGCGAACATTGGCCAGGGTCTCCACCAGCGAATCCCCACTAACTGGAGGGCGACCGGTCAGCAACGCATAGCAAGTCGCTCCCAGGCCATATAAATCCGAACGCGTATCGACTTCCATGTTTGCCCGCGTTCTTTCGGGCGCCATGTAAGGAATATCGCCAAGGAGTTGCCCAGGCTGAGTGACTTGTTGCGCCAAGGTTCCTTCGAGCGCCTTCGCCAACATAAAATCACCCAACAGACACACTTTATCGCTATGCCGCCGGAGAATATTCGCGGGCGTCACATTCCGGTGGATAATTTTGTTTTCATATCCTTTGTTTAAGGCTCTCGCGACATCAACCGCAATCTGCCAGACTTTTTTCCAGTCCAGCATTCCTTCGATTCCAGTGCGTTCAATTAGTTCAGATAGATTTTCGCCATCGATGTACTCCATAGCGGCCCAACAGTAGGGCCCATTTTTGCCCGCATTATAAAGGTCAACAATTCTTGGATCTTTAATTGGTAACATGGTTCGCATCGCCCGAACAAAACGTTGGCGCTGTTCATCATTGGAAGTGAATTGTGGGGTTAAAACTTTTACAGCTGCAATTCGATCCTTCTTGGAGTCTCTTGCTTTAAAGACAATTCCGTTGTTACCCTTGCCGATGATTTCCAGCAACTCATACGGGCCTAATTCTGTACCGGCTAACTTCTGGAGCGGTTTCACAGACCCCGCAGCTGTCTGATTGACTGGCGAATTAGTGTGCTCATCGCTGTCTTTTTTAATAAACCTAATCCGGCTGTCGCCGGCCTGAATGACGCTTCCGGGGTGAATCGTACCGGTTGTTACTTGTTTCCCATCGACAAACGTTCCACTGGAACTTCCTCGGTCTGAAATGACATACTCGTCACCACGAATTCCTAATTCAAAATGGACTCGCGAAACTGAAGGGTCTGCCAGGCGAAAATCACTTTTCTCACCACGGCCTACGATGATAGTTTCGCCATCTCCAATATCAAAAATCCGACCGGCATCGGGGCCCGCAAAAATAGTTAGCTGTAAGTCCATAGTCTTTCCGGGAGATGGCTAGTCAAAAATCTTATGCTTGTCAGTTTCCCGATAATTATAGCCACAAGCCGATATTGCCGCGACCGATGAATTATTAATAACAATTACCAATTAACGATCGGCTAATTTAAACCGAACTCACTGGGTCAAAGGTTGCAGTCGACGCAGTTTTCGGCGGCAACTACAATGCTGAAGGTCTGCTCATCCATTATGGTTCTGAGATCCAAATCTTTGAAAATCAAATGCCACAACTGCAATCGTGTACTGACATACAGCGAGGAACCTCCTCGCTTTTGCCAGGACTGTGGAGAGCCGTTACAACCAGCCGATGATCCGAATGGATCCATTGAACCAGAGGAAGACCTGACCATTGCGCCGCAACAACCCAACCCTGGGGGGGAGTCTGCGATCAACGAAAATGACCGGATCGACCATTATCGAATGATCCGCTGGCTCGGTTCAGGAGGAATGGGAACGGTCTGGGAAGCTGTCGACGAAAACAACGGCCGCCGCGTCGCCATCAAACGCAACGCCGAAAGCATGGGCTCCGATGAGACCTACGTCAAACGTTTTATTCGCGAAGCCCAACTGGCAGCTCAGGTCTCTCATCCAAATGTGACCTTTATCTACGGGGCTGGAAATGAGGCCGGTCAGCCTTACATCGCCATGGAGTTGATGCCGGGCAATACTCTAGCCGATTTAGTTAGCGTCGAGGGTTCCCTCGCTTGCTCGGCTGCCGTTGATCACGTGATTGGTATCGTCGATGGCTTAATTGCTGTCCACGAACAAGGGATGATTCATCGAGATGTAAAACCGGCGAATTGCTTTCTTGATTCCAATGGTAACGTCAAAATTGGTGACTTTGGACTTTCTAAATCTACGCGCGACAAAGAAACGGGGCTGACGAAAACAGGCACCTTCATGGGCACCCCGTCCTATGCGGCGCCCGAACAAATTCGGGGAGATAAAGTTGATGGGCGGTCGGATCTTTACTCGGTCGGAGCTACTTTATTTTTTCTGCTAACTGGTCGCACTCCATTTCTCGGCGACGCCATGTCAGTGACTGCACAGGTCATTGCCGACCGCGCGCCTATCTGCTCGGAAATCAATCCTACGATTCCCAAAGATCTGGGGCGGGTTGTCGCGAAATGTTTAGAAAAAGATCCTTCGAAACGATTTCAAACTCTTGAATCTCTTCGCTTGGCATTGATTCCTTTTGCTACTAAGCGCGAGTCGATCTCTGATGTTGGTCGCCGGCTTGCAGCCTACATGATCGATCAAGCAGTAATTCAAATTGTGCTTACGCTGGTAATCTCAACCATCGCGGTTGCCATGGTTTTCCAAGGAGCGGGAGTTCAATTTGACGAGGATAAAGTACAGCGGGTGACAAAATCGGTGGGCTTTTGGGGGGTAACCTTAAGTTGGCTGCTGACAACGCTCTATTTTACTTTTTGCGAAGGCTGGTTTGGGCGCGGCGTCGGTAAACGATTGATGATGTTGAATTTGATTGATTCTGAGGGACAACGCCCCGGCGCACTCAGGGCATTCGCGCGATCGGCAATTCTGCCCGGTGGCTTGGGAGTTCCGCTGGTCTTTACACTTTGGAATGCAAGCGGTAGCTCGCCAACGGCTACAGTAGAAGTTCAATTGCAGATATTTATGCGAGACCTCGCTGCTTCCTATATCCCCTGCCTAATTTGTGTTTCAACGATGAGGGCCTCCAATCGTTTTTTAGGCATTCACGGAATGCTGACGGGAACGCGCGTCATTCGCCTTAACCAGGGCAAACAGAAATTTCCAATTCCTGTGATTGTTCCGACATTGACCGCCGTCGAGTCATTGAAATTTGGCCCTTATGAAACAAAAGAGCTAATTGGTGAATCCAAATATGGAAAAGTATATTTAAGTAAAGACGATACGCTTAATCGCAACGTCTGGATCGTCGTCCACACCGATGAAACTGATTTTTCGGTGGATCGAATGAATTTAGCCCGTGATTCGCGTCAACGGTGGCTCGATTGTGGTTTACTCGATGACGGGCAACGATGGGATGCATTCGAATCTATTGAAGGCGTCCCCGTGCACATTTTTGTGGGGCTTCAAAACAACGCTGACTGGAGTCTATATGGACAGGTCATGCTCGATATTGTCATTGAAATTCAAGCAGCCATCAAAGACAGGACCTTACCAAAAACCATTAGCTTGTCTTTAGTTTGGCTCAACCAGGCCGGCCAAGGCAAACTAATCGATAAACAACTCGTTAACCCTATTGAAAATAACCCGCTGGGAACCTACGAACATCCTCAGTCTACTCGTGCTGACATTGATAATCGCCAGCAAATTCCGGTCGAAGATGCGGTTGTTTTAGTACAGGAGCTGGGAGAACTGTTTCAAAGAACTCAAATTTTTCCTAACTCTGTACAAGACTTTTTAACTGAACTTCAGTTGCGGCCAAAAACTGTAGAGACGCTTCAATGGGCCGAGGAACAACTGCTATCCCGATCGAACTCCATCAGTAACCTCACCTGGGATGGTCGATTGGGAGTCTTGAGTGCGACGCTTGGTATCGAGCTGGTTTTGTACTCGCTGGTCTCCAGTGTCGCATTCCTTGCTTGTTTTTTCTTTGTTCCGGCAAGCAGTTCCTATTGCTTCTCCATCGGTCTCGCGCTGTCTTTGATATTGCCTGTTTTATTTAGCTGGCGCTGGTGCGGCGGTCCCGTGTTCCAAGTGATGGGCATCGAAGTCTGTAACTTAAAAGGAAAAAAGGCCAGCGGTTTGATCTGTTCGATTCGCTCCATCATTTCCTGGGCACCTATTTTTGCGATCATTGGAGTCGTCGTTCTCATGCAGCTCTATCTTGATCAAGCCAACGGACTTGATCCTCCCAAAGGAACATTGGCAACACTTGAGACCGATCCAATAGCACGGTTTAAGGGAGATTTAATTGTCTATTACTCTCTGTTTTGTTTAGCACTCGGAGTCGTGATCGCAATCGTAAAACCCAAACGGGGAATCGCTGATCTACTGCTAAGAACACGATTGATGCCAAAGTAGATCGACTCACTTGATCCGGATGGATATTTGACAACGGCGGTGACCCCATCTCCCCCATTCTACCCGCCTTCACTTTTAGAATAGGTTTTGCGCACCGAGTAACGAACTGAGCCAAATGGCAAGCGGGGGCGGTTGAGCAGGCTTTAACGAATTGGTAATTTATCCGGCTGCTTCATCGGCCAAATTTCCGATGGCGCGGCGTCGGCATTGGAGCCGGATGATCCAATCGCATTAATATGTTTTACCAATCAAGGGGATGAGAATGAAAAAGTTTATTGCAGCTGCCGTATGTACATTGTTGATGACAGGCACCATGTTCGCTCAAGACAGCGAAGCTCCAGTTGAGCCAGTCGCACAGACAGCTCCAAGTGTTGTTGCTGGAAGCGGTTGCTGCGGTGCGACTGCGGACGCTGGCTGCGATCCCTGTGCAAAGCGAGTCCGGTTGGTCGCAAAGCTTCGCGGAAAAATGTCTTGCCGCCGCGCGAGACGTAGTTGTTGCAACTAGTGTAATTTTATTGCGTTAGCTGCAATCTGAAAAACACAAAGCATCGCTCCGAATAAGAGTGATGCTTTTTTATTGAGGCGACAACGAGATTGCGTTGCGCGACCGGTAATTAATTTCCAACGGGAAATAAACGAGTTATTATTTTGGTCGCCTGATCCCATTGCTCTGCTGCCCGCTCAAAATCGACATCCATGATTTTCAGTGATAGAGAATCTGGAACTGCCGGTGACTTCGTCTTAACTAACCGGTTAAGGGGAATTTGTGCACTTTGACTTTGCGCCAATTCCTCTTCAACATCGGCTGCTAATAGCCGATCGACTAACATCCGAGCTCGTGTTGGGTTAGGACCATTTTTGATAATCGAGAGTGTGTTTGGAATTAACAGGGCTCCCATTTGGTCAGGTTTTTGATCGGGAAACACAATTGCTACTGGATTGGCCTTATTAAGTTCGATCATTGCATCATCGGTATCCGTCAGACCGAACGCGTATTCTCCGCGTGCCACTTTGATTGCAACCTGCTTATTCCCACCTTCGACTACCGCATTATTTGCAATCTTGGTCAACAAGGAGACCGCATCGATTTCGCCCAGAGTTGCGAATAGTACGGCCGCATGGGTCGCGGTAGTTCCAAATAAAGGTCGCGCGATAGCACATTTATTTTTCCATTTTGGATCCGCTAAATCGTAGATAGAATCGGGCATTTGATTTGGATCGTTGATGAGGTTGGTGTTAACGATCAACACGCGGGCTCGAGCGGCAAACCCGTGCCACTGATTACGCGAGGAAATGTACTGCGACGGAAATACTTCGGACGCGGGACTGCGGTAAACTTCTAACAATCCCATTTTTTGCAATCGAAATGTGTGGAGTATTTCGTTATTCCAGAAAACATCCGCTTGAGGCCGCCCTTTACTTTGAATGATGTCAGTCACTAACCCAACCGTTTTGTTGGATTCCTGATCAAACTTGGGCAGTACTCGCAAACCCAATTCCGGGCCAACGCGGTTAAGTATTGGCTCAGCAAATTCTCGGTCCAGTGCTGAATAAACAATCACTTCATTGTCTGTCTTAGCAAGGCAGCCCGCACAAAGGCTGACCATCGCACCGCTGAAGAAAACGACAAACCAGTAAAAACAGGGGTTTGGGTTCACCAAAGAAGCTTTAATTTTAGTACCCTTTATTTTCCTCATTTGAAACACTCCACTTTTCGTTACGATACAGTGCGTTTCATTTCGCTGAAGTAATCTCGCCGACAGCCGAACCTAAATGACTTTTATCCGCAAATTATATCTTATGACATTTGCTAACCCAATGAACAAAACCTACTCATTGGCACCACCCCAACGGCTGGTTTGCAAAGCCGCGATTGGTATTTTAATAGCAACGCTATCTGCCAATTTCGCTTTGGGGCAAGATGACTGGCGATCAGGGATGAAGAAAATCAACCCGCAAGTTTCCGATACATTTGAGATTGACGATACCCTGGTAAAAGCCGCTGGGATTCAAAAAGTTTCCGGGACTCACATCGATCTTTATACCGATGTCCGTGACGAACAGAGAATCAAAGAGCTTGTGACTGCTTTTGATCAAGCAGTCTCACAATGGTGCACCTTCTTTGGGCTTTCGGTGGAATCAGCCGAATTGTGGAAAATGAGAGCCTTCCTGATTGCTGACAGGGCCAATCCGGTTCAATTTCAGCGAGCGGGGCTAATGCCGGCCGACCTGCCTGATTTTAAAGCAGGATTCCAGCGACGGCATAACTTTTGGCTTTACCTCCAACCGGGAACCTATTACACACGTCATTTGCTTCTGCACGAAGGCACTCACGGTTTTATGTTGTGGTTTCTGAGTGGCCACGGTCCAGCGTGGTATAGCGAAGGGATGGCCGAACTGCTTGGTGTGCACCAATGGAACAATAACCGACTGCAGCTCAATCACCGATTGAGAAACCGTGATGAAGCGGAGTATTGGGGGCGAGTCAAGCGAATCCGTGACGAACGCAACACCGAGAACGAGCTAGATCTTGAGGACATACTCAACATCCCTTCCGCTGGATTTAACAACGTTCGGTATTACGCTTGGGCCTGGGCAGGGTGTGAGTTTTTTCAAAATCATCCAAAAACAAAACAGATATTTTCCAAACTGCCTGAACTGGCAAAACTGGATGAAGATCGGTTCAACCGAGAATTTCTTGACTTACTTGGAAATAACTTAGAAGAATTGAAACGTGACTGGCTACTGTTTATCAACGAAATTGATTACGGCTACTCGGTTCCGCGTGGTTGTTTATCGAAGGCTAGTTCGCTAGGCAGCCAACTGAATTCCGGGCAAATCAAATTTCGAATTTCTGCGGAAAGAAGCTGGCAGGTAACCGAACAAAACGTTCAACAAGGAGAACGTTTTCGCATCAAAAGCAGCGGCGAATACGTGGTCGGGCAATCAAATCCGCAAACGCCTTGGAAATGCCAACCCAATGGAATTACAATTCAGTACCACCGAGGTCGTCCCCTGGGACGACTGCAAGCGGGCATTTTAGACTTAAATGCAAAAACCGCAGAACAACAGGTCAAGGGATTACTAAACCCCCTCGACATCGGATTAAGCGGGGTGATCTCCGCACCGACAAGTGGAGTTCTCTGTTTTCGGATTAACGAATCGCCAGCCTTTTTGGACGATAATCAGGGCGCCTTGGAAGTCGTCCTTGAAAAACTAGAATAGAGTTATCCGTCGGGTCGCCGAACTTCCATTCCATTATTTTTCCTCGCAACCAACAAGCAACTTAATGAATATTCTTCAATCGCAAGATCCTGAGCTTTGGCAGACGATCCATGACGAATCGATTCGTCAAAAAGACGAACTTGAGATGATTGCCAGTGAAAATTACACCAGCCTTGCCGTGATGGAAGCGATGGGTAGTGTTTTAACAAACAAGTACGCCGAAGGTTATCCCGGCCGTCGCTACTACGGCGGATGTGAACATGTCGACGTCACTGAGAACCTTGCCCGTGACCGAGCGAAAGAGTTGTTCGGGGCCGAATTTGCCAATGTCCAACCTCATTCGGGCTCCCAAGCCAACCAGGCCGTCTATCTCACCGCTCTGGAAGTCGGCGACACCGTGCTGGGTTTAGACCTTGCTCACGGAGGCCACTTAACTCACGGGATGCGGCTTAATCTCTCTGGCAAACTTTACAATTTCATCAATTATGGTGTCTGTCGAGACACTCATTTGATTGATTTTGATCAAATCGCTGCTCTGGCAAAAGAACATAAGCCAAAGATGATTGTCGCTGGAGCGAGTGCCTATCCTCGGCAAATTCCTCACGAGAGATTCAAAGAAATTGCTGACGACGTTGGTGCAATGTTATTTGTTGACATGGCACACTATGCCGGGCTGGTCGCCGGCGGCGAACACAATGATCCAGTTCCGGTTGCCGATTTTGTAACAACGACAACCCACAAGACACTTCGCGGCCCAAGGGGTGGACTTGTGTTGTGCAAAAAAAAGTATGCAAAAAAAATTAACTCCAGCGTTTTCCCCGGAATGCAGGGAGGTCCGTTGATGCACGTGGTCGCCGGCAAGGCGACTTGTTTTCGGGAGGCTTTGCAGCCTGATTTCAAGGCCTATGCAAAATCCGTAAAAGCCAACGCTAAAGCACTCGCTGAAACTTTACAATCTGGAGGCCTTTCGCTTGTCAGCGGCGGAACCGACAACCATCTCGTTCTGGTCGATGTCACGGCCAAAGGAATCGGCGGCACGATTGCGGAAAACGCTTTAGGCGCGTGTGGAATTACAGTTAACAAGAATATGATTCCGTATGACGAACGAAAGCCGATGGATCCGAGTGGCGTTCGAATTGGAACTCCCGCTTTAACAACTCGCGGCATGGGCGTTGAACAAATGAAGCAAGTTGGCCAGTGGATTGTCGATGCACTGAGTCACCACGACGACTCTTCAAAGCTCGAATCCATTCGAGGAAACGTCAAAGAGCTTTGTCAACATTTCCCAGTTCCTGCTGCCGCTACCGAAGCGGCGGTTTAAGGCTGTCGGACAGGCTGATTTATTTCTTAGGATGAACCGGTTTCGTTGGTTTATTGCCGAGCAAGCGGGCGATTTCCCGATCGCTCGAAGCCCATATCATCGCGATTAGAACTGCAAACAGGACAATTCCCGACCAAACAAAAGGGTGTACCTGCGTAAAATCAATCGACCATTGCCACGTGTCATACGCGGTCAACGTTTCCAGGGAAATCCAAGTGTCGATTGAATCCGGCTGGCTCGTCAAAAAACCCTGACTCAACTGAGCCGATTGACTCAGTTGAACCGGGGGTGAAAACGCTGACAAGCTATTTGAAAAAACTACGTTGCTAAAAACTGCCCCTGCTGCAATGACAAGTGATAATAATAATCGACGAGGATAAAACATTTCAGTTCCGGGCTTCGTTGTCTTTTCAAAAGTCAGCATTCCCAATTTGCTGGCTACATGCGTCAGACCTTCGCAAACGGTATGCCATCGCAGAAAATTACAAAAAGCCCGTGTTTCAGAAATGTTTTGACGGAGTGATGTTGTCGAAAAACCACGTGTCTCGCAGATGATGAGTAAAGACCTCATTCCATTGCAAGCTGTCATTGATATGTTTTCAATGAATTCGATTGTCGTAACAATCATTGGGGTTTTAGGTGCTCGCGAGAGCGAGGGGATCGATAAATTTTTAGCTTTCTTGCCTTGACTGGAATCCGCCAAGGTAAACTCTTAGCGTGAGAGATTCGGCTGGAGTGAATCGTCAACACGATTCCGCACCGCCTTAAAAAATCTGCAGTTGGTCATGACGGGAAAAACATTGAACCGCAAACAAGCTCAACGTCAAAAAAATATCTTGGCGGCAGAAGGCTATCTAGAACTTGCTACAGCGCTCGACGGCTCGTGCAGTCTTAGCTTGGATTTAAAGAAACACTTAGTCGATCTTGCTCTGAATTCTTTAAATAAGGTAATTCGCCCAGCAGGTCATAAGCCTTATATCTTGTTCTTAAAGGGACAGGCTCATCGGATCGCACAGCGTCCGCGTTTAGCGATTACTTTTTTTGAACAGTCTCACAAAATCGATGGAGAAAACCTACACACTTACCTCGCCCTGGCATGGTGCTGTAAACGAACGCAGCAAATTGATCGGGCAGTGAAAGTCATGCAAGCGGCGGTTGAAATGGATTCTGAAAGCTGCATTAGTCATTACAATCTCGCCTGTTATTGTGCTTTAAATCAAAGAGTCGATGACGCCTTGATGCACCTGACTTTTGCTTTGAATCTGAATCCGGACTACCTGACGAAAATTGCCTCTGAATCCGATTTTGATTCCATCCGAGACAATCCAAGATTTGCAGATATCACCGCGTTGGCCGTTTAAAACAATACGCTGGATTGATATTCGCCTAACGAAATCCAAACGAAAGCCCTAGCGGATTGTGTCGTTGGCAAGATTTACCGGCGAAACTGCTCATCAGCGGCAGTTCCGCTCCTTGGCCGCCAAACGCAAACTAATTGCTCTACGCACACCATCACAATATAGCTGGAAGCGACTCATTGGATTCGGTTATCCGCTTAGTACGTCAAAAGCTGCAGTCATGAAGAAGGCTTATACCAGTTAAGTTAGCCATTGTTTTTCGCTCGCCAATTTAAGAG
>JAALLA010000002.1:50919-65180 GCA_011087765.1 Pirellulaceae bacterium
AAGAAGGCTTATACCAGTTAAGTTAGCCATTGTTTTTCGCTCGCCAATTTAAGAGAGAATCTAAAAAACCCTGAATCTCTCCGTCGAGCACTTTATGAAAGTCGCCCATGCTAAAACCAGTTCGAGTATCTTTGACACGTTGATCTGGATGTTGAAAATAATTTCTGATTTGTGACCCAAATCCTACTCGTGATTTATTCGCATATTTATCAGCTTCCTCTGCCTCACGCTTTTCTTCCTCTATCCGCGCAAGTTGTGCCCTCAGCATCTTCCAGGCTTGATCCCGATTCTTGTGCTGACTTCGTTGGCTTTGGCACTGCACAACTGTATTGGTAGGGATATGCGTCAAGCGAATTGCGCTGTCGGTTTTGTTTACGTGTTGGCCACCCGCACCGCTAGCGCGATAAGTATCGACACGAACATCTTTGTCATCAATGCTAATCTCAACGCTGTCTGAGATTTCAGGCGACACATCGACAGCAGCAAAGCTAGTTTGCCGTTTCCCCTCTGAATTAAAAGGGCTTATCCTGACCAGCCGGTGCAGGCCCGTCTCACTCTTTAAATAGCCGTAGGCCATTGGCCCGCGAATCGCAATCGAAGCGCTGTTAATTCCTGCTTCGTCGTTGTTGTTTCGATCGAATTCAATGACTTGATAGTCATTTTTTTGAGCCCAGGCAGCGTACATCCGGAGCATCATCTCTGCCCAGTCATTCGCATCGGTACCACCATCCCGCGCGTGAATCGTTAAAATGGCACCCGCGTTATCATAGGGTCCATTCAGCAGCGCCTTGAGTTCCAAAGAGTCCAGTTGCTTTTCAAGTGATGCAATTTCCGATCGTACTTCTCCTTCGATCGACTCATCTTCAGCGGCCATTTCAATTAACGCCTCGAGGTCTTCTCCCGCAGCACTGAGTTCCATCATCGGTGCGACAATGGCTTTCACAGATTTCAATCGGCCAACTGTCTCCTGAGCAGATTCTTGATTATCCCAGAAATTTGGAGCTGCCATTTCAGCTTCGATGTCGACAATGGACTTTAACTTTGCATCGTAGTCAAAGACTGTCTCGGAGCAGAGTGATGCGCTCGATAATCGCTTGTGACCGGTTGGTGAGATCAGAGTCCATGAGTTTACTTCTTTAATATGTCGGGCCGAGACAAATGCCCAGCGATTAGACCGAGAATAAATAAATGTATGAGAACATGATTGTTAACTCATCCTCAATCAGGTCAACCGGTGCAAAATGAGTTGTGCAAGTAGCATCGGTACCCAAAGGCGCTTGAGATTTCTTTAAAAAACCTAAATTATCTCTGTTTCTCGTCGGGTCGCACCTCGACCGGATGATAACGGTTAAACCGAATGATTTAACGTCAAAAACGCCCGATTGGTTGACCATTTTCCCGACCGAACTTAAAGTTAGGGATCGTTTTCAATTTGCACCAAAGTCCACTATTCAGACGCTATGATTAGCTAGAGGTTTCGTTAAAGAAATAAGCACGTCCCATCGGAATTGTTCCATTTTCACTGACTTTCCGCGGGAAACTTAGCAAACATTTACCTCTGCAGGGCGTTTTCCAATAAACTGTAAAAGCATGAACCTGTCGATCTGGATTCCCAACCGGACTGACAGACCTACCTAATTGAGAAAATCTAGATGTCCAAGCCAAAACAAAAAGCTCCCGATTCTGAAAATTCCAAAGTTTCAGAATCTAACGGCAAAACACTAAAAGAACGCGAAGACGAAGCAATTGAGCGAATGGTGGGTCAGTTTGTCGTCAAGCAAACTGAAAAACCCGTTGATAAATATTTTCGCGCACTCGTAAAACTGGAAGGTTCCGACCTTCATATGAAGGTTGGCAAAGCACCAATCGTTCGTGTCAACGGAACACTCAAGGAACTCAATCGAGGCCCCATTGAGGTCGAAGAGATGGCACGTCTGCTGTTTCCCATGTTGAACGAACGCAATCGAGACATTTTTGATCACGAAGGGGGAGCTGACTTCGCCTATACGGTGGACGTCGACGGCGTTAGTTGGCGATTCCGTGTAAACATGTTGAAGCAATTGGGAAAAATCGGATTGGTTGCCCGTCGCGTGAACAACCATATCCCCAACTTTGAAGGTCTTTATCTTCCTCCAGCGATGGAAACGCTTTGCCACTTTGAGCAAGGAATGATCTTGTTGGCTGGAGTTACCGGTTCGGGAAAAAGTACAACCATTGCGTCGATGCTAAATTACATCAATCGCATTTACTCAAAACACATTCTTACACTCGAAGATCCTATTGAATTCGTTTTCACTGACGACAAGTGCCTGATCAACCAGCGTGAAGTTGGAATTGACGTGGTAGACTTTGGTGTCGGCATGAAACACGCGGTGCGTGAAGATCCAGATATTATTCTCGTGGGTGAGCTTCGAGACGAAGAAACATTTATGACGGCGATCCATGCTGCGGAAACCGGTCACCTCGTCTTTGGTACTATTCACGCGTCCACCGCTCCTTCGACAATTGGTCGTATTCTCGACCTTTTCCCGGAAGAAATGCACGGGGCGATTCGGGGCGCTATCGCGATGAACATGAAAGCGATCGTAGCTCAAAAACTACTCAAATCGATTAATCCAAAAGTTGGTCGTGTGCCAACTTGTGAAATCATGACGTTTAATCCAACTGTCAGAAAACTGATTCTCGAAGAACGAGATCACAACCTCAGCGATGCGATTCGCATTGGTGTCGAAGAAGGTATGCAGGACTTTACAATGAGCTTGAAGGGCCTGATTGATGACGAGCTAATTGACCGCCCAACAGCATTCCAAGTCGCTCCAAACAAAGAAGAATTGAAGATGAAACTCAAAGGTATCGACGTCTCGCAACCTGGAATTATTTAATGGCTCGCTGCTATCGAACGGTATTATTGCTTACGGCCGTAGTCGCCATTTTGCTTGTACCTTTTGCTGACAATTTGTTCGCCCAAGACTCTGGTGATGTTACGAAGTACAAACCGGGGCCAGGTGGCTATTTCGCCTGGTGGAAACTGCTGCTAATTGTAGCGGTATTCATTTTCTGGGTTCGAATGGCTGACTGGGTTAATCGTGACTCGATGAAAATCGGGGAACGCATGAGTATGCAACCCGAGTTTTGGAACCCGATGATCGCTTTTCCATTTCTTGCCGGTTTCATTTTAGTAATCTCTTTGCCCATTTTCTTTGCCGGTTTGCCGATTTACTTGATCACTGCATTTATGCCGGTGACGGTTTACTTTTTGATTCGACGCAGCCGGTTCAAACAAAACCCTAACATTAAGCAGTACTTAAAGCTCAAGCCGGGTGAGGCTCCTGCAGCGGAAGCCCTTCCCCAAGATGAAGGCGTCTTTATTGATTTTACGCCCGCGGGTGACAACCCCAACCAAAAACAAGGCAACTTAATTCGCGCCCGGCAATCTGATGGCTTTACCAGTTTTAAAGAATTGCTCGCGCTAACTCAATTTAAACGTGCAGAGCAACTGCAGATGGAATTCACTCGGGAGGGTGTTTCTCTGCGGATTTTAGTCGACGGTTCATGGCACCCGCTGGATCCTACCGATCGAGAGTCTGGAGACGCAATTTTATCCAGCATGAAAAATTTAGCCGGTTTAAATGCCGCTGAACGTCGCGCCCCGCAAACTGGTTCGTTCCGGTTTAAATCAGACGCTGGCAAAGCGGCTATTACGGTAGTTTCCAAGGGAGTAGCGACGGGCGAACGCGTCCTCATGAAATATGAAATCTCAGCCAAAGAAGCGTTAGCGTTTCCGCAGTTGGGAATGTTCCCTGATATGGTTTCACAAATTAAAAGCTCGCTGGATAAAAGTGGCACGACCATCATCTCCGCCCCCCCGGGGTGTGGTTTAACTTCGTCCTGGCAGGGAGCGTTGGTAACTGCGGATCGACTAACTCGCGACTGTGTGGGCGTTATTGATCAAGATGAAGTTGAGACGGTTCAGGAAAACATTGTCATCCACCGCTACGAAGAAGGAACTGAAAAAAGTCAGCTTCCGATTCTAAAGACATTGCTGTTAACCCAACCGGACCTGCTGGCGGTTCCTAAAATAGAAACGCCGGAAACCCTTGACCTGTTAATGCATCAGGTGATTACTCAGCAGCGTTCCGTTTTGCTTCGAACACCTGCAAAATCTGCCACTGAAGCTCTACTAAAAATATACAAACAAACCAGCGATCGAGATCAATTCTTAAAAGCCACTAGCAATATTACGTGCCAACGGCTCGTCCGCCGGTTATGCACTGATTGTCGTGTCGAGGTACGCGTTCAACCTAAAACCATCCAACAGCTTGGCGGGAACCCGAAGACTCAGGGCACCATTTACAACCAATGGCGACTCCCGCCCCCCGATCAACGAGTCGACGATAAAGGCCGGCCAATTGAATATCCTCCGTGCACAACGTGTGGAGGGATTGGATTTATCGGGCGTATCGCAGTTTTTGAAATGTTGAGCCTGAACGATCAGCTTCGCACACTTATCAGACAAAGCCCAAAAATTTCTACCGTGGAAGCGGCAGCGGTCAAAATGGGAAAAACAACAATTACGAAAGAAGCCTACAAACTTGTATTGCTGGGCGTCACTTCACTTGCTGAAGCTCAACGGATACTTAAGCAGCAGTAACCTTCTGCTCACTCAATTTATTTTGTTTGTTAATCGAACACGCAACTTCAACAACTTCCACGTCATAATCCTGATCTCATTTAACTCTAGCTGGGCAAAATTAATTAATGTTCGATGATTTGCAACTCCCGATCGAATTTACCGCAGCCGGTGATACGTCCGAGGAACAGAAAACAAATCTAAAAATTGTCAAACCCTCGCCGGGTTTTGAACCAGCTTCCGAATTGGTAGTAGAGATCATCTTAAAAGATGCCAACGTGACCGTGATGGATTTCAGTGCTCAGAAAGTTGTCACCCGGTTTCAAATCGATGGTCTGTGGCACGCTGGTGCTCCCATGGATCGCGAAATTGGCGATTATATCCTAGCTACTTTAAAACAACTCGCGGGACTGGATTACCGGGAACGTCGACAGCGCCAAGAGGGTCAGTTTTCCACGCTCTATCGAAAACAAAAGCAAAAATTCAAAGTTGTTTCGCAGGGCATCCAAACGGGTGAGCGGGTCGCTATTTATCTCGATTATAAACGACCGCCGCTCGACAAAGCTCTCGACCTGGGAATGCGAGAGAGAATGCTCGACCAGTTGCGACCCATTCTCAACGATCAAAATACCGGGATGGTCTTAGTTAGTGGCGTACCGGGCGAAGGGTATACGACTGCCTGGCGCGGGGTGCTGGATGCCTGCGATCGTTTGACACGTGACTATTTTGTCATGGAAGAAAAAGGAAAGCTCGAACCGGAAGTCATCAACATTTATCCTGTTGAGTTTGATCCCTCCAAGGGGGAAACAGCAATGACGCCGATCCCCCAATTGTTGTTAAAAGAACCTGATGTCCTCGGGTTCACTGATTTGACTGGCGGTGAGTTGATCAATGACATTATTGATTTATCGGTCAGCAAAAAGATCCCAATATTCACTCGCATACCCGGGAAGCACTGTGTCGATGCGTTGCTTCGCGTCCTGTTGTTAAAGCCCGATGTTAAGAAATTTGCGGAGTCCTTGTCCTGCGTCTTGTCGATGCGTCTGATTCGACTGCTATGCAACAATTGCCGGATTCCTTACCAACCGCATCCTACACTCCTCCAAAAACTGGGACTCCCCGGAGGCAGAATTGCCGAACTATACAAACCCATGGTTTATCAACCCGGGATGGTTGACGAAAATGACATCGAAATTGAACCCTGCTCTGAATGTGCCGGCATTGGTTATCGCGGAAGAACAGGTTTGTTTGAAATGTTAACCATTAATGACGATATTCGCCGCGCGATTGTAAAGACACCTCAAGCCAACAAAATTTCGGCGCTCGCCAAACACCAAGGCCACATCTCTCTGCAAATGGAAGGGATTGTGATGGTTGCGGCCGGTCGAACTTCGGTAGAAGAGTTACAAAGAGTTTTGAAATCATAACGATAAATCGGGGTCTATCCCCCGAACAAGAAAGTTAATGATGCTGATTTTTATTGCAATCACAATGTTTATCCTGATCGTCGCCAGCACGTGGTGGTTCGGCCTTTGGAGTAACCTAATTACGCTTGTCAACCTTTTGCTTGCAAGCATGATCGCCAGCATTTGTTTTGAACCGCTTGCTTTGAAGTTGCTCAGCATGAACTCGTCCTACCGCTACCTCTATGATTTTATCGCGATTTGGCTCGTGTTCTTGCTGGCGTTTGTCATTTTGCGGGGAGTCACCGATGTTCTAAGCAGCTATCGAATGAAGTTTGATCCGATTACCGAACTTGTTGGTCGTTCCGTACTCTCGATCTGGATTGCGGGTGTGTTCATATGTTTTTCATTTTTCACACTTCAGATGGCACCTCTCAAGCCGAGTGTCTATGCTGAAAATGTACCCAAATCAGAAATGGGAACGATTCCCGATCGTTTGTGGCTATCGTTTATCCAGAGTCGATCGCGTGGCGCCCTTGCTGCATCGAAGGAGTCAAACTTTTTGTTTGCCAGCTACGGATTACCTGATCACCGAGACGATGTTGAGATTGACTCTCGCGTATTCGATCCTCGCGCCGAATTCTTACCTTATTATTCTCAAAAACGGCGGGCCATTGCTGACCGCACCGTTTTGAGAGTTGGTGGAAAATAGAATTGGTTTCCAGCCGAATCACGGCAAGAATAGTCAGTGATTAATTACTCGGTAGTAAATTAATCATCCGGCCTGGTGAACCCATTGCGTTGTAGCCTGCATCGACATGCATGACTTCGCCCGTAATTCCATCTGACATTTCTGACAATAAAAATGCCCCGGTGTTTCCGACTTCGTGATGTTCAATGTTGCGTCCCAGTGGAGCGACGTGTTCGTACATCTTCAACATATCGCCTGCACCGACTGCGGTGCTTGCCAATGTTTTTAGCGGACCAGCACTTAATGCGTTAACGCGCACACCACTTTCGCCAAGATCATAAGCCAAGTAACGGGTCGTCGCCTCAAGTGCAGCTTTACAGATCCCCATCAAGTTGTACCCGGCTACAATTTTCTCTCCACCAAAGTAGCTCATGCACGCAATCGATGCTCGTTCCGAAAGAATCGGCCGGGCAGCCTTGGTGACAGCGATCAAACTATAACAACTGATATCCATCGCTAACTTAAAACCATCTCGACTGGCATCGATTGTATCGTTGAGGTCCGCTCGATCGGCATAGGCAATTGAATGAAGCAGGAAATCAATTTTGCCAAATTCATTTTTGGCTGTTTCCATTACTTCAGCAATGTTTTCGTCATTTTGAACATCGAGCGGCGCTAAGAACTTTGGCGCTGCGTCGGACTCGAGTTTATCGAAACATTTTTCTACCCGGCGACGATTCTTTTTTCTAGCATCGTCGGCAGGGTCTGGGAGATGCGTAAAACCGCATTCACCACCCTCTGCCATGATTTTTTTGGCAATTGCCCAAGCAATTGAACGATCGTTGGCGACCCCGAGAATTAAACCTTTTTTACCGTCGAACAAGCCCATCTGGTGATACCCTCTTACAATACGATTGTTGAAACGTGTCAAAATGACTACGCTCTTACTGGAATACTTTATCGTTCCGCAGCAATTTGATACCAGTTTTAGCCGTCGACAACAATTACCAACCCCCACGAAACCATGTCCTTTGAAATCCAATCAGAGCGAATAACGGCGGTTCCGGGCGGTTCCGAACTGCTGGTTCAGTTGATCAATCTGTCTCTCGACGCCCCCACCGAAAGTGATTTTTTATCCTCTGCGCTCGATTTAGTCCGAAAAACACTTAAATCCAAGGGCGTCGTCTTCGTTCGTGGCGTCAAAGGTCAATGGAGGGTTATTGCAAATTCGGGTTCCGGAGACAGCCTTCCTGTTGAACTACTTGCGGAAACTCTCGATTCTGAAAAATGTCAACAATCTGACGGTTGGACCGCTGCTCCGCTTTTTCGGCCTAATTCTTCTGGAAAATTGATCGCCTGCGATTCTTCGATCGATCCTGAGGTTTTCGATGGATTGACCGCAGCGGTAGGTTTAGCGCTGACAGCGTTGGAACGCAGATTTCAACACCGGCGTCGGGCAGCTCGTTTAGAAGCAATTTTAGAAATGACGGTTCACTGGAATCAGTCTCGAGAAACCGACCAGTTGTTGGAAGAAATCGCTCTGGCTGCAACACGGCTGATTCGAGCTGAAAGAGCAACGATCTTCTTGCCCGATGCCAGCAACAGTTCTCTCATCGGTAAACCGGCCCTTGGTGTCGACGAAGGAGAACTTAGGATTCCAATCGATGCCGGAGTTGTTGGGCAAGTTCTAAAAACTGGAAAAGCAGCTCGTATCGACGAAGACATTTCTGCGGAACAGCAACAAATTAACCGAGCGGTTGACGAGCAATTGGGTTTTCAAACACGAACCATTTTGTGCGTGCCGATGACCAACAGTGCGGGCAAAACCATTGGTGCGTTCGAACTCATCAATCGACAAGAAGGCAGTTTTTCAGACGAAGATGAGGCTGCGTTGACAGAACTCGCTGCGCACGCCACCGTCGCAATTGACAACACTCTGCACGTTGAACAATTGGTATCTTCAAAACGAACCGTCGCCGCTCAAGCCGCCGATCAGGTCCAAATGATAGGCGAGTGCCCCGAAATCGAGAAACTTAAAAAAACGATCGAACGGGTCGCGGATACAGATCTCGTCGTCTTGATTACCGGAGAGAACGGAACTGGAAAAGAAGTTGTTGCTCAAATGATTCACTATCTCAGCCAGCGACGTGACGAGATTCTCGTCGCGGTAAATTGTGCGGCGATTAGTGAAAGTCTGTTAGAGAGTGAATTGTTTGGCCACGAAAAAGGAGCGTTCACTGATGCCCACCAAAAACGTGAGGGTAAATTTGAGCTCGCCAATAATGGAACACTCTTTCTCGATGAAATAGGCGACATGAGCCTCGACGGCCAATCCAAGTTACTGAGAGTATTAGAAGAGAAAAAAGTCGTTCACGTAGGTGGTTCGTTACCCATTCCAACAGACGCCCGTGTCATTGCAGCAACCAATCAGGATCTGGCGGAATTGATTTCCGAACGCAAGTTCAGGCAGGATTTATATTTCAGACTGAACGTCGTCACGATTGAACTCCCCCCACTTCGTCAGCGTGGCGACGATATCCTGTTACTCGCTGAAAATTTCCTTGAAAATTTCTGCGTGAAAGCCAGGCGAGATACGCCCGCGTTTTCCGCTTCGGCTCGCAAAGAGCTCCTTAACCACCGGTGGCCGGGGAATATTCGGGAACTCAGAAATATGATGGAGCGACTCGCGTTTCTGACCGATGGACAGAAGATCGATGCTAATGATCTGGATTTCGTGAACGCCCCAAGCAATCACGAAAACGTCGTGCCGATGGATTTACCTCTCACCGAGGCGACCAAACAGTTTCAGGTCGATTACATCACAAGGCACATCGACCGGTCTCGCGGAAATATGACGAACGCCGCGTCAAAAATGGGGCTCCATCGCTCCAATTTGTATCGAAAGATGAAACAACTCGGAATGGGAGAGCCCGACGAAGATTCTTCGGGTGATTGACGGGGAAAACCGTTTATAAGGCGAAAATAGAGTTAAAATACGGTATTTTGGCCCTCGACGCTTTCCAGCGGTTCAGCTACAATTTTCCCTTCTGTAGGACGGATATGGCCGTCCCTATTTATTTGACGGATCTGATTTAGAGACACCGAACAACGGTTAAAAACATGTACGCGATAATTGCTGACGGCGGCCGCCAATATAAAGTTGAAGAAGGTCAAATGCTTGAAATTGACTTTCGAGACGTAAACGTAGGTGATACTGTCACATTTGACCGTGTTTTGGCGGTTTCTTCCGAAGGCGCCTTCAAACTCGGAAAACCAACTGTAGACGGCGCGAGTGTTTCTGCCAAAGTCGTAGGCGAGACCAAAGGCGAAAAAATCTACATTCAAAAGTTCCGACGACGAAAAAACAGCAAGCGACGTACGGGTCACCGCCAAAAATATGTAAAGGTTCAAATTGGCGCAATCGCCAGCTAACATTTGACCTAATCGCTGATAAAAAACAGGCCGAACTCTGTTAGAGTTCGGTTTTTTTATGCCCAGTCATCGGTCGGTCTCTGTTGAACCTGTTTTGCCCGCGGCCATTTTCTCAAATCGTCGGTTTCGGTTGCAATTGACTGCCTCATATTAAGGCATATTTTCGTGACAGGGCTTTGCGCCGCATGATCTAATGATTGAAATAGTAGTTGAAATAAAAACGCTTTGATTTTTGACCACTAAGCAGGCACTCCTATTTCATATTTTAACAAAATCGATGCATCTCCCCTGGATGGATTAATTGGTAATTCGGCAACCATGCGGAATGTCTACCAGCTAACCCGTCTGTCGGCTCAGGCAAATTCGTCTGTGCTATTACTGGGAGAAACGGGAACCGGTAAAGAGCTCATTGCTGCAGCACTGCACAAATTGAGCGACCGCAACAGCGGTCCGTTTGTACGTGTGAACTGTGGAGCTCTCACCGAAAGTCTGCTCGATAGTGAATTATTTGGACACGTCCGCGGATCATTTACCGATGCCGTCAAAGACCGCACCGGTCGATTCGAAGCGGCCCATGGCGGTACTATCTTTCTAGACGAAGTCAATTCAACCTCATCTACACTTCAAGTAAAATTGCTGCGTGTTTTACAGGAAAGAGAGTTTGAAAGAGTTGGTGATACCAATACGATTCAAGTCGACGTGCGTGTGATCGCAGCTAGTAATTGCGACCTTAATCTTGAGGTATCAGAGAATCGCTTTCGAGAAGATTTATTTTGGCGACTCAACGTCCTTCCCATTGCATTACCACCATTGCGACGCCGCGAGGGGGATATTGAGTTGCTCGTTCGACATTTTCTCGATGTTTATGGAAAGGCCAACCAAAAATCTATCTCGAAGATTCACCCCGACGCCCTCAATGCGTTAATTGAATACCCATGGCCCGGAAATGTGCGTGAACTGCAAAACTATATTGAGCGAGCAGTAGTCTTGTCACAAGACAATCAGTTAGTACCTGAACTATTGCCCAAAGCGGTCATCGGCGATTCCAAGGCGAGTCAGGAGTTTATCTTCCGTCCAACGGATGACCAATCATTGATTCAGGAGTTTGTCTACAATCGATTAAATAAATCCGAAGCCAATGCTGAAGATCTCTATAAAGAAATTGTGGAACCAGTTGAAAAAGAACTGTTATTACAGGTGATGCAGTCTTGCAATCAAACCCAAACCAAGGCAGCGAAAAAACTTGGTATCAACCGAAACACCCTTCAAAAATATCTTGCCAAGTTTGGGCTTGGGCGACCAAAAACAGAGGATAGTGAATCGAAAATTTGACACAATTGGATTGCGCAATCCGCACGACCGAACTCCTCTGAGAAAAGTCGGGTTTACTGCGGTATCACTACGAAAACTAACGCTTACTTATCCGGTTAAAGATTGTAGATCGCGCAGACTATTGTAATCCGAACTTTCAAGCAACGAATTCATAACCAACAATTAGATGGCCTGGAATCAAACCCACAAATGCTGTTCCAGGTGTTATTCTTTTGCAGTACATTTTCTATCCTTTTTCCTCGAATTTGACAGTTATGAACTGGCTTCAAAACATCTCAATTACTTGTTTTGCAGCAAGCTACGCGGTGGTTTTCATTTTAGAAATATCCCGTGTCTTTTTTGACGTTAGCTTTAGAAAGTATGTTCGCGTTGGTTTTGCGGCAGCTGGTTTGTTCGCTCACACGGTTTTCCTTGTCTTACAAGGTAAGCTTGTTCTTGGTTCAACCGGCCTTTGGCTGGGAAGTTGGTTTGGCTGGTGTTTGGCCACCGCCTGGATCTTAGCGATCGCATATATCTGGATTTCTGCTCGGCAACCAAAATCTGTAATCGGCCTGTTTCTCATTCCACTCATATTGGGATTGATTGGCTTAGGCGTCGGTTTCGGCCACGAAAACCAATTCAGTTCCATGAGAGCAAAGTCGATTTGGAATATGGTTCATGGTTCCGCGTTATTGCTGGGAACAGCTGTCGTAGCCCTCGGATTTGTCTTTGGCGTGGTTTATGTCGTCCAATCGCGCCGCCTAAAACACAAGAGCCCTCAGTCAAAGTACTTTCGTCTGCCGTCACTCGAGTGGTTACAAAAATCCAGTGAATACTCGCTAATCATCTCCACTGTCCTGTTGGCAATTGGGCTTGTTTCTGGAATTGCCATTAACTGGACACATCAAGCTGACGGCACGTTATCGGGCGGGGGAATCATCGCCTGGTCAAATCCTGTGATCTGGTCGTCCGGTATTTTATTTTCCTGGCTTTTACTGGTGTCGGTTTTTAATTTTTGTTACCAACCGTCAAGACAAGGACGCAAAGTAGCTTATCTTGTCATCGCAAGTTTTTTATTCTTGGTTTTAGAATTAGCAATCGTATGGTGGGTTGGCCACGCAACAACCAATCCAGAATCCGATGTTGACCAGCAGGCACAGATTCAAAGATCTCTTGTAGAACCTCCCGGTGCCGTTGGGAGGTTAAGACGATGAACCTCCAAGTCATTGGCTGTAGCCACCATCAGTCCAGTGTGGCGACCCGTGAACAACTCGCTTTCACTCAACAGCAAATCAAACCTTTCCTAAACAATTACTATTCAAAATTCCCTAATTCTGAAGTGGTTTTACTGTCTACGTGTAACCGAACCGAGTTTTACACCGTGGCGAACAAACCAAACTCGGTTCCGGGAAAATCTGAATTAATCGAGTTCATTGCCGAACAACGTGGCATCGCCGCTACCGATATCAATTCGGAAATATTCATTCATCAAGATCGGCAGGCCGTAGAACACTTGTTCTCTGTCGCCTCCAGTCTCGACAGCATGGTTGTCGGCGAAGCGCAGATCCTCTCCCAGGTGAAACAGGCGTATCAACTTGCCGTCGAGACCAACCAAACCGCCGCGTTGATCCATCGCGTCTTTCAATCGGCGATCAGGGTCGCTCGTCGAATCAGCAATGAAACCGAAATTCACACCAATCGAGTCAGTGTTCCCAGCGTAGCCATTGGCGTTTTAGCCAAACAAATATTTGAGCGACTGGACAACAAGAAAATATTGATTCTTGGCGCTGGAGAAATGGCAGAGGAAACACTCCGCTATGCGATACACGAGGGGGGCAAGGATTTCACCATTATTAACCGTTCCATCGAGAACGCAAAAGAATTGGCCGAGAAATTTGATGGTCGTGTCGGGGACTGGTCGGAACTTGAAAAAGAACTCGCCGCAGCTGATTTAGTCATAAGTGCCACTGGAGCGAGCAAAGCTGTGGTAACTTCGGATCAATTTGACCGTGTGGAAGAAATGCGGAAACAGAAACCAATTTTTATTCTTGACCTTGCTGTCCCGAGAGATTTTGAGCAATCGATAAGCGATCGATTAAACGTATATCTTTATACCCTTGATGATCTACAAAAAGAATGCGAACGAAATCGACAATCTCGGCAGTCGCACTACCCACAAGCTCAACAAATAATTCACCACGAAGCCGACCAGTTTTTTGACGATATCCAAAGACGATCCAGCGGTTCAACAATTGCCCAGTTAAAACGCCAAGCTGACGACGCAAAACAGCTTGAGTTCGATCGTTTAATGAATCGGCTGGAAGGTGTCTCTGACAAACAAAAGTCTGAAATTGAACAGTCGTTTAACCGACTCGTCAATAAAATCTTACACCCGCCATTAAAATCTCTTCAAACAGAATCGCCTCAGGTGTCTGGTGGGCTTCTGGAGGCGTTGAAAAAGCTGTTTCAGCTTGGAGATTAATGTCTAACTGGCAAACTTGGTGGTAGTTGCAGGGGCTGGGACTCAATCCCAGTCATCATCATCGTCGTCCCAATCATTTTCGCCAATATCTTCTTCGTCGTCATCCTCACCGACCTCCTCCCACTCATCTTCTTCTAGGTCATCTTCTTCTAGGTCATCTTCTTCTAGGTCATCTTCCTCGTCATAGTCGTCGACATCTTCATAGGGCTCGTCTTCGTCTTCATACTCTCCGTCATCTTCTCCTTCTTCTAGCCCCTCACCTTCTTCATACTCTTCATCCTCATACTCTTCATCTTCCTCTAGTTCATCTTC
>JAALLA010000002.1:65190-74460 GCA_011087765.1 Pirellulaceae bacterium
TCATCTTCACCTTCTTCATATTCTTCGTCTTCATACTCTCCATCTTCACTGTCACCTTCCTCTGCGTCTTCTTCAAATTCGTCTTCGTACTCATATTCTTCGTCCTCATCCAGATCGTCCTCGAATTTAATCGTGGTTAGACTAAAACCACCCAGAGCGGATGCTGCACGGTGTTCCATCGCTAGTTGGGAAAAATCTGGTTCGCCCTGGCCAAGATGTTCTCGTTTTGAATCAAATATCAGGGTCATTATTCTTCCTCCTTTAATCGCGAGTCGTTGTGCTCGTTTCCGAGCACTTGGGTCTGAAGTGTTTGAATATCTTGAAGACCAGTTGTTGCTACTTCCTGATTCTGATCTGAGGAGGCCCATTCGGGCAACCCTTGTCCAGAAAGTTGTTTTGCTCGAGGTAAGTCAGCGAGACTGTTGAGTCCAAAATGTGCTAGAAATTCTTTGGATGTAGCATAGAGAAACGGTCGACCTAGTTTTTCGCTTCTACCGGCTATCTTAATTAGATTTTTTTCCAATAGCTGTCGTAGCATTTCGCCGCAACTTACTCCACGCACCGCTTCAATCTCCGCTTTAATGATCGGTTGGCGATAAGCGACCACTGTCAATGTTTCTAGGGCAGGAGCGGACAGTCGGGCGGGCTTGGGTGTGTGTTCCAACCTTCCTATCCAGTCTGAGAATTGCGGTCGAGTTCGCAACTGATAACCACCGGCAACCTGCTTCACATGGAACGCTCGACCAATCTCGTCATAATGCTGGTTGAGTTCTTTGATCATCGTCCGTGCCTGGGTGCCATCTTCAAGTTCTGCCAACTGACTTAGTTTCCGACTTGGCAGCGGCGTTCGCGACATGAACAAGACGGCTTCGAGTCGGCGGCGGCGTGATTTTTCGTCAGTTGGCCATTTCTGGACCGCTTGCGACGTATCATCATTTATTCGCAATTCTGATTGTGATTCAAATGGATCCAAAATACGACGCCCGTGCTTGTTAAAATGCTCATTCCATGCGAGTACTTATCGTACTAACAACTATCCGCAAATATCGGCAAATATTAAAAAATACTACACGAATGTCCGACAAAAAGTTTCGTGATTATTGAGCAAAAGAAACTAAACAACAAGCCTGTATTTGAGGAATGTCTAATGTTGCAAAAACACTTAGAATTACTTGAAACCAACGATTATCGAAACATCCTTGCTATAATCAAATTCTCTGTTGCCTTATTCGTTGGCTTCCTGATAGCGCCTGTGTTCCCTTATTAAAACTATGACTTTCTCGAAATTTTTTACCTGGTTGATTACTTTTGTGCTTATCACTGGGGTCGGGTTAATTATTGGCTTTTTCGTTCTGACTCTCAGCGGGAATATCGAGGGTCGTGAGTTTTCGCCAGATAATTTTTCGATTCGAACTTTTAAATATAATAAAGTGCCGTATCTGAACTGGATCATCACTAAAAAGACGGTGGACGATGAGTCCGGTGCGCTTCAACAAGACTTAATGGATCTTGGATTTCTATCTGCAAACGCGAATGCTACGACCTGGCACTTAGTTTCTGAACTAAACCTATCTGAATCTTTGCTTCCGCCCGAAAGTGACGCCCGGTTTCTGACTCATTATCTCGAGTTGATGGATTCGAATTATTCCAACGTGTTTGTGGAATGGAACAAAACTCACCCCGATTTAGCTCCTCTTTTCTGGCCGCATGTCATTGAAATGGCAAGGCAAGAATCGTATTTGAAGATTCCAGAAATCATGGAGTTTGCTTTAACAGATTGTCCCAAAAATCCCACCGAATTCAGTGATGAATTAAATACCCTGGTCGCTCAGGCCTATTTGGACCTAGGGAAGATTGATTACCATCTCGGGCGGCTTGAGCGAGCGAAAGTTCGATTGCAATTATCGCTCGATGCTGAATCGAGTGTCGAGGCACAAACTCTCTTGGACGACGCCTCCAATCCCGGCGTTAAAGAAATGGCGCAATGAAAAAATTCATTTACCTGGATCATAATTCTACTGCACCAATGCTGCCGGAAGTTGCCAATAAAATCACCGAATGTTTTGCGGCTGGATTTGTGAACCCGGCAAGTCAACATCGACCAGGCCAATTGGCTCGAAAACATCTTGAAAATTCTCGGCGAAAAATCGCGAATTATCTTGGGGCAAAAACTTCGGGCATGGACACCGATCAATTGATTTTCACTAGCGGCGGTACAGAAAGTAATAACTTAGCCATCCTTGGTTTGGTAAACGCTCTTGATTCAAAGTCAAACAACACCTCCGACTTATTTGTACCACAGCACATTCTCATTTCTTCAGTTGAACATCCCAGCGTGGTCGGTGCGGCCGAACACCTTGTCAGACTTGGCCATTCGGTCGACAAAATACCGGTTGATTCACATGGAGTCTGCCGAGTTGATCAACTTGGTTCGATGATTCAAGGCAACACAAAACTCGTCAGCCTCATGTTGGCCAATAACGAAACTGGGGTAATGCAACCTGTGAAAGAAGTCGCCCAACTTTGTCGAGATAGAGGAATTTTATTTCACACCGATGCGGTTCAGGCAGTCGGAAAAATTCCAGTCCATTTTCGGGAACTTTCGGTCGACGCACTATCGTTTACCGGGCATAAACTTGGTGGACCTCGCGGCATCGGAGGCCTTATTCTAAAACACGGATTAACGCCTGCTCCCCTGCAATTTGGCGGATTTCAACAAATGTCACTGCGACCTGGAACCGAAGACGTTGCCCTTGTCGCGGGGATGGAAACAGCCCTAGATACCTTTTATCAAAACGAGGCCGATTACTATTCGGGGGTCCTGACACTGCGGAACCATCTGGAAAAAACATTGCTAAGCCGGTTTCCAGATTTAGTTGTCAACGGAGCGGGAGCCACTCGGTTGCCTCACGTGAGTAATTTATCATTCTCAAAAGTTGATCGACAATCTTTTTTAATGGCTGCTGACATCAAAGGACTGGCTATTTCAACAGGCTCTGCCTGTGCAAGTGGAAGCAGTGAACTATCTCCTGTATTACTCGCTATGGGGCTTGAGAAAAACGTTGTTGAAAACTCCGTTCGAATCAGCTTGGGAGTCAGTAACACTCGCGAAGAAATCGATGATACTATCGAAATTATCTCGAATATTTTAAACCAGTTGCAATAAAAACCGACAGGTTCCACCCGCTTAATTTTCGTCACTGGAGTTGTCTGACGTTTTGGTTCGGACTCCGACCTGCCACCTGCCTATTTCAGTTAGCAAGCTCCAGCCGTCCTCCATTTCTTTGGACATAGGTGATTGGTCTGGTTGGGCGTCAATTAAAGTGCCGGTTTCATTCCTAACCACACAAATAAGTTCTTCGTTGGACAAAGCTTCCGCTACCTTTTTCGACTGGCCCTCGGTCAACATCCAAGGCCAAAAGGTAGGGTTGATTGCGGTCGCCGGAGACTTATCAGTCCAAAAGAAAAACCGATTATGATTGTGCGTTTCAAAAGCTAAGATTTGGCCGGGCGCTTTTCTTATCGCTGCTGCTACCTGCTGTTCCTCAATAGCGCGAGTTGCGTCTAATCTAACCCAACTGCAACCCGGTTGATTAAGCGGCTCTTGGTTGATCCAGCGGGCTGAAAAAACCAAAGTTGACCCGATCATCGCCAGTGCGACAGCCCATCCTAGATAGGTATCAATTGCTGCTGAGAGACGTTGGTATTCAAACTTAGTTTGAGCTGCATCGGAGACGCCTATCAACAGTCCAACGATAATCGGTATTGTCCCCAGTGAAACTTGAGTTCCTGGAGTGGGAAACACAAGCACAGGAAACAGGCAGCCGCTCATCGCGACCGCGAGTCGCTGGACTGACAACTTATTGATTAAAATTACCGGCATTACCATCGGGCCGGCAATCGCTAAGAAACTTGCTGCACCTCTTAAACTTAAGCCGTGCTCGATCGGTTGAAAACAACTTACAATTGATAACACTGCCGTAATCACCAAAGTAATTCCGGGAAGCGTCATGACCCACGGCAATAGTTTTTCTGCCAGACGTGATCCGATTTTGTTTAATAAGAGAAACGAAAACACGAGTAAAAAAAACACTATCGTTGATAAAAGAGTCAAAGCTTGGAATCGTAGCGGCTGATAGAATGACTCGGACATGAATGAATGTTGAAGCAACACGCCCCACAGAATTTCACGCAAGCTGTTTCCGTGTTGCATGGACCAAATAACGACCAAGACAGTGCCCGCCATGCCACCTGCAACTACCCAGTAAAAATTTTTTATTCGGTTGGGTGTCACTCTCTCGTTTTGCTGGCTGGTATTGGCTAGTTGATTCTGCTTGGCCGTCCAACAAACTATTGCTGTAGATAAAAACAATGCAATTGGCAGTAAAAGTCCGCCGGGTTCGGTTCCCCCTGAAACTTTTCCCCAAACCAGCCAACCAATCGCCGCCGGAATACTGCAACATAAGACGGAAGAAATCAACTTTAATGATTTGTCGTGTCGGTTCACATTTTGATTGTTCCAAGAAACCGAAAATAAGAAACTGGCAGCCATTGTTGCGCCAACGTTTAGCTTTGTCAGTCCCGCTAGTGCTGCACATACACCGGCAATGAACAACATCCATTGGTTTTTTGGTTGTACGAAAATCAACCCAGCCGCAGCAAGAAGAGCGATAATTTCTTGCGGATGCGCCGGTTCTAACCCTAATTTTTCTAAGTGCAACATTACCAGCAACATCCCGGTAATACCAAGAGTCACTTTGCCAGTAACCTTCCAGGCCAAAATTCCACTCAGCAATGAAATTGCAAACCAGGTCAAAACGGTTTTCAAGCGTACAATATCATGAGTGATTGGTATCTCAAGCCAGCGATGAAGCGGTGACTGAATTAAATAATACGCGGGACCATACTGCGTATAAGTTTCTCCGTAGAGTCGTTCCCCCTGGAAGAAAGTCTGAAGCGATAACATGACGTAACTTTCGTCGTCATATTTAGCCATCATTGTAAAACTATGGCTTAAACCAAAACCAACGCAGAGAACAATCGCAGCTATCCAACAACCTATGACCCACCGTTGCCTGCCTTGGTTGGACACTGATTTTTTTGGCAGCGATGAATGATCAGGTTTCACTTCATTACCGTTGGTTAGTCATATCGTGAGAAATGCCAATCGAGTTTGAATCGATCATGGGGAAAACGCTAGTTCGATTGCGTTCAGATTTAACATTTTCCATCTCTGCGAGTAAGCTCTGGAGATCCAGCAGCAATTCTTGTTCTGTTTTAGCCGACGCGTCAGCCCCGTTAATAGTGAGGTTTTTAGCCTCTTGAACGACGTACGCCGGACGATCTCTGACTTGATCATAAATTCGAGCGATGTACTCTCCTAAAATAGCGATGCCAAACGCGTTGATGGCTCCGAAGAAAGCACTGACAGTTGTCACCGATGCCCAGCCAGGTATCGCCTGACCGGTAAACAGTTTGTGATACAACGCCCACACAATGCAGGAAAAACCAAGCATGAATGAAACAACCGCGAGCCCGTAAAAAGCCAAAAGTGGCACTCGTGAAAAACTAAACATTGCTGTTTTCGCCAACGAGACTAATCCGCGGAACGATACTCTCGGTTGATCATCGTGTCTTCTAAGCCTTTCGACAGGCAGGGCACATTGTTTAAATCCAACCCAGGTTCGCAGTCCAGGAAAATACCGGTCTGTTTCACCAAGACTGACAACGTGTTTTACAACACGCGAATCCATCAATCCAAAATTACCTGCATCTCGAGGAATGGCAATTGAAGCAAGTGACTGCATCGATCGATGGAAAAGATTGAATGCGGTGCGTTTAAGAATGTTTTCTTTGCGACCATAACGAACGGCATAGACGACATCATAGCCGGATTGCCATTGCTCGATCATCTGCGGCAAGACGTTTGGGTCGTCTTGTGCATCACTATCCATCAAGATCGTGGCGTCGCCCGTCGCATGTTCCAAGCCCGCATGTAATGCTGATTGATGCCCAAAGTTCCTCGATAAATGAAGAACAACAATTCTATTTTCGGCATCCGCCATGTGGTCGAGAACTTCTCGACTTCCATCTGTGGAACCGTCATTGACTAAAATAAATTGCCACTGGCAGCCCGTTTGATTTAAGACGGTCGCCGTCTGATTTACTAATTGCTCAATGACCGCCACTTCATTTAAAAGCGGCATGACAATGGTAATTTTGGAATCTTTTAATTCGGGTCGTTTCATTTGCTGATTACCCCTACGAGAGAAAGTCCAAACGGAACGCCAAGTCGATTAGATACTTGTGTCTCGATCTGAGCTGCAGTAATCAGTGCTTTGTTGGTTAGCTTGCCAACTCGTGGGAATTCTGTTCCCTTGCGAGAAGGGAAAAAGCGTCGCATGGTTCTAATAAGGATCGCCGCTGGAAAAGTAAATGAGTTCCAGTATCTAAGTTTTTCTACTTTCAATCCCGCTGCGGCTACCTGATCTCGCATCATCGCCGGTGTATAGCGGCGATAGTGGCCTAATCGCTCATCCCAGTCCGAAAAAAGAAATGGATAAGCTGGAACTGTAAAAATTATTTTACCTGTTCCTTGCAAGGTCTTCGCCGCTTCTTTTAATACTTTGACTGGGTCTGCAACGTGCTCTAGAACATCCAGTAGCACAACGCCGCCAAATGAGTCCTTAGCCACCGGCCAGGGTTGCTGCAGATCGTGCTTATAAATCTCGTTGATGCCAATTGATTTGGCGTGGGTAACCGAGTCATCCATAATATCGAGACCGGATACGTCGTAACCGCATTGTTTCCAGTTCAGAAGATTCCCCGCAGCACCGATTCCACCTTCAACAATCCGAGCGGGCGAGGGTACATATTTTCTAAGCAGGTCGGTCGCTATTTTTCGTTTCGCAACGTGCCACCAGTAGCGGTTTTCTAACTCGATTAATTCGTCTAAGTGTGCTCGTTCCATGGGTAGCTCTCGTTGAGGCAGGCAGCATGCGTACGTATCTACGGCGTGGACGAACTGGGGTCTTCATTTCGTGACGGGAAAACTTAGCACCCGTTAGACTGTGTTTCACTTTATTTGGCTCACAAAAGCCCAACTTTGACTGTGTTTCATCAAAATTACCCCCCTAATCGGACCTATTCCCCAGTTTGAAAATTTATCAAAGTAATTTTCACATCCTTCTGAATTGGAGATCCTTTCTACAGCTCTGGTAATTCACCGAATTATTTCGATTGCAAGCTGCGAAAAACAGAATTTTCCCCTAATTTGTCGAAGCAATCTGACTGGTAAGACGAGTTTCGAAAGCCATTTAAAATCAACCGCTATCATTCAATTTCTTGCACCTTCGAAAGCACTTCGATTTGATTAGAAATTAGCCTTAAATAGCTTGTATTTCTCAGGTAAACCAACTCGTCGAATTGGTGAAAAACTGGTACCATAAGGCCTGATTGATTCGATGTATTTCCCTGTTTTTTAAGCTAATTTTTGCATGAATCCGATGGCTGCTGAGCAGATCTTTTCGGTGCCCTTCCGCTTCCTGTTGGACGGAAAATTCGGTGGTGAACAAAACCGTTCTCCATCTCGTCCCTTAGGTCTTGCGCGCTTCGTCGGTGATACCTCGAATTTACTACTTAAGTACTTGATCAGCGAAGAGAGCCGAAACAAGCTAGATTCCCAATGGCCAATCGTTCTGTTTGGACCATCTGGTACTGGCAAGACTTCGCTCGCTTTGACAATCGTCTCTGATTTAGCCGAACAATCGGATCGAACAGAAGAAGTAATTCCATTTAATCAGTCAAAAAATGAGTCTTCACTTGGGAAGCCTATATTTTTATCAGCGTTGGAATTTGACCGCAGATATCGTTCCGCTATCGAAACTGATTCGGTTGACGATTTCCGTAAAAAGCTAATTCAATCTGCCGGCGTTATAATTGACGATGTAGATCGACTCGAAAATAAAGCAGCAGCTCAGGCTGAATTAGTCCGTGTTTTAGATCAAATGTCCGCTAAAAACCGGCCTATTGTCGTAACAATGCCTGTTTCGCCGCAACTTTGTAATGGACTTTCAAGTCGTCTTATTTCTCGACTCTCTCTTGGGTTAAGCCTACCCGTTAACCCGCCCGGCCCGGAAGCTCGATTAGAAATTATTCGCGAGCTGGCAAATATCAACCAAATTAATTTATCTGATGACGCTGCTTTGTTACTCGCCGATCGTCTCCAGGTTACAGTACCTAAGCTAAATCACGTCTTTGCCCAGATTAAAACTTCACTCGCCGCTGATACAAATAGTCATTCTGAAATAGTCAACGCTACCAGGCTTACCAAAATCTTTAAAAAGTCAGCCAGTGAAGTTGAATCGCTTTGTCACTTAATTATCAAGTGCGTTGCCAAAGAATTTGACTTAAAAGTTTCTGACCTCAAAAGCAACTCTAGAAAACAATCTATTGTGATGGCTCGAGGGGTTTCTGTTTATCTCAATAGAGAACTACTTGGTGTTAGTTTTCTCAAGATTGGTTCCTATTTAGGAAATAGAGATCATTCAACCATCATGCATGCCAACCGAAAAATAGAAAAACTAGTATCATCTGATTCTGATTCCAATGACTCTGATTCCTCCATTCAATCTGTCGTTTTTAAACTCAAACAGGAGCTTACTGAGAAGTTTGCCAGTCAAATTAATTTCATTTGAAAACCTGTTCCTAATTAGTTCATAAACTGGCGCTGGTCCCTCACTTATTAACACTTCCCATTAAGATCCTAGTTTCAAACATTTTTACTAACCTAATATCAACACATTACAAACAGCGAACAAACAGCTTTTCCACAGTTATTAACTAATTATTAATGATTACGGCATAAGCACTTAAGACTTCCAAACTACAAGTTACCTACAATTTTGGCGTCGCTTTAATACTAATACTTAAAAGAAAATTAAGATTAGTAAAACAAAAATGGATTGCCTAACCAAAGTTGAATTTAAGGACTGATTGTGAAAATTAAAATCAATCGAGAATCGTTTTTTAAAGTATTTCAAATTGCTGCCGCTGTAGCGCCAGCTCGTAGTCCAAAGACTATTCTCCAAAATATCAAACTCGATGTAACAGCCGATACCGTTATCCTAACCGCAACAGACACCGAAGTAGGTGTGCGATTAACGGTACCTAACCCAGAAGTGATGAATCCAGGGAAAGCTGTGGTACCAGTCTCTCGGTTGAGCATGATCTTGAGGGAATCAAACGATGAGTTTCTAACGATCAATGCAA
>JAALLA010000298.1 GCA_011087765.1 Pirellulaceae bacterium
CGCCGCCAATGACAAGCGTAAGACAACCTGCATTCAAGATGGGAGTTGCAGCAGGGAACGCAATGCTCGATTTGTTAATGAACATAGAAATTGAGCTTCCTAAGCCCTCGGTTCAAATTAGTGTCCGAGAATCGACGGCCAAGGTCGAAAATTAAAGCCGCACCCAACATGCCACAACTGTGGCACCGTTTTCCGGCCTCAAGCCAAAAGAGAACTCCCACTGGCTACCAAAAGCGCGAAAAAACACCCTCGCTAAATTTCAAATTTACCGAGGGTGTTTTCTACTCCAAAACGGATTCGCTCGAAAGCAATCCATTGTTCAAATCAGTCGATTTGATTTCCGTTTTTATCTAACTTTGGCGCGGTGCTATCTTTACGAGCGTTTGCTTCTGGCTTGTGCTTTCCAGAGAAATACTCGTCGTAAGTCGCCTCGTCTTCAACCTCTTCGAAGACTCCATTACCAAAAGCGACAATTCGCGAACCATCAACACCAGTTTTTTCAAAAGCAAGTGGTTCGTAGCATCCCCGCTGACTTCCAGCGACGCCCCAACGCACCTGAATCTCTTCACCGTCCCGTTGACTAATGAAGACCGATTCGATGTCGCTCATGTCATATCCCATCATTTCGAGATTGGATGAGATAGAAGGATCGTTCAAGAACTTTACAAAAGCATCTTTGTTTTTCGGTCCTTTGTAATTGTTTTTTACCTGATACAAAACGTAGCTACTGGCAATACGCATCGTGTTGTTGGAGTTAATATCACCTACGATTTGTTCGACTGAATTCCCGCTACCACAACCTGCTACCATCACGATGACAACCATCGCGGAAGCTAGAGCGCCTCGAATTGACATTGCTTTTCCCATAAAACCGACCATTAATAGTTTCTCCAAAAAAAAAGACCCCGCATCCGAAGATGCGGAATCCGAATTACTTGCGCTGTTTGGATTACAATTCTGTCATATCGTGAATTGAACCATCAGCACGCCGACCGACCTGATCAGCAATAAATCCGTCGATGTTGTTCGAGATCGCCTGAACTGAACCGTCGCCAATTGCGAAGTTAGTTGTTCCAGGGTGAGCCGAACCGAACGAGTGCTCGTTGTGATCTGAGTTACCACGACGACGGTCTGCAGGCAGACTGTCTGGCCAGATGTAAGCACCACTGGCAGATGACATGAATCCACGCATGTTAGGCCAATCGGCACTGTGCATGGCACCTGGAAGATCCCACCAGTCCCAACCGCTTGGCGGTGGGCTGTAACGACGGGCATCAACTGATTTCTCACCGATCATGAACGTATTCGATGATCCGTCAGTCACGCCTCCGAATCCGACCTTACCAAAGTTTTGGTAAACGCGGACACCAGAGTCGAGGTAAGAGTTGAATGTCTTGGCAATGATTCCACGCCAAATGGTTTGACCTTCAGGTTGGCTGGCTTGCTGGTCCTGCCAGTTGAAGCCACCCCAGCCAGCAGGGTAGCTGCCGCCGAAGTTCCATGAAGTCATAACACCGGCGTAATCGCCTAGGAAGTAGTCTGCACCCCAAGACTGAACACCGCGGCGATCACCACGTGAAGGACAGTTGAAGGTAGGAACGACGCGAGACAACATTTTTCCCGGTGAACCGTCAGTACCGTCATTGATACGCATATCGTATAGGTTGTTTTGCTCCATGAACGGCAAAACTTGGAATCCCCAACCCCAGTTTTCACGGTCGACTGCTGTGCGGAACTGAGTTCCAGCAGCGTCAAAACCTTGGGAGTGATCACCTGCAGATGGGAAGTACTGATACGCTGACTCGTAGTTAAGAGCCGCGAGAGCAATCTGTCGCAACTGATTCATACAAGTCGTACGACGTGCAGCTTCGCGAACCTGCTGAACCGCAGGCAACAGCATTCCGATCAGGATGCCGATAATCGCAATGACGACAAGCAATTCAACAAGGGTAAAACCCTTGCGAAAATGTCTAGTTTTCATGAGAACCTCTTTCGTGGGGACAATAAGAAAATGGAAAAATTCACCGCTAAGTTTTAAAGCACATTTATGAAACCGCTTTCAAAAACCTGCACCAGCGCGGAAACCTGTGAAACCGGTTTCAGGTAGTATAACCGCTTTCTCGAATTGAAGAAGCGTTAATATCATTATTCCCGCGTTTTTGTGTAATTTTTCAACTATAAGTTATCCTTTTCGACCTTTGAACTTGAGCTTTGGGAACCAATTTCACCTTTAGCATTTTTCCGCAAACGAACAGCTACTGGGGAGAACCGGTAAAATTCTTAATTTTTATGAACATTAATAAGCCAAAATCAAAATTTCAATGAAGGCCGGCAAAGAACAAAAGAAAAGCCTAATGGACATTTTTCTTTCATTGAGAAATTTTAAATATTTATTTCCATTGAAAGCTGGCCTGGAAAATATCTCGACGATTCGTTTAAAACGTTCAAATCTAGCTAGACAATTCGTGGAAACCCTTTCTTGGGACCCCCGTTTATTTAACTTAAACGAGATGGGGATAGGATTTTTAAGAATCGGACTTTGTTTCAAGGGCCTGACAACTTCAAAACGCAGTTCCCTTTCCCAATTCAAGCACCAGACGATCCAGCAGGCTCTTTCTAGATTAATTCGCTTAAAACAGATTCTGACAATAAACGAGAGGGTCTATCCGTTTAAAAAAAGGAGCTTGATTCGGCTTCCAATTCCTTACCGAAGATCCGCGATCAAACGCCAGACTGTTCGACGTTTTGAATTTAGGACTGTGCTATTTTTGTTTGGGACGAAAAGCAACAATTCGGTCAGGACTGGTTTCCAAGAAACTTCCCCCGATTAAATCAATGCAGTAGGGGACCGCTGCGAATACAGCATCTAAACACTCAGCGATCGCTTTGGGGCTACCAGGTAAGTTAATGATTAAGGTTCCCCCAGTCTCTGAAGAGCGGATTCCAGCAACCTGCCGAGATAGAATCGCTGTGGGCACTTTGGTTAACGAGACTTGCCGCATTAATTCACCGAACCCAGGCATCATTTTATCGCAGATATTTTCTGTCGCTTCGGGAGTGACGTCCCGAATTGCAGGGCCCGTCCCACCGGTCGTGATTACCAAGTCACAATGATCAACATCACATAACTCGACCAACTTAGCTTCGATTAGTCCAGTTTCATCAGGAATCACGGACGTTATCAATTGAACTTGGGAGGTCACCGTCTCTTTTAGATATTCGACAACCGCCGGCCCGCCTCGATCCTCATACTCGCCACGACTGGCACGGTCTGAAACAGTCACCACCCCAATTTTGGTCTCTATCCCCATATCTACATCTGCCTCTTTCAAATTAGTCGACTGTAAAAGAAAAGAACGCTTTTCGTGATTGAACAACGCTTATTCAGATGAGTAATTCTCGCCAATAGCCGATTTCAAGACATCAAGCGATGCCGGCAGGTTTAGGTCGTAACTAATCGTTGAAATGGTGACCTTTCCTGCCTTAAGCGCCTGCGTGTCCGTAAGAAAATCGGAAGGTTCCGGCACTGGAAAATTCGTTGACCAAAAGTATGGCCGCCCCTTCGGATCAACTCCTTTATCGAATCCATAAGCCATTGGATTTGTCTCGACAGGAACCAAAACCACGTGGGGAGCAGTTTCGGGATACCGATCTAAGGCGACCGCCGGAATGTTGATGTTCACGACGGTTCGGGGTGGCAAACTTATCCCCATAATTTGTTTGATCAGGGGCCAAACCATTTCGGCAGCTTTACCAAAGTCCATCGATTCAGAACTTTCAAGACTCACCGCAAACGCAGGAATACCAAATGTAGCGGCCGCTAAAGCCGCCCCCGCAGTACCGGAATGGCCGACGTTAATTCCCGCCTTCAAACCGCCATTGATACCGCTCAAAACTAAATCCGGTTTCCACGGACAAAGCTCATGAATGCCTAATTTAACGCAATCCACAGGCGTTCCGTTAACCGAATAGCCAGGAATATGATCATCCTGAGTGTCCAAATCCCCGCCTAATGCGTGCGGAAACAAAGGTGACAAGAAAGTGATCGCCTGACTTACACCACTTTGCTCAACCCGTGGGGCAACCAAAAAAACCTCATCGCAATGCGATCGGACCAGTTTCGCAAGCTGGATAATGCCCTGAGAGTGGACTCCGTCGTCGTTGGTCACTAATACTTTCATTCGCTGAAAATCCGTATCTTCAATTCTAAACTGCTAAATAATCCCCACAGTATACGTGCCGATGCTAATTTCGACACCGTACCACTCCCGCTGATGCG
>JAALLA010000048.1:0-15077 GCA_011087765.1 Pirellulaceae bacterium
CTCGGGAACGCTCAGCGTCATGTCCTGATAGGCGGTGCGCGGCGTAAATCCAGCTCGGGTGTAAAGAGAAAATGAATCGAGATTAAGGGCGCTTGAAACGAGGCGTACTGGTTTTTGTTCCTCCTCTGCTATGTTTGTGACGTGAGCGAGTAGGCGACTGGCAACTTTTTGCCCCATCGCATCGGGGTGGACGTTCATGATCCCGAGGGAAATATGAGTTTCACGGGGGTGGAAAAAACAGGAGCCGACGATCCGCTGGCTTAACTTCTCGACCGCTAAAATACAGCATCCCGGATCGAGGTCTTCGTAGACCTCACAGAAAAGCTCAGCGTCCTTGACCTCCCCAGTGAAAATTGCCCCCATGCCGTGCGATTGGTACCAGTGGTTGGTTCCCTCGTAGATCAAACTGGCCACCTCCGGCCAATCTTCGCGCTTCATCGGACGTAAAATGATGTTAGAGGGATTCAATTTTATGACTCGCAATCGTTGGCCGGTTGTCAGGTTTAAATGTATGACTTTTTTAAAAGGAGCTAATCGAAGTCGTTTTAGCTTTGACTTAGTCTATCTGATAATCCGGGTGCTGCAATTTTGAGAGTTATCAAACATATTTCTTTATGAGAGCCGCAAAGTAGAATAACTGGTACACAAAATAATTGTTCTGGGAGTGTTGAGGTGGTAGCTTGGAGCCAATTGAGACTTAACAAAGGAATAGGTGCGATGCGATTTTTGATTCTAGGTTGTTTGTTTTTATTGTCTGGCTCATTGTGTGATTACTCCGTTAGTGCGGAACCTGAAGTGGTTGCGTTGTGGGAGGGTGACGTTCCCGGCGCGGCGGGAAGTGAGGACAAGGATACACCTCGTTTGATTCTTTATCCCGCTGCGGAAAACCCTTCGGGAACCGCAGTGGTGATTTGCCCGGGTGGTGGATATGGCGGTTTGGCGATGGGGCACGAGGGGCACCAGATTGCAGAGTGGCTTAATAAAAACGGGATTTCTGCTTTTATTTGCGATTATCGCCACCGTGGTAAGGGATACGGTCACCCCTACCCTTTAATGGATGTGCAACGGGCAATTCGAATGGTTCGAAAGAATGCCGAGGCTTGGAAGATCAATCCAGACAAGGTGGGAGTGCTTGGGTTTTCGGCGGGAGGACATCTTGCGTCTTCGGTTTCGACCCATGACAGTATTGGCAAATTAGTGGATGATGAAATTGACGGGATGCCGTGCCGCCCCAATTTTTCCGTTCTGTGTTACCCCGTGATTGGCTTTGGTAAGCCCTATACCCATCGAGGCTCCCAGCGAAATTTAATTGGAGACCAAGCCGAAAAAGAATTGGTCGAGTTCTACTCCAATGAAGAACAAGTGGATGAGAAAACACCCCCTACTTTCTTGTGGCATACAACTCAGGATAAAGCTGTTCCCGTTGAGAATAGCATTGAGTATTACCTCGCCTGCAAGAAACATAACGTTCCCGCTTCATTGCATGTGTTTGAGCAAGGTCGGCACGGAATTGGACTGGCAGTTGGTACCAAGGCTGCCTTCGCATGGCCCCAATTGTGCATCGAATGGATGCAAGAGTTAGGGTTTGCGAATGGGAGCCCGTCCAACTAGATACCAAGCCGAATTATTTTTTCCAAGGGACATGTGTCCAGTGAACGGAATTCTGGTCGTTTGGTTGTGGAGAGCCCGGAGTGCTCCGCCCATTTTCAATGAAACGCCTCAGAGTCTCGGTCATTTGCTCAACGATCTCCGAGCGTTCGAGGTGCAAATTGACTGATTCCTTAGGATCGTTCTTCATGTCATAAAGCTGGACTGCGGGGAGGTTCTGTTTGCTGGCTTCAACTTCACGCGGTGTGCTCCAGCCTCCTGAGCCACGACAAAAAAGTGTTTTCCATTGGCCATTCTCTCCTCCTTGTCGAATGGCAAAGTGTCCGGAAATTGAGTGGCATACGATGGCTTCGTGAAGTGGTTGCTCGAGTCGCTTGCCTTGTAAAAGTGGAAGAAGGCTCAGGCTGTCTTCGGCAGCCTCATCTGGCAAATCATAGTTAGTGATTTCTGCCAGGGTTGCCATTAGGTCAACCAGTGAAACGACTTCATTGGATCGGGAGTTAGGCTTTGTGACTCCAGGCCAGCGAACGACCAGGGGAACTCGGTGTCCACCCTCAAAGGCATCCGCTTTGTTACCTCGGAAGTTCTCGGTGAGATGGACTCCCTTTTCAGCAAGAGATTCGAAGTTGGCGATCGGCGATGTACCATTGTCCGTCGTAAATATGACCATCGTGTTTTTTGATTGTTGCGAATCGTCGAGTGCTTTAAGCAATTGCCCAACGATGGCATCAGTTTCAATGAGGAAGTCAGCGTACTCACTAATGCCACTTGTTCCTTTCCAGGGCTGGTCGGGTGCGATGGGTGAATGCGGTGACGGCATTGGGAAGTACAGAAAAAAAGGTTTCTCTGAGTTCTTTTGAGCATGAATAAATTCCGCACAGCGTTTGCCGTATTCTGGTAAGACGGATTCCAAACGCCACCCCGCGACGGCTGGACCAGGATTGACGCCAGTGTATTTGGTTAGCCCAATGGCTTCGGCGGACGTTGCAATGGTACCCAACAATTTGTCATTTTCACGCCATGCATAGGGTGGCCAATTGGGTACATCATCTCCAAACCAGTAATCAAACCCTCTTCCGTTGGGGCCGTTTTGAATGGCGCCGGTAAAATCAATTTCAGCCAACTTGGAGGTATAGGTCGGCGTCTCACTTTTTTGGTTTTTGCTTGGCCAATTAAATCCAAGATGCCATTTACCGATCATCTGGGTGCGGTATCCTTGCCGACGTAACATTGCCGGCAGGGTGAGTCGATTGGATTCAATGAGCGGGCGTTCCCATTTGCCAACGATCCCTCGCTTAAGCCTTGAACGCCAGTTGTATCGGCCGGTCAGCAAACCGTAACGTGACGGAGAGCAAACCGCTGACGTGGAGTGCGCATCCATGAACGAAATGCCTTCATTGACAAGTCGGTCTATGTGAGGGGTTTCGAGGCCAAGGCGACCGTTAAATGCACTGACACAGTCCAGCCCCATGTCATCCCCAAAAATTAAGATAATGTTGGGGGGTGTTTCGGCAATAAGTTGATTTTCCGCGCCGCAGAGAGAGAAGCAGCTAAACAGAACTAGTCCAATACGTCGTATTACAGAATGAGAAATCATCATCTTCGACCTGTTGTTTCGTTGCTGGTTAAATTCAGAATCAAAGCGATTGAATTGTCAAAAGAGAATCAATTTCGCTTCTAACTAAAGCAGTCTGGGCGAGTCTCAAATGAATGGTAGCGGTCAGTCGATATTTTTTTGGATCTGGATTTTATCAGGTGTTGGTGAGGGACAACCCGCGCTTGGGACCTCTAATTTGGCTGTCCAAAGAATTGCATTGAGTACGACTCTTCTAAAATTATCGTCTTGCCAGCTCTCATGATTATGAGCTCCGGTAAATCCAAAGCCTCGCCCCCCATCAGGGCGTTGGTAGGCCCAGGCAACGTGCTGAGGTTCACCGTTGGCAACAGCCGCTCGGACGGTGGGATTGCCGCTGCGATCACCGTCAGGGCGGCGCAGAGTTTCCGGTGGTGGAAGATCAGAAAGAATAGGGGTTACTCCCTCAAGATTGTCGCGGAAACGCATGTGGTAATACCATTCATCGTCAACACTAAAGGGCTTAACGCCGTTGCTAATAGGGTGGTTTGGGAATTGGGTGAAATTTGGTTTCCAGTGAGGGTTGACTGACCAGTTAAGGTCACAGAAACCTCCCATCCAAGCCAAGAATTTTTCGCCAGCCTTTCCCTTCTCTGCTTCGGTGGCCCAATGAATCATGACAACACCAATACCTTTTTTCATTAGTTCGTCAAATTCATCAAGATGAGATTTTAGGGCGTGACCACGGTGTCCGGTGCTGAAAACGACAATGGTCGAAGCATCGTCGAGAATGGACGGATCCTTGGGGTATCCATAGTGCGGGACGAGTTGAGCATCGACGTTCAGGCCGGAGTCATTTAACGCTTTGGCAAGGATCATGTTGCCAGCTCGGTGTTCGTGCTTCATCTTTCCATGGCTCGGTTTACCCGAGATAAAGATAATCTTTGTTTTTTTCCCCTTTGTTTTGAGGGGCTGGCTCTTGATTTTAACTTCGTTCCAGTAAGCCCATTCGTTGAGCCAATTATTAGCTCTGTTTTCGATCGATAGTTTAATCGTCTGTCCAGCAAATTCGGTGAGATCGACGGACACCTCAAGCCATTCATTCGTTGCGACTGATTTACTGCTAACGAGTCTTTGTTTAAGTAGTTTTTCGTTGGCCCACACACGCAGTTGCCAATCGCCATGGGGATGATGACTGACCTGTAGATTTAGCGAAGTCGCTTGATTGGCTGGCACTTTAAATTCACGGTACAAGTCACAGGGGATTTTTTTATCGAGTGGATGTGTCTGAATTGCAGTCCGGTTGCGGAAGATGTCGTGGCGAATGACTCCTCCCTCGCCAACGTTTCTGACCTTAAAGCCAGGTGCAACCGATTGCAGCATCCGCTGCCATTCAGGTTTTGTTTTTGTAATTTTAGATCGTTTTTTTGTGACGGGTTGATTGGTTTGACTCACCAAGCGTCTGGCAACAAACTCTTGCAGGACAGGGATCTTACCAGCGGTCACTAATCCCAAGGCTTCTTTCGGGCGCTCCACCACCATCGGTTCAATACCAAACCAATACATTCTTGGAAGGTTGTTGTCGGCAATGTCTTCAGAGTGGCCAACCAGACCCTGTAGGATTGGCCAACGCTGATTGAAAGGAAGTCGTTGCACGGCGGCAGAGAGATATAAGCGGACAATAGGTGAAGGATCGCTGCTGGCCAGGGAAGCGAATCGTTCAATTACAGTTTTGTTGAGATGAGTAGTATCTGAATCCTTTGAATTAGCAAAGGCATGTATCGGACTTTCATCGCATAAAAATTGAATGGCCCAGCCACGCACGTACTCATCCTGATGAGCTAACAGTTGCAATAATTTTGCCTCAGTTAATCCCCCGGTCACCTGGAGAGCCCAGAGGGAACGGAGGCGTTTGGGAGAGCTGCCGGCCGTTTGAAAGTTCTTCATCAACGCCGCATGCACTGTTGATCGGTCGAGGTTTTCAGAGGCTGCCCGGTAATGCAGTTGTGTCCTTGCCTGACGAACAAACCAATCGTTGGAATGGTTTTGAAGATCAACGAGTTCCAGGTCAGACATTTCGCCTAAATCCGGGCAAATAAATGGCTTGCTATTCTCGGGCATGATTCTGTAAACACGCCCGCTGTTAGGGAAGTTAACGGAATTGCCGCAGACGTCTGTATCGTGCCAGTCGAGAATATAGACACCGCCTTCGGGCCCGATTTCAACGCTGAATCCAACCCATGCCAGATCATTGGTCGGCATAAAGTCATCGCCATGCTGTCCAATGAAGCTCGAACCCTTCGGTTTCATTACATCGGTAAGCACTGCGTGTTCGTGAATATTGCACATGAACAGACGGTTGCGATACTCTTCGGGAAATGTATCGGCGAGATAAAACCGTGCGCCGCCATGAGCAGACAAATGGGTGTGGTCGCGAATCGTTTTAATATCATCATAAATATGTGGATTCACATGGGGTTTACTTTGCTTGTGATAAACCCCTCCCTGGACGATATGAAATAAATGAGGAATCACACAGCAGGTTGCGAATCCTTGCCCATGCTGATTGAAGTCAAATCCCCAGGGATTGGATAGCCCGCGGGCATAGACTTCGAATTTGTGATTGACAGGATGATATCTCCAGATTCCGCCATCAATAAATTGACGTTCATTTTCAGGAGCATTTGGGAGACCGACTTTGGATTCGGTGAAAACGCCGTGGCAGCCGTACAGCCAGCCATCCGGTCCCCAGATAAAACTGTTAAGCGTTTCATGGCGATCGTTAATTCCCCAACCGTCGAGTAAAATTTCCGGCGGCCCATCGGGTTGATCGTCGCCGTCAGCATCGGGGATGAAAGTCAAATTAGGTGGAGAGCCAACGAAGACCCCTCCAAAGCCGCAGGCGATTCCAGAGGTAAAAGTCAATTTGTCGGTGAATGTCTTTTTTTTGTCAAAGGTTCCATCGCCGTTAGAATCTTCAAGAATCTGAATTCGGCTAACCTGTTCATCGGTGTGTTTTCGTCGGGTCTGGTAATTGAAGTTCTCCGCGACCCACAGCCTCCCCCGATCGTCAAAGCAGAACGCAATTGGTTCGGCAATGTCCGGCTCTGCAGCAAAAATGGAAACATCAAATCCATCTGGAATCGCCATTTGAGCGACGGCCTGACCGGGGTTCAAAAAGGGAGCATCACTAGTTTTGTGTTGCTTTTGAGGCAGGCGATTTTTTGAATCTGAGGGTTGGTCCTGCGCCAGGATTGAATTGGTAACAAAACAAAACCCGAGAAGCAGTGTAAATTTAAATGTCATAAGATGGATGCGTTGAATGCTCATTTGACCATCTCCACTTGTTCAGTTGTTTGTAGGTATTTGATAAGGTCTCGGACTTCTTGCGGCTTCATTTGATCCAATTGCCCTTCGGGCATCATTGATTTTTCAGATATTTTCCGGGTTTCGATATCGTCTTTGGCAATGACTAATCGAGGCTGCTCGACGGTTTTGAGTACTACTTTCGTAGCGTCTTCTTCGGCAATAACGCCGTTGACTAAGCGACCGTCAATGGTCTGGATTAGAACCATCTGGTAACTTTCAGGAACGTCGTAACTTGGGGCGACGCTGTTGAGTAAAATGTAGTCGAGGTTAGCCCGGTTGGATCCCGTTAAGTCCGGTCCTACTTTCGCGCCGTCGTCATACAGGACATGGCAGGACGCGCAAGATTTTTTAAATACTTTGCGGCCGCGCGAGGCACTGGCTTGCTCGAGAGCAGAGCCCGAAACCATGCGTTTGTACTTCGCAATTGTTTTAACTCTGTCTGTCGCGACTGGTTTGAGGTCGCCGTAGTATTCAATGAAAGCTTGGCCGAGAATTTTGTTTAGTGATCTTGCGACGTGAACGGGAATGTCGGTTCGAGCAATCGTCTCATTTTTAAGAGCGGCAAGGAGCTGTTCGGCGTAAAATTGACGACTGGCTAACGTCTCAATTACGGCGCGTCGTTGTTCAGCAGAGAATGCACTGTATCGTTCCAGAAGAACTGCGGGTCCGGCAGCATTTTCGACTGCAGCGTAGCCACGAATTGCATCGAGTGATAGCTTTGGTTCTGCAATTAAAAATTCGAGTAAATCAGATGCTTCCTCATTTTGTTGGTTCAGCAGTGACCGCAACGCTTGCTTTCGGGCCTGCGTCCCCGCGTTTTTATCTCGGACAGTCTCAAGGGCAAGCAGGTTAGCATTAGCATCACCAAAAAACTGCGACAGTTGAAGCGCGAGATTGCGGATTTCAGGGTCGGGATGTTGTGAAAGTTTCGCGCTAAGTGGTTTCCAGTTTTCCGGAGCAGTGACCGCACGCCGTCCTTCAAGGCCACTGACCATGCCACGCATCAATGATTCTTGGAGCTTAGCGTCGTCCGTCTGATTTAATGTTTCAACCAGCAGTTGAAGTACCTCAGTTTCGTCATTCGCGAGGACGATTGAATGTGGATTGAAAATGCAAGAAGAAATGATTGCGATCAGACAATACAACCAATGAGCAGGGATAAATGGTGACATCGTTACTCTATGCTTAAGCTATATGAATTGAGGATAGAAACTGAGAGCGTGAAAACGGAAGTCATCTAAAGCGTAAATTCCGGGAGCTCTACACGAGCCCCCCCCTTTAACGCCGATTCGTGAGCGCAGAGGCCAACGCAGGTCCAGTTCGCGCTGGTGCTCGCGTTCGGCCATGGGGCTCGGTCTTCGAGCAGTGCCGAAACCATTTCATGCACCATGTGCGGGTGGGAGCCACCATGTCCGCCGCCCTGAACAAAGGAGAGATGGTCGGCATCATGAATTTCTTGTGGAAGCGTGTATTTTCGAATTGCCTCTGGAAGTAGGTGGGCAAAATCTGGCACTTCAATTTTTTCTGGAATATCGGGTTCCGGCTTTTTTGCAGTGTGGATCACATGAGGTTCATTTTCAATCAGCGTCCATTCGAAACTTTTCTTGGTTCCATAAACATCAAAACTTTCTCGATATTGTCGAGCGACATCGTAAAGGCATCTCCAAACATGGGCGGTAAGATCACTGTCCTTGTATTTAATGTGGCATGATTCGACAGCAAACCGGTTGCCTGATTTTTCAGCGATGTCCTCGCGAACACTGCCCGAACCAAAGCAGCTCACGTATTCCGCGACACCATTTACTAAAGCCAGGCAGGGACTGACAACGTGTGTGGCATAGTGCATGGGGATCATGCGTTGCCAATACTCCGGCCAGCCATCCATGTCTTGCGGATGGGAGGCGGCAACGTGTTGAATTTCTCCAAGCTCCCCTTTTTCGTACATCTCTTTAATGAAGAGAAACTCGCGGCTGTAGACGACCGTTTCAGCCATCATGTATTTCAGGCCAGTCTCGTTAACCTTCTCGACAATCTGCCGACACTCGTCGATTGTTGTCGCCATGGGAACGGTGCACATCACGTGCTTCCCGGCATCAAGCGCTCGAAGCGACATCCAAGCGTGATCGGCGATGGGGCTGTTGATGTGAACAAAATCGACATCCGGATCTGAGAGGACTTCATCGTAGTCTGTGTATCGTTTTTCTATTCCAAACTGGTCTGCCATTTTATTGAGTGCCGCCTCATCGCGACGGCAAAGGGCGAGTACCGTAGTATTGGGGTGACTCTGGTAGATTGGAATAAATTCAGCCCCGAACCCAAGGCCAATCATGGCAACATTTACATTTTGAGTCATTCAAATTTCCGCTAGTTAATAAGAGTTGGAGGTAGACTTTGCGGTCATTACAACGATGAATCGTCCGTGGCTCAACTCCGCTAATTGAGCAGCCTCATTCTAGCCAATTTTTACCGGAACGTTGGTTAATTGGTTTCATGGATACCATATTTTTTTCAAAGAAACGTGCTCGGATTTTGAATCAAAATATCGCCAAAATGGTCAATGTCTACTTACTTCGAGCGGGCACACACAGTTCCTGCGGTTCCGGCTGCGCTGCAATCTAATTTTAAACAAAACGAGGGAAATACTGGCTCAATGCTCACTGGGCTGACGCCCATTTTAAGTCCCTTTGAAATGCTTGTTGCTCGTTGCTCTTGATTGGGGAGGAGCCTGCTGCTACAAGCCGATGAGAAGCCCTTCTGGCTGACCTCGATCGGGGTGCAGGCAACCGCAAGTAGACTGGGGAGTTTTGTGGCGAAAAATAAGAATAAGAGAAAGCAAAAGACGGTTTCCCAAAAAGTCGTGAACATGGGCACCAGTGGAATTGTAATGCCCAAGGTCGCGCGAGATTTCTTAGGCCATCGCATAATTGCAAGCTTGATTATGCTTGCTGTTCCTTTGCTTCTGTTTTCTGGTGTGGTTTCGGTCGATTTCCGAAATGGAAGGCCACACTTTAGCTTCAACAAAGATAAGGCTGCTCAAGTTGAGCAGCGCGCGCGGGCCCGGTTAGAGGACTTCCGGGAAGATCAAAGTCCCAGTTTAGCCACAAATACAACGGAAGCGGTGAAGTCGTTTGTTGGTCAGCAAAAGTCGAACTTGGGTTTTCAGGAGACTGCTTCTAGTGGCATTACTGAGAATATAGGAAAACATATCGATTCAATCCGTCAGGCTGACCTGACGAATGCAATTCCGGGAGTAATGCCAGATTTCAATGACTTGAAGCCTGCGGAGCCAGAAGAGTCAAACAGCCCATTTTCAAAATTGAAAAAGCGTTTTGATAGATTTCGTTAGAGAAAATCAAGTTCTAGAAAATGGATTTCCTTGCGCTAGTTGATCCGTAGGGATTGGAAACGAACGGGCTGCGGCGTGGTTGGTTCTAACTCGCTATTGCTTGCATTTCGCAATTTGGCTATGAAAACAGTCTGAACGGAAGCTGTTTTTACGAGATGTCGTAAGTCATGGATGATCAACAAAGGTGGCGGTTGGAATTGAAGAATTCCAACGTGGAAGTGCGGGCACGGGCGGCAGAGAGTCTGTGCCTTGCCGGGTCCGAATCAGTCGTTGCCGCGGTCGATCTTGTAGTGGCCTGTGGTGATGTTGAAGACGTTCAAAATTGGGCGGCGGCTGCGTTGGAAGATTTGGGTGCACCGCCAATGGAATCGGTTGATTCTTTGGAGACCTTAGTCAACTCCCCCTTTCCACTGGTGGGTTACTGGGCCGCAACGCTTCTTGGAAGACTGGGGCAGAGTGCAAATCGTTCCCAAGTGGTTTTGGGGGAAGCCGTTTCTGATTCTCCTCATCTTTCGATTCGAGAGCGCGCGGCATGGGCTCTTGGCAAGGTTGGGGCAACCGAAGATTCCGCAGTCGAATCGTTAAAGAAAGCTGCTGCTTCCGATTCTCCGCGTCTGGCAAGTTTGGCGGCGCGAGCGTTAGCATGAATTCGAGAGGAGTTCGTACTAGTTAGGTTTTGTGAGAGTTGGTTTTGAAGGTTGCAAATACGAAGTAAGTTTTAACCGGCGTAGCCCGATTGAAATGATGAAATGTAATGGCCAGGTAGGAAACTTGGCCGGTAGAGAGCTAGGCAGGAGGCCAACCAGTGGCGAATCGGAATTCCAAATACGGTCGAAAACGAGGATCGTTTAAGATGTTTTGGCTAATTATTGCACTGTTAACCGGTGGAGGTATCAGTGGGTTGTTGAATCCCGATTGGCCTGTTGTTGGGCCGTTAGTGAGCGCAGTAAAAACAAAGGCAGTTGAATACAAAAATCAAACTTCACCAGCCTTCGATGATTCTGGTGTCAGTGGAGGGCAGGCGAATCCAACGGCTTATGCTGGAACGCCTGTTCAGTCCGCATCTGCGCTTGGGCCGAATGACAAGATACTAATTGCGACCTTCAATATCCAAGTCTTTGGCGAAAGTAAATTGCGAAAACCTGACGCGATGGCGGTGATTGTTGAAGTAATTCGAAAGTTTGACGTAATTGCGATTCAAGAAGTACGGGCAAAGGCGGATGATATCTTGCCAAGGTTAATCGCAGAACTCAATGCGGATGGCAGTCGTTATGATTTTATCATTGGTCCCCGGTTGGGGCGTTCGGTAAGCAAAGAGCAGTACGCATTTGTGTATGATACGAACCGAATCGAACTCGACACTGCGTCGGTCGGAACGATTGGGGATCCCGGCGATTTGCTTCATCGCGCTCCCTATATTGCTCGCTTTCGGCCGCGAACGACGGACCCTGACCGAGCGTTTACATTTTGGTTGGTAAATACGCATACCGATCCTGATGAGGTACCAGAAGAAGTGGATGCATTGGCTCAGGTTTTTCAGGTAATGCAGACTGCGCGGCCAGATGAGGACGACGTGATTTTGCTAGGCGATTTAAACGCTAGTGAAAAAGAACTTGGTAACATCAAAAAAATCCCGGGAATTCAGTGGGTCGTTGGCGGCGGGGTAATGACCAACACGCGCCAAAACAAAGCCTATGACAATATTATTTTCTGTGCACCAGCCACGCAGGAATTTACCGGGAGGTGGAATGTTTTAAATTTCGAGGAAGAATTTAATCTATCTCGGGAACAGGCGCTCCGTGTTTCAGATCATTTCCCAGTGTGGGCGGAATTCGACATCTGGGAAAGTACTAATGCCGTTCACTAGCGGAGATGCCCGCATTGAATTTCCTACCCGAGGGATAGAACGAACTTTGCCCGAATTCTTGCTGTCGCTACCGCCTTCATTGATTGATGCATTTGGGAAACAGTGATTTAAAGCCTCTCCGCAGCGTTTTCAAATCCGCTGGACAACTGGATTCAATTGGGCTGGGCATCTGGATTGAAAACCCTCGTCCGGGCTGGTTCTTAATTGGTTGCTAATAGGGAAAAAGAACCGTACGATGGAAATCTACGGTAAACAATTTGAATCCATTGCGATTTGATTAGATCGCAAGCGTAAGCGTTTTTCCAAATGTGCCAGTATTCCCGGGAGTTGCGGTCGGCGAAATGTCCAATGCTGACTGAAGAATCCGTATAAGTAAAAATTTCTATTTTATGACAATCGAAAGCAAACGATGATTGAAGAACTGAACTCAGAAGTGGCCAATGTAGTGGCCTTTAAATTGTCCGGCAAACTCCATGACGAAGACTATAAAACTTTCGTTCCTAAAGTCGATGAAGCGATTGCTGAGCAAGGGAAACTAAAAATGCTTGTGTGGTTTCATGATTTCCACGGCTGGGACATGCACGCTTTGTGGGACGATACGAAATTTGCCACAACACATTGCAGCAAGATTGAAAAAATTGCGATGGTCGGTGAAAGTAAGTGGGAAGAGTGGATGGCAAAAGTTTGCAAACCATTCACGATGGCCAAAATCGAGTATTTCGACGTAAGCCAAATTGACGATGCCTGGAAGTCGCTTGAGTAATTGAGATACTCGGATTCAGCGATCGGTGCCGCGTTGCGGCAACCGATCGGCTCAATTCAATCGGCTGAATTCAACGGCGCACATTGGCGGCGTTAAAAGCATGTTTTGGAATAAAGCATGTTCTGGGATAAAGCATGTTCTGGAATAAAGCATGTTCTGGAATAGGCAAGCGATTTTGCTGTTTTAGCCTTTTGGCATGAAGACGACTTTACGGTCGTTGGGGACCGGTTTTCCGGGAGAGCATCTCCCTGCGGCAATTTCCTCCTCAAGGATTCTCAATAGTTCCTGGGCTTTGGCAGGGTTTTTTTCGATGAGATTCTCTGTCTCCGCTCGATCTTGCTTCAAGTTAAATAACTGCATCGCCGGGAGTCCCTGCTTGCGAGCATCGGGTTCACGCGGCGCACTCCAACCGCCACTCCCTCTCGAGATACAGAGTTTCCAAGGGCCTTTGCGAATTGCGAATGAGCCACCGATCGAGTGGCTGATTAGGGTCTCACGATCAGATGATTTTTCCCCTTGAAAGACTGGGCTTAAATCAAATCCATCTTCGCCTCCGGTGTCAGTTTTGGTTTGACCTGTGATTGATTCAAGAGTTGGGTAAATGTCGGTTAGGCAAGCCATCGCTTGGGAAGTTGTGCCTTCGGTCAGGTGGCCTGGCCACCTGACGATCAGGGGCACGCGGTGCCCGCCTTCGTAGATGTCAGCTTTATGGCCGCGGAAGCCTGCACTTGGATCGTGTCCGTGATCTTTGAGTACTTTGAAGTTTCCCTGGGGCGAGCAACCGTTGTCGCTGGTAAAGATTAAGAGTGTCTCATTTTCAATTCCACACTGCTTCAGCGTGTCCATGAGTTGTCCCATGTGGAAATCCACCTGCATTACAAAATCTGCATAGGGGTTAATTCCGCTCGCGTCCTTGAAGGGTGGAACGGGAACGATGGGTGTATGCGGTGCGGGAAGTGCGAGGTAAAGAAAGAACGGACTTCCCGAGTTTTGGGCATTGGAGCGTTCTTTTACAAATGTCATTGATTGCTCAAATAAATGAGGCAAAACCTGGTCAATATGAAAATCGGATCCGATGGGACCCTTGCGGTACCAACCGTACGGATCCTGTGCCGAAGTTACCCCTTCCTCGCGATCGGGAACGGCGGTGACTTTACCAGTGTCCACCCAAACGTAAGGCGGCATATCCAGTGATCCACAATGCGCGTAGTATTGATCGAAGCCATTGATATCAGGCCCGTTTTTGACAGGCTGCGTGAAATCTATTTTTCCATTGACCTTGTGCCAATCCCAACCGAGGTGCCATTTGCCAATCATGCCGGTGTGATATCCAGCCGATTTCATGAGATGCCCGAGAGTTTTCCGCTGGGCAGGAATTAAGTGCTCGCTGCGACCACTGAGCACTCCCTTGGCTAGTCGAGAGCGCCAGTTGTAACGCCCCGTTAACAATCCATAGCGAGTTGGCGTGCAAACAGAGCTGGGAGTGTGTGCATCTAGAAACGTAAGTCCAGCATCTGCCATCGCTTGCAAGTTAGGAGTTTTGATTTTGCACTCTGCGTTGGTCGGAGAGACATCTCCCAGTCCAAGGTCGTCTGCCATCACGACAATGACGTTGGGAAGGTCTGGTCTGGATTGAGGAGCGCCATTGACCTCAGCACATACAGTTTGAAAGCTCAGAACGGTAAGGCAGCAAACGCCCAGAGCGACCATTGAAATTTTGGAGTTGTTTTTTCTAATTTTCATGTGCTTGGTAATTCAATATTCAGTTATTTAAAAGCTGTTGCAGCTTACCAGTTTCAATTCCAGAAACAAATAAATTTAAACGGTAGCCAGGAACACTCGAAATAATAATTTGACATTGATGGCAATCTGCCTTTCGATTGCTACGATGGTCGACATCCAAACGAACCTGATGCCAAAGAAATGTGTGTAATTAATGAATACTGAGCCAACTGTCGCCATAAATCCGCGTTCCACAAACGTGCTCGTTTTGGGTTTTGTGGTATCGCTTTTTGTTTGTTACGGAGTCGCAGCAATTGGAGGGTTGGCGACTGCCGGAGCCGTTGACTCTTGGTATCGGGAGATTGTGAAGCCGACCTGGAATCCGCCCAATTGGATCTTTGCTCCCGTGTGGAGCTTTCTTTACTTTACGATGGCGGTTTCTTCGTGGTTGGTATGGAAGGCGGATCGGATCTCAGTGACCTGCCCTGCCCTTGCCTGGTTTGGGTTCCATCTTTTACTCAATGCGGCATGGTCGCTGCTGTTTTTCGGGATGAGACGATTTGATCTAGCAATGATTGAAATTGTCTTGCTATGGATCTCCATCATTATTTCGATGGTCCTGTATTATCGATTCTCGAAAATCGCGGCGATGTTATTGGCTCCCTACTGTGCGTGGGTAACCTTTGCGTCATGCCTGAATTATGCGATTTGGTCGCTTAATCGGGTCGGATAAAAGTGTGAATGGCAGGCTAAGCTGGCAATTCTTAGCTCTCTTCAATATCGATTTGAAGCGAGTAAAGCCTCATAATCCAATGCCATGTAACCGCAA
>JAALLA010000048.1:15177-24415 GCA_011087765.1 Pirellulaceae bacterium
TCAATATCGATTTGAAGCGAGTAAAGCCTCATAATCCAATGCCATGTAACCGCAAGCAGTATCGCTGTCATCCCAACGTGTAGAACCTGGACGACTTGATAGACGGAAATGTGTGCGAGGATGATTCCCATAAGCATCATAGACACCACCATTGCCACTATGAGTTTTGGTTCGGGAAGTTGGAGTTTCGTCTGTTTTTTAACCCAGTAAAAAATTAGGCCGGCGGTGATTAACAGGCTCCACGAAAAGCTTCGGTGGACTTTGTAGATCCAAGTCTCTCCCAGTTTGTCTGCCCACTGATCTCGAGAAAGTCCGTCCGCTATTTTCGCAAATTCGTCAGTCTGTTCGCGCAATTGGCTTCCCATGAGACCCTCGCAAAAAAGAAAAGCAAAAAACAGGAGTGAAACAAATAGTAGCTTTTGCTTTAGTTTTGGATCGACTCGATGAGTGGTTGTCGAGGCTTCTTTTGGTCGGGATAAAAAGACAACGGAAACCATCATACAGATCAATAAAAACGCCAACCCCATGTGGAGTGTTATGATTCCTGGTTGCAATCCACTTCTCACGACGAGGGCTCCCATGATTGCGTTTCCGATCACATCAAGCAGTCCAAGCCAGCTGAGTAAAATAATCCACCCTCGGTGCCGCTTGGCTGTGAAGGAGAAGAACGCCAGCAGCAGTGATGAAAGCCCCAGAGGCAGCGAGGTAAGCCGGTTGCCGAATTCAATCCAGGTGTGCACGGGGTCAAAACTATCAAGCACGGTTTCACGGGTAATCGTATCGGGGTCAATTCCTTTTTTAACGGCATGCCGTTTGAACTTTTCGATATCCAACTTGTCGACGTCAATTTGATCTACATGGGTTGGTGGAATCAGGCAGCCCCAGCACGTTGGCCAGTCCGGGCAACCCAAGCCGGAGCCCGTTACACGTACCGTGGCGCCAACGACAACCAGGATGATCAAGCAGACAAGCGTGATCCAGGCAAGGCGGTTTACAATCATCGCGGAAGACCTTCCCTCACGCGTTGAGCACTAAATGTTAACATTGGAATCGCGATGTACTTACGTTGACTGGATTTTGACGGTTGGCGAGGGGCTGAAAAAAACCCAAAACCAAGATTTGGCTTATAAGATAACCGGTTAAGCTTGGTTTGGGTAACGCGGTTGCAACGAACGGACTATCCCGGTGTTAAATTAGGCGCAAAAAATTGGATCTACTCGTATTTCCGCATCAATTGTTTGAGAATCATCCAGGACTTAAATGGAAGCCAAACAGGGTCGTACTCATTGAGGACAGTCTTTTTTTTGGTGACGCTGAGAATTTCGTCAAATTTCACAAACAGAAACTTTGGCTGCACCGCGCGACGATGAAGCGTTATCAGGCTCGTCTCGAGGAGCAAGGGTTTAAGACAGTCTACATCGAGTATTGTTCCGACCCCCAAGCGTTGCAGGCTCAACTCGCGAGTTTGCGGAAGGGGAAAAAGAATGCTCAAGATTCAATGATGGTGGTTGAGCCTGATGATTATCTACTCAACCGTAGGCTCCAGCGTTTTTCAGACGACGCGGGCATCGAACTGAAGTATCTACCTAACCCGATGTTTCTCAACGGGAGTGGCGAAAATGCTGAGTATCGTGCCGGTAAAAAACGCTGGTTCATGGCCGACTTCTACAAATGGCAGCGGCGGCGAATGAATTTACTAATGGAACAGAAGGAACCGATTGGTGGGAAGTGGAGTTTCGACGAAGAGAATAGGAAGAAGGTTCCCAAAAAGTTGCTGTCTGAGATTCCCAAGTTGCTAAAACTCAAGCTTGATGAAATTGACGAAGAAGCGAGGGAATATGTCGAACAGCGCTTTGCTGACAATTTTGGTGAAATTGACACGCTTTTCTATCCCACCTCCCATCAAGACTCGAAGGCCTGGCTCAAGCATTTTTTAAAATATCGTTTCGAAAAATTTGGCACTTATGAAGACGCAATCGTCGAAGGCGAATCATGGCTTTGGCACAGTATGCTTACCCCTGCGCTAAATGTGGGGCTGCTTACACCGGATCAAATTGTCAAATCAGCGATCGATCACTACGAGAAGTACGATGTTCCTCTCAATTCAGTGGAAGGTTTTTTACGACAAATTATTGGTTGGCGAGAGTTTATGCGGGCAACCTATCACGATCTCGGCGTGAAAATGAGGACGACTAACCATTGGGGGCACCACCGAAAAATCCCACCCTCTTTTTACGACGGGACCACGGGAATTATTCCTGTCGATGATACCATTCGGCGCTTGCTCAAAACGGGTTACTGCCATCACATCGAGCGATTGATGGTATTGGGCGGATTCATGTTTTTATGTGAATTTGATCCGGACGAGATTTATCAATGGTTTATGGAATTATTCGTTGATAGCTATGATTGGGTGATGGTTCCCAACGCATATGCGATGAGCCAAAACGCGGACGGTGGGTTAATTACGACTAAACCATACTTTTCCGGTTCATCGTACATTCGAAAGATGAGCCACCATAAAAAGGGTGAGTGGTGTGATGTCTGGGATGGATTGTATTGGAGGTGGATCTGGAATCACACGGACGAGTTGGGCAAAAATCCGCGCTGGGCAATGATGTGCAGTATGGCAAAAAAAATGGACGAAGAGAAAAGGCAAACGCATCTCAACAATGCCGAAGCCTTTTTGAAGCAGCTTGATTCTTGATTAGCTCACTTGAATGGCGACCTAAACTTAAAGAGGCTCGCTGTTGTTGCCAAGAAATTTATCCGCTCGATCGTTGGCGAACGCGGTTCTACCAGCGCCATCGTTTTTATTTCCTGAATGAAGACAAAACTCTGCAAAGGTTTGCGTGTCCATACGAATACGGACAACAGGGATTCCTCTTGATTCCGCTTCCCTTTCATGGCTGGTTGCTGCATCGACCCAGTTTTCAAAAGTTGGAAAGAAATCCGTTGCATCCTCGGCGGAGCACTGGAATTCTTTGTAAGTTTTTGCCGACGTATACCAGGGGATTGCAGCAACTTCGATGGTCATGTGGCTTTTTCCTCAACGTGTCTAGTTTTGTTGATTCAGAGAGTCAGCGGCGTAAATGAGTCAGCTAGTATACTCCGAGGATCCAACCCTCTTTTGCCGCTGCCGCTTTTGTTGGTGGATCGAGTGGAGGATTAAAGAATACCGGTAGCTGTTTTGATTGATCCATCTGAAAAAGCCATCGACAAACCGAATAAGCATCTTGCTGATCAACGGTTCGCGCTTCTCGGGCAAAACGGTTGCGAAAAATGGAAGGATAGATTTCCGCCAAAACGGATTTGCCTACTGGTATTTCCCAACCGTCGTAGGGCCAGAAATGTACTTTGGAAACCGCACTCCGGAGACGGCAGGCAAAAGGCAATCCAGCGTGTGTAGATTTTGCAACCGAACCCTGTACATCAAACTGGAAAACACTCTTTGCAGAGGAAGTCCACTTTTCGGTGATTCGCATTTCGTCATTAGTTCCAACTCGAGGCGATGTACTCCTGAACTGTTCGACGGTTGCTTCGGGTTGGTCGGTCGGCCAATGAACTGAGAAATCCTCTAGGAAATCATTCCATGAACTTAGTTGGTATCGATTAAAGTACGAAATCGGAAATGACAGTCCGTGATCAATCCCGATAATAATTGGGTTGGGTTGTTCAAATTGCCTGACCATCCAATCGAAAAGTTCAATGCGATTCCAGTTTCTTTTTCGATTGTCCGTTGACACTGGTGATGCAACCAGACGGGGGTCGTCGCTCGATTGGCTGTGGTATGCCTGGATTGTGGCCGAGCGGGTTTTGGGGGTCGCGGCTCCGCTGTAATCGATGCCAATATGATTATTAAACTGCATTGATTGAGTGCTGTTGTTCGGGATGGGACTCAGCCTTACTTAAATTGAAACAGCCGTGGTTCAAAAAGTTGTCAACCAATTGAATAGTGTTTGAATACCAAGTCAAAATTCCGTGGTGTCCGCGAACTTCTGCGTAGTCTCGGTAGCCCTCTAACAAAACATTACCTCTCTCGATGACACGGTCTTTTTTGGCTTCCACGATGCCGAAGTCAAATTGATTGTTTTCAAATGGATTAGGCAAATTTCGAACAAAGCTGTCGGGCGCATCGGACAGTTGTTTGAGGCTTGGTGTGAGCCAACCGAAAAAGGGGGATAATTTTCTTGCCGCATGGGAACCTTGGTGAGGTGGCGCAAGCATCACGACACGATCGAGATTGTCTAACTGAACTCGAGAAAGCATGGTTCGTGTGATAATCCCGCCCATGCTGTGTGTGACGAGATGGAGTTTTTGTTCGGGATGATCAGATTCGATTTTTTTGAGAAAAATGCCGAGCCGGTTGGCATGGGTTTCGATTCGGTTACCCAGGCTTCGGTAGCCCCATCGCCGTGTCTGGAAGCCAGATTTTTGAAGTCTTCTTGCAATGGGTAACATGTCCAATCGCGTACCACCGAGACCGTGGATTAAGACCACGAGTTCCTGCGTATTTTTTTTGGGCGGTTCCAAGCTTAGATCCTCAATAGATTTTAAGTTAGCTGTGACAATCGTGTTGGCGATTGGGATGAATTTTCTTAATTGATGGAAATGTCGGTGATTACCAAAGTCAACATCCAGATGACTAATGCTCCGCGTGCGGTCCAAGCAACTGTTCGGAACCAGTTCGACAGTACGAGTCTCTTGTGTATTGATTTTGTGAACCCCTCCTCCAATTTTTCATGGCAAGGCACTTGGATCAAAGCAGTGGATGCCCAAATGGTAATGACGATAAAAATTCCCGTAATCACTATCGAGAGGGACGCGCCTGGCGGGATATACCATGCGAGCAGCACTGAGCTAAACGCTTCGGTAAGCATTGGCGGGCCGACAACGATTGAGGTTAGGAATTGGTGTTTCCGGGCGTACTGTGGGAACTGCTCCAATCCGACCTCTGCAAACAATGGATAGTGCACAATCTGAACCATCCAAATGAGGCCTGTCATGTAGAGTGTCGCTATCGCGTTGGTCAATAAAAGTAAAACTGAAAATTCCATGGTGTGAATCGCTGAGGTATTTTTCTATTGATCGGCTGGAGTTATCAAATATTAGTTATTAAGTAATTGGCATTTCTCACAAGCATACATCTTTCGGTTCCCTAATTCCCAGATTCGAATGCGATGATTGCAGCGTGGGCAGTGAACACGTTTGTAAATATTGAGTCGCTCACGTGCGTTGAGGCGACTGAGTGGCTTCCCACTCTCTTCCCGATCTACCGTGATGATGCGGTTGTATTTTACACCTGTTTTCAAAAGATCCGACGTGAGTTTCCAAAGTTGGTCGAACGTATCGCGGTCGATCGTATTCGTCGGGGTTTCCGGATGAATCCCCAGAAGAAACAAGATCTCGGCACGGTACACATTTCCAACTCCGGCAATCACAGATTGGTTCAGCAGCAGAGTGCCAATGGAGGAGCGAGACCGAGAGAATCTGTCCCACACAATTTCGGGAGAGGCATCCTTGCGAAGCGGGTCTTGTCCTAGTCGGTTTAACAAAGTTTCTAAACCGTTGGGCGTCAACAGTTCACAGCAGTTTGGTCCATTAAGATCGAACGTCCGTTCGTTTCCGATCATGCGGACACGAACAGCACCGCGAGGATCGGGAGCCGGGTTTTTATGAACCCGAAACTTGCCATACAAGCCGAGATGAATGTGCATCGTCTGTCCACCTTCCCAATGGTAAAACAAATGTTTTCCATGGGCGGATGTGGAGAGTAATTTTAGTCCCGAAATTTGATTAGCTTCATCAGAAAACCTTCCTTGAGGGGAGAGTGCTCCCATTTTCTGGCCAGCAAACCACTTTTGATGGTCTTTTGCGAGTCGGTGAATTGTATGTCCTTCCGGCATTTTTCAAATATCTCAGGGTAAACGGGGAATTAGCATAATAAAAATGGTTTCGTTGCTATCGGAAGACCGCAATTAGGTTGTAAAAACAACTTAGAAGGTTGGCGAGAGCCTCTCACTTTTTGCCAATCCGTTGCGTGTCATCGAAGTTATTGACCCTAAAATTCGCCCCGCTGCAGACATTCCACTTAGGAACGCTCCTTCGACTCGTGAGCCGTTTGCCCAATCACCGCAAGCAGCAATGCCAGACTGGGCATCAAAGTAGCTTTCAATTTTAGTTGCGTTGACAGGGATAGCGTACTTCCATCTGTGAGCGATTGACGTCGTAGGGAATTGCGGGGTTACCGAAGTTGCTCGCCAAAGCTCATCGAGTAGCATCGCCGATACCTTTTCAGGATCCTCGTTCCAATGGTCGGTGCTCCATTGAGGGTTGGCGTGAAGGACCAATTGCTCACGAGATGACTGCCGCCCGGGTTTGGTTTGGTTGCGTGCGACCCATGAAATTGGCGAGCCATGAACGAACGCTGCTACCCAAGCTGTGTCTAGCGGTTGGGGGAGCTCGGCCATCACGGCCCAACAAGGGTTCATCCTGATCTCTGAAATCGGCTTTGCGAGGGTAGGAAACTGAGAAAGCAATTCTGCTGTTTGAGCGGCGGGGGCAGAAATGATCAGGCGGTCGAAATTTCCAATCAGATTTTGCGAGGAATCTTTTAGGGCCAACTGGTTCTGCGTTGGAGTAATAGACTCAACTTCTGTTCTGAGTTGGACGTTGAGTCCATCAGCAAGATGTTTGCCGATTGCGTTCATTCCGGGAGTGCCGACAAACCGTAGTTCAGAGACTGAATAGGACTCAATTTTCCCATTCTTAATTACCGCAATTTGCTCGCTGGAGCCTTGGTTAGGGTCAGGCCAATTCGCCACCACTCCCTGCGCTTGCCAAGAGCGAACATACCTGAGGAAGCGTTCGTCTCTTGCCGTGAAATACTGTGCACCGTGATCGAATCTTTGCTGAGACGGAGTGCGGCGCGTGGCCATTCGACCGCCTACGCCACGACTTTTCTCAAAAACAACAACGTCCAGCCCCTGGTCGGCGATCGTTCTTGCAGCGAAGAGGCCAGAGATACCAGCGCCGATGATGGCGATCCGTGGCCGGTGTCTTATTCTTGGACGGACGAATTGCTCGCGATAATCTGAAACTGGGAGGCGGTCTGCGTGTGTTTCAGTGCATCGCTCTCTGACAGTTCCCAGAATTGGACGAGCCGGTTTGAACGGGCGGTCAAATTGCCCGAAACACCAGAGGATGCCACCAACGGACGAAGGATCGCGACCGTCGAGTGCATATCGATGATTCAAGTCAAAAACCAAACCCAATGCATCTTGAGGATTTTTAGTCCAGTTAATGATCGCCTTACCCCACGTCATTCGGAGGTTATTGTGGAGTTCACCATGCCTTAGGAGCGTTAGCTGCGCGGCGTTCCAGAATTCATCATTCGTTTGGGCTCTTGCTAGAGTTTCCCAAGAGTAGAGGACTGGGCGGATATCCTCTTCATGGGATTCAAGAGTTTTTTTTGCCCAATTCGGAATGGCATTCCAACAGTCATGCTGTTTTTTATGGAAGCAAAAAACAAAAGCGAGTTCTCGCCAAAACAACAGTTCATCTAAATATTTTTCAGCCCCTGAGTTGCCAAGCTCTGCGGCTTCCCTTGCCAAACGCAATGGCGACACCATGCCGTAATGAATGTAAGCTGACATTCGGCTGACCCCACTGAGGAGAGGATCGTTCCGACGGTTCGCATACTGACTGAGCTGTTTTGATTTAAAAACCTCCCAGCGCTGATAGCCTGCGGTTGTCCCCCCTAAGGTATCGGCGACGGGCGAAACGGAGTGGTCAATCTCGCAACTTGCGATGAGATCTGAAATGTTGGTTGAGTTGAAATCAATCGGTAGGAACGGTAACGCATCAACTGGAAATGAGTGAGGTAGTAGTGGTGTTATTGGCCACGGCAGTGAAATCCGATTGCTGTACTGGTCTTTGGTTGCGTTGCGATACTCGAAAGCACGTGTGAATGCGTCTTTTGAAAGTCGCATGGGGAGAACGCAGGAGGCGTCAACCGACAGAAACAAGGTCTCGACAGATGCGTTGATTAAATCCAGCTCTTTCCGGGCGAAGGTCGTTGGCATCTCTTCGGTAACGACGAGTTCAGCGTCGCAAGCAAGCGACATCAGTGGAGAAGATTCGTCTTTATTATGAGTGAGATGGAAAGCATAGCTAATTCCTTTTTTCGTCAGTTGTTCTTGAACGTCGGCAGCGCCTTCTAGAGCGAACGTGTAATGGCGGTCAGAGGAAAACTCATCTCGACAGTTTAATTCCTGATAAACCAGTAACTGGCAATCGTGAAGGCTTGCGAGTTGGATCGCGACGTCGAGTGCCGGGTTTTCGTCAGCGCGAAGTGCATAACGCATCCAGTACAGGATGAACCCACCTGCTTTCAGGGTGCTAAAATCGATTTCGGAATCGATCCAACGGCAACGCTCGGATAGATGGCTTTGAAGAGGAAGCATAATGGATCGAGGTGGTTATGAATTGCTAAAAGTTGTTCGTTACGCTGAACGCTGTTAATACGGTCAACAAGGGCAGAACCGTTTGTAAACGTCGAAAATCACGCGAATAAATTCTGGGATTTGAGGTTCGCAAAAAATACGCCGACCTCTTTGCTTTACGAACACCGGCGGAAATCGGCAGGATGGGGCGTCGCGTTTGACGGCAATCGCGGCAAATCGGGCTTTTTTTGAATAACGAGGCAAAAGACGATGGGTGGGAATTTTGTAATCGCGGGTGGCAGTAAGGGAATTGGCCTTGAGATAGTCAATCAGCTAATACCGACTGCGGATCGCATCGACGTCTTTTCCCGGTCGCAGGGAGAACTGGCTGACCATGACAAAGTATTTCGACACGATATGGACTTTACGGGAGCAGATCTAGATTTCTCAAACGTCCCAGAGGTTGTGAACGGAGTTGTTTATTGTCCAGGGACGATCAATTTGAGGTCGTTTCGAGCACTGAAGCCAGCTGATTTCATCACAGACTTTGAGGTGAATCTTGTCGGCGCGGTTAAATTTTTACAGGGCTGTCTGCCCTCCCTTAAGAAAGGGGCGATGGACAAGAGAGCGAGTGTGGTTATGTTTAGCACGGTTGCGGTTGCTCAGGGTTTGTCCATGCATGCGTCGGTTGCAGCGGCTAAGGGGGCGGTTGAGGGGTTGACTCGTTCTCTTGCAGCAGAGTGGGCTCCAAAAATTCGCGTCAATTGCATTGCTCCAGCATTGACCGATACTCC
>JAALLA010000299.1 GCA_011087765.1 Pirellulaceae bacterium
AGAAAAACTCAGACTGTTATGGCAAGTCGATGTAAATTCGACTTTGATGCTTTCCAGACGAGCTGGCAAAAAGATGCAGGAAAACTCAAACGGGGCAGGGCAGAGCGTTATTTTAAATATGGGCTGGGATCAGGCCGCACAGGGGATGGAAGGCGATAGCGGTGAGCTATTCGCGACCACCAAAGGCGCAATCATGGCGATGACGAAGAGCCTTGCTCAATCCCTTTCACCCGACGTTAGAGTCAATTGCATTGCTCCGGGATGGATTAAAACCGAATGGGGAGCGCAAGCTTCCGATTATTGGTCTAACCGAGCCACACAGGATTCTTTGATGGAACGCTGGGGCACACCCGATGACATTGCTCGAGTCGCCCTATTCCTCTGCTCTCCGGCGGCAAGTTTTGTCTCCGGCCAGATTCTCCCGGTGAACGGTGGGTTTAAAAATCACTCTCATTAAATCCCGTCCAGTGGTTACCAGCTCACTTAAACATTTCCAACTGCCACAGTTTCGAATACTAAATAACGCAATATGATTCAAAAAACGGAATTCAAAATCGGCGAATTGAATTGCATTCTCGTCAAGCACGAAACCTGCCAAACTCCCAGCGCCGCGGTAATCTTATGTCATGGTTTTGGAGCCCCCGGCACCGACTTGGTTAATCTTGCCGATGCGATAATGAAAACTGGCAAAGCTCAACAGAATGCAGTTTACATTTTTCCCGCCGCCCCAATTGAGCTAGATCCGTTGTTCGATTCACGAGCTTGGTGGATGATCGACATTGAGAAAATCCAAAACCTGATGATGAGCGGCGAGACGCGAGAAATGCAGGGCGAGTCTCCCAACCTGCTCCCTCAGAGAAGAATTGACTTGACCTACGTAATTGACCACTGTCGGCATGAGTATTCACTGCCTGCGTCCAAGCTCGTGGTCGGTGGTTTTTCTCAAGGATCGATGCTCGCCACCGATGTCGCACTCCATTATCCAGAAGCGTTCGGCGGACTCATTATCTGGTCGGGTACGCTCATCAATTCTGAGTTGTGGACCACTCAAGCCGCGCGACAGTCTCCTTTAAAGATCTGTCAGTCTCACGGTATCGTCGATCCTATCCTGCCGATCGATGGAGCGCGGGACTTAAAAGAAATGCTCCAATCGAACCATCATCAAGTTCAATATATTGAGTTTCATGGACCGCATTCCATCCCGATGAACGCAATCAATCTCGCCGGCGACTTAATTGGCAACGTTGCCGAAACCTAAACTTCACCTCGGTTTCTGAAGATACTTCGGCTAACCCGCGAGTTGCTTTGGAAATTCAATGCGTCCGGCCAACGATAAATCAAGCATGGCTTTTATCACGGCTTTTCGTGCAGACTGCTGACTACTTTGATCAACGGGCGCCATCTCGTCCATTTCAAGAGCTAGTAATTCAGTTGGTTTCTCGGCCAATACATCGAACACTCGTATTTGCAGTGACGAACTGGCATGTTTTAATGCCGGCGCCAAAACCGAAGTATCCAGCTTCGAAAGAACCAGTTTCAAACCGTCCGAATCCAGACGCTCCAAATCCTCAAACACAACCACCGAGCTCTTCAGAAAACGTGCCATATCCGGATCGGCTTGGTCGATTTCAGCTAAGAGCGAGTATTGAACTGTTTCGTCCACACCGCTCAGAACTCGAGACGCCACATCGATTCCCAAAGCAGATTCCTGCTCCAATCCCGTCAACTTATCGAGCCGTGATTTTAATTCAAAACCGAGATACGCAATCTCTTCCGGATCAAGCTCCTCAAGTTCACAAATTCGTTTTAAGACCGAAACCCGGAGTACAGGGTCTAATGATGAAATGAGATTGGACGCTGCATCCGGTTCAACGCAAGAAAGTACCAGCGCAATATTCCTCGGATGCTCATCCTGCAGCAATTGAAGTTTAGTCTCGTGGTCTACCGCCTTCAAAAATGAAAAAGGCAAATCTGACTCACAAGTGGTGCTTACTGAACGATAGCTCAGGACGTCGGACTCTTGAGATCTTACGTTGGGCGAATCACTACTACCCGCATGGATTCGACGATTTATCTCGATTCCAGTTTCCGTCGCAAATCGCTCGATAGAATCCCTAACCTCCAGCGGAGTTGACTTCTTTAATTGAGAAATCGCAGCCAAAACTGACTTTATGTCTTCCGGCTCCAACCGCGATAGAACTCTAGCGGCATAGTCGGTCGATAAACGGTTCACCACAACTGCGGCACGTGTTAGACTACTGGAAAGAGACATAAGGCCACCTAACGTGTAACATTGCGAAATCAGTTAACAAGCATGGATTTGCACGCAGATCAACTAGAATGCCCCGGGCATTCCGAAAGGTCGAGCAGTCCGCGGTGCCACGCTACTATCCTTCGCCGATTCAATCTCGTGGCTTGGCAAACTGGGAAGAGCCTTTGTAACGAAACCACCAGATTCATTTACCACACCAGCCTTATCGCCTGATTCTGGTGAATCGAGTTCATCTGCATCCTGCTTTTCGATCACCCGACTTTGATTCGCCAACGCCATTCGTCGTGACATCGAAGGAGTCATTGAGATGGTAGACGTCTTAATTCCACCGCTTTTCGCCGATTTCCCTTGGAAACCAACCTGAGAAACGTCTGGAGCGTCACCTGCAATCGGCATTCCCGAATGGTAACCCGCTCGCCGGACGACCGCAGAACTTGACCCTAATACTTGATAGGGTCGGTCGTTTTGTTGATCCGCGACTTCCGTGTCTGGGTGCACTTTCCCGGGCAATACAGCGATTGTCTGCGTACATTTAATCAGATCGCCATCGGTCGTGCGAAACATTGGAATAAGTGTAATCGCTTTACGATATCCGCCGATCGGCTCCCAGGGTGCCCACACGCTGTAAGACGCACCCAATTTATTCTCACTGTAGTGAGTCTGAAATTTTTCCTGTGGGTAAACAAATTTTTTATCCGCAGTTCCGTCAGTTGAGTCTTTCGATGAATCATCAAATCCGTAGATTATCAGTTCACCATCTGCTTTTACCAACTTTTCATTTGCGTTATAGAAAAAGATCCGGCCGCCAAAACCCTTGACCGATGGCTCACCCGCTTTTTCATAAACCGAGTCCGTCCAAATGGCGGTCATCGTCACTGGAGTCAAATCGATTTCGGACTTACTTTTCTTTTCTTTTGAGCCCTCTGAAATCTTCTGAATTGGATTCCAGAGAGAGTTCTTTTCACTGGATCGCATGGAGTTTTTGATTCCACTGCATCCCAGGGTAAAAATGAGAGAACAGAGACAAACAGAAGAAAGCACTTTCGTAATCATCAAAACTCCTGAACTCAATAACGTTGTCTCTTGTTCGCAACCTTGCAAAACTCTGCCGACTCACCTGAGCAACAACAGCCAAATCGTTACCGATTAGTCGTTGGAGCCAGCCGGTTGGCGGCGTCCGCTTCATTCCCGTTAATGACCTTGTACAGCGGGGCACCCTGCATTCCAGAAGGATCGGCATCTGGGTAAATCGTCTCGACCCCCGGTTCCGTTCCCTCCATGCCCTTGTAATCTGTATTGCCGTAGACTTCGGCCACATCACACAGACACCAGTGCATTCGATCCATCTCGTCGTTGTTCTGAGCAGTCAACTCTTGATCGTCAGTAATCAGGTACGGCGTCATAATGATCAACAATTCGGTTCGCTTTGCGACATCCGATTCAAAACTGAAGAGTGGACCGATCCATGGCAAGTCAGACAGAATTGGTGCTCCGCGTTTAACGTGCTGCTTTTCTTCAGTGATCAAACCTGAGAACACAACGGTCTGGCCAGAACGTGCCATGAGGGTTGTCTGGGCAATCGTCTCTTCGATATTGGGAGAGATAATCGGCAGCGGTGTCGAGTTAACGCCACCATCACTGTATCCAATCACGATCCCGTCGGAATCTGGTCCGACCGATGATTTCGTTGCATTTACGGCCATCACGATCATTCCGTCTGGACTCACTCGCGGAGTCACTTCAAGAATTACACCGACGTCGACAAATTCAATATTTTGCTGCGACAAGCCGTTGGTAACTGTCGTACCAGCGATTCGTGCCACAGACGCACCGATCGAAGCTCGTCCCTGATTATTTTCCACAGTAGTGATTTGTGGACGACTCAGGATTCGGGTTGAACTCTTGTCCTTGAGGGCACGCATCA
>JAALLA010000300.1 GCA_011087765.1 Pirellulaceae bacterium
CCCCCCCCGCGCCCACGCCCCGCCCCCGCGACCCGCCCCCGGCCACCCCCACCACGATTAGTGCGACACCCGGCCGAAAAACACTTCGTGTGTGCTGATTGGTTATCATCTGATTCAGGTTCTCCAATTAAACGTTATTGATGGACTCAGGTTTGATCTAGTTGGAAGCTGGCTTTAATTCTACAGCTGAAATTTCAAGTTCAGCATTTACATCGGAGGTCAGACAAAACCAAGTAAAAACCTCCATTCCAATTGCTGAATCTTCTGCATTACTACCACGAAACGGTTGAAATTGATCGACGGGAATTTCCAACTCAAATTCTCCAGCGACATTTCGCGACGCGAGAAACCGTCCTGCACTTGCGCGGGTCGTTCCAAAGGCACCAAAACCAACGTGGATTTCCGTTGCTACAGCTACTTTTCCCTGGACTCGAAATGCGCTCTTTTCGTTTAAGACAATTGGATTCGGTTTATTCCGATTAAGGTACAACGTGGCAATTTGGATGACATTGCCAAATTTGCTTCGACGTATCTGTTTTGGTTGGGCCTTTAAGACGCCATCGGTATTTGCAGCCTCCGCCAGTCGAGCCGCGTAGACATCTCGAATCTGTTCGCGAGTCACTTTCCCGGCTCCCAACGCATCGCGAATCTCCATTCTCAATGCGACCATTGCTGATACAAATTCGCCCTCACCCTGTTTTCGCTCTTGCTCTAGATTTGCTTTCCAGCCATGGACTGCCTGATCAGATCGTCTCGACAAAAACTCATGTTGCACATCCGAAGATGCGATTGCTGAATGGCCCTCCGCAACGTCTACGGACTTGCCATCGGACGAACGGACCGCGCGAACCAGGCCATGCCGGACGGAGACTTTGGATCGTTCGGGATTGGCCATCACGTCAAACCGAGTCCCTAGGATTTCAAGACGAGCTGTCGGCGTGACGACAACCATGGGACGTTTGAACGGTTGTTCCTTCACATCGGCCGAGAGAATTCCTGAGCGAAGGTAAAGTTTCTTTTGACCATCATCGGCAATCGTTAACACCGAACCACCTGATGTCGAAACGGTTGTTCCGTCTCGAAAACGTAGTTCGATAGCTGAGTTGATAGATTTTGTTTCAATCGTGCCGCCGGTTAAAGCTTGCCCTTCCTCCAGCTTTTCCATGACGTTTCCGCCATCCCCCGTCCATTGAATGTCGCCTTGGATGGATGTGATTTCCACAATCATTTCGGCCCGACCAAGCCAGAGTGACCAGCTGCCCAGTAACACTAAAATGGTCGCTGCAATGGAGCCAAGCGTAAAGAGGAATCGTCGCTTTCCGAGAATGTGATTGGATCGCTCAAGATTTGAGATTAGTTCGAGGATGCGAATTTCGGAATCATTGGTCGATGGCTTATCAAATTCACCACTTAGGAGAATCGTGTGGATCTGCTGTAGCTTCAAATAAAATTTCCGGGTTTCCGAAGAAGACTCAAGCTCTTCCGACAACTCTTTGACTTCTTCATCGCTGGCTATTCCATCCAAATGCCGTTGGATCAGGGTATCCCACTTTTCGCTGTTGTTTCGTTTCATCCTTCGGCTCCCCGAATCCTAGATTCAACACAATCATGAAGTGAGCGACGAATTCGTTGAAGAGATTTGTAGATGGCATCGACGGTTTGGCTAGATCTTTGCGACAGATCGCTTACGGAATACTCCATTCGGTAGTACCCATCGACCATCTCTTTCTGTCTTTGAGAAAGCAGGTCAATACAATCCTGTAGGTGATTTTTTCGATGATCGAGTTCAGGGGTCGCCATCTTGTGATCTTCTAATAGCAATTCTGCCGCCCGCTCGGTTAATTGATTACGATGGGCAGACTTCCTCAGGAAGCGACGAATTTCGATTCTTGCAAAGCCTAAAGCCCAGGGAACAAAGGCTCGCTCTAAATCAAAATTCCCAAACTTATTCCAAAGCGAAACCGAACATTCCTGCAAGATATCCCGAGCGTCCGATCGATTCGGGACGGCAATCAGGATGCACCGCATCAACTCAGGTTCATGTTGGATTAAAAGCCGAGTGAATTGTTCATGTTGTTCCCTATCCATGTCCGTACTCCGTTGTTTGAGAGCCGGAATTGGACACGATTTTTTAAAAAAACAAAAGGTTCTTGAAATTTTTTGGTTTTCAGCGATTTTACTAAAACTCAAATTGGGCAACAGTTACCAGCCTTTGCGGAGTTGGCGATTTCGCAATGGTCCGTTTTATCTGGGCATTTTAATTCAAAGAATCTCAGAAATCAGTATTTCACTTGATCTTCCATCATTCGTTTCGCTTTTTTTGCAGCGGATTTCCAATCGCCGCTGCGGGCGAGTTTGATAATCTTATCGATCCAGATTCGCTCATTCGATGGAAGCGATAAATCATCAGATTCATCGAGCAATTCTTCGACTTTGGCTAGATGCTCATCGCTTTTTTTCAAACACGCACTATAGAGTGCTTTGGAAAACTGATAGGTCTCCGGGCTGACTTCACCGTAACCACGAGTCACCGACAGGTAACCTGCTACTAAGACGAGGAGTAAGACGGAGAATATGACAACCGAAAAATTGCGTCTGTGTTTTACTTCCATTCTCCGACGACCTCCCCTTCCCCGATACTGCTGAGTTCAGCCCAGGTAATTAAATCGACGGTTTCTGCAATGAATTGGACTGAGCCATCGCCCATGCCAACGTTTCCCCCGCCGGGATGCTCTGCACACATTTGGTCAATATGATAGGTTGGAAAGATGACGGGATAGATGATGGGAAATCCAGTGATATCGAGTTCGACACCTGAGGGCCCCACATGGAAAAGCACCAACGTAGCTGCTCCGTCCGGACCGTTCTCGGGCGAGGAAAATCGGGGATGCACGGTTGCTCCTGGAACAACCCCGACCCAGGTTTTATCACTTAGCCGCGAGGAATGTTCCCCCAGAAAAATGGTGTGCGTCGTACCGTCGCGGATGGCTGACATTTTCGTTTTTGAGTTTCGATAAAACGGACCATCCGCGACTCGCGAGACATCTCCATAGATGCCAATCGTCGTGGTGTCGAAGGTGTAAATGTCAGTAAATACGGTGCCCGTCAAGTCAGAGCCAGCCTCTGGCCCCCACGCCGATTCTTGGCCATGGCTGGCCACATAATGCGAGCGTCCTAATAGGATTGGCGTAACTCCATCCGGAGAATAAGGATTCTCGCCTTCGTCGACGACGGTAAACGGTTCGTTATCTCCCGATGCCGATGGGCAGAGAAACACTGGGATTTGTGTTTGGATGATCTCTCGCTGGTCAGCAGCCCAAAGTGCTGACCGGAAATTGAGTCGATCTTGGATGTTGCCAGCTTCTACGAATGGTAGTAGATAAGCGCCCCAACCCCAGCCCGGTGAGGCGTTCCAGGTAGATGGAGCAATAAATTCACCGGATGGAACGATGCCATTGTTAGTCGGTGTCGAAGAAAAACCAGGAGGGAAATACCCGAAAGCTCCTTCGTAGTTTTGCATTGCCAGACCAAGTTGTCGCAAATTGTTAGCGCACGAAGTTCGGCGCGCTGCCTCCCGGACTTGTTGAACAGCGGGAAGTAGCATCCCGATCAATATGCCAATAATGGCGATCACAACCAGGAGTTCAACAAGCGTGAACCCTCGAAATTGTTGGTGTTTTTTCACAGTAATAACTTGTTTCAGAAGAGGAGAGGTCCGTAGCCAGTGCTACGGCTTGTGTTGAATTGTAGCAATGGCTACGGATGCTGCAAGCGGTATAATCAAATAAAATCCTCAAAGAGCCATGCATGCAAGAAGATAAAAAACCAAATTCGGTTCGCTTCAGTCGGACGAGAAAGCACCATGCCAATGAAACGGCGGAAGACTACGTGGAAGCGGTTGCCGAGATAATCGATGCCTCTGGTGAATGTCGAGTCCTGGACTTGGCCAAGTATTTTGACGTCAGTCACGTGACGGTTTCACGAATTGTCAAGCGACTTCAGGGGGAGGATTTGCTGGTGACGCGTCCTTATCGCCCCATTTCACTTACCAAGCAAGGTGCGAAAATGGCAAAGTACGCCAAGCAACGCCATGAGATTGTCCTCGATTTTTTGGTCGCCATTGGTGTCGATGCTCAGACTGCCGAAATTGATAGCGAGGGCATTGAGCACCATGTCAGTTCAAAAAC
>JAALLA010000301.1 GCA_011087765.1 Pirellulaceae bacterium
TCGTGATCGTTGGCTTTGTGAATCGCCAATCCGAGTATGTTGTTTTTTTGCGACACTAAGCATGAAATCTCGACTTACCAATTTGATTGTATTTATTCTTGTGGCGTTGGTTCCTGCAGGCGCAGTCCGAGGGCAATTCCATGAGGAATTTGAATCGGGGCGGACGTCGTGGCAGCGGCACGAGACAGATTGCTCGATTACTCAAGCAAGTTGGGTTCAAAAACGGTTTCGTGATCCTGATGCCAATAATGGCTGCGAGCGTGTTCATTTTACCAACGGCCCGGGAACCAAGGTTTATTTGTCGCACAAGGTCTCTCCTGCGTTTGTGATCTCCGAACTCAATCCATCGGTGCGAATTAAGGCGACGCGGCCTGGAGTTCAATTAATGGCGCGAGTCGTCCTTCCTCACTCCCCTTCCCCATCGGGTGACGGACCGTTAACGACCATGTTGGCGGGGCCAAGGTATGAAGGCAGAGGGCGTTGGGAAACCCTTTCGTTTGAAAAGAAATCCTTCGATTTGCAGCGTCAATTAACTGAGCGTGTTTGGCTTTTGCGGCGCAAGTACGGATCGAGTGTGGATCAGCGGGACGCTTATGTTGATAAATTAGTGATCAACTTGTATTCGGGACCCGGTAAAACAGCCGTTCAGATTGACGACCTCAAGCTGAATGGAATTGTGGCAGCTGACGCGATTGCAGCGGGAGTTGCTGGGAATGATTCGGTGGTGGTTCAGGACGCTAATTTCCAGGCGGCAAGTTTTGAGGTGTCCGACGAAAAACACAAATCGCTCGTGACGCGAGAGGGATCTGTTTTATTAGTCAAAAAAAAGCCGTTCTTTCCTAAGATAATCCAACATAACGGAGAGTCGTTTGACTTTTTAAAAGCACTTGGATTCAATACGATCGAGTTAACGTCGACCGCAACTGAAGCTCAGCTTCAACTCGCTCAGTCCCTTGATCTGTGGTTGATCTGCCCTCCTCCTTCCTCGGTGGGTGTGCAGCCGATCAGTCTGAAATTTGACCGTGTGCTGGTTTGGCAGGTGGGTGAAAATTTAACTGCCGCTGATCTTTCGAGTCTCAACCGTAAGGTCCGCGAAATTCGCGCGTCCGACCGTCGAGACGGTCGGCCAATTTTGGCAGAGATCAGCTCAGATTGGTCCCGTTTGTCGCAAACTGTAGATGTGGTTTCGATGGGGCTGAGTCCGATTGGCACCAGTTTCATCGCAAGTCAGTATGGGGATTGGATTGCAGCGCGCCGGCTATTGGTTGGCGAAACCAAGCCAGTTTGGGCGAATATTCAGACTGAGTTTCCTGAATCGTTGCTTGCCCAAATAGCAACCCTGGCCAGAAAAACTCCTCCGTTACCGATCGAGCCACAGCAGGTAAAGTTTTTAGTATATGAAGCTATTTCTGCGGGTGCCCGTGGCCTGAGATTCGGTTCTCGTTCGCGTCTGGACGATCCGAGCCCGGGGACACGATTGCGATCTCAGACGATTCAGTGGGCGTTGGCTCATGTTGATCAAATTGAACCATGGGCAGTCGGAGGAGCTCTGACGGGGTCGTTGGCCAACGCAAATGACGAGCTTGAAATTGCCGTCATTAAAACAAATCGTTCACGTTTGTTGTTGGTTGAGCGTCCGACTCACCACGAGCAATATTTGGCCGGTGATTTGCCTGTGCAGCCGATGGCGATTAAAGACTCGACTGCCAATGCAACTGAGTTGGCGTATTTGATTGGCGATACTGGGCTGCAACCGTTATCCAAAACACGGGATATCTCGGGAGCGCTCATCCGGATTAATAACTGCCCTTCGATGATGGCAATTGTTTTGACACAAGATCCGTTAGTGATAAAAAAGTTAAATAGCAGTTACGAGCGCGTTGGAAAGCAATCGATCCTTCAAATGCATGTCGAATTGACCCGTCAATGGCTGGCGATTATGCAATTGATTGATAAACAGATGGGACGAATGGGGCGCAGTTCGTCTGCCGGCAGCACCGCCCTTAATGAAGCTGTGAATTCGTTTCAAAATGCTTCACGGTTTATCGCGAGTAACAATGCTCTGATGGCAGTTCCGTATCTTGATCGAGCGGATGAACGGCTTGCCTTTGTGCGTCGCGACATGATCATAGAGCCATTGGGGAAGTTCCAATCAAAAACTTCAACTCCCTTTACTGTCCATTCGAGTTTGATCCCTCTGCATTGGGAACTCACTGAGCGATTGAGTCAGGGGAATTGGCAGCCTAACGGACTGGCAGGTGGTGATTTTGAAGATTTAAAGCATATGCTTGCCAACGGTTGGAAAAACGACCGGGAAGAGAGTGAGCTGGTCAGCACTCGGGTTGAATTAGCGGCGAGTGCAGCGGTCGATGGCCGCTATGGATTGAAAATGTCAGTAACCGAGAAACAGCCCAATCAAGGTGTGATTGAATCCACCCCGCTGTGGATTACTTCCCCCGAAACTCTGGTCAAGGCGGGGCAACTGGTACGAATTCATGGGTGGGTTAATGTTCCCAGGGTCATTCGCGGGACTCATGACGGATTGACCATTACCGATTCTCTAGGAGGTTCGGAAATGATGGAGCGGATTCCGATTACTGCCGGTTGGCAGGAATTCACTTTATACCGGGCGGCGGCGGAGGATGGCCGCGTTCAAGTGACCTTTGGTCTGACTGGCACAGGAACCGCCATGCTGGATGAGGTTACCGTGAGAGCGATTGACTTACCCGCTGAATCGGTTCGACAGGCGAAAAACTAACGCGCTGTTAGGTTCGCTCTTTTCAGTGCTAAATCCGCTTAAAAAACAGTTCGCATCTGAGATAGTACTTTAGGGATGTTATCGAGTGGATTTTCCTCCTCATACTCAAGGACGATATGTCCTTTGTAGTTGGCTTCGGTCAGCAATTGATTGACTTTCTGCATATCAACGTTCGTCTTTTCGCCTGACGGTTGTTTCATTTTTACTTTGTACTGAACATTTACGGACGAAGGCGCACATTTCTTAAGGTCTTGATAAGGGGTTGGCGAGATAAAGTTCCCAGTATCGAGGTTGACTCCCAGCCATGGGTTATCGACCCCGTTGACAATCTCCATGACTTGATTCGCCGTTAGCTGGCCATGGTTTTCAACGCCGATAAATATGCCAAGTTGGGCAGCGTGCTTTGCGCATCGTTTTAAGGAGGCAATGGCAGAAGACAGTGCATTGGGATTGGCTTCAATTTGTTTTTTTGTGCCTGCGAAGAATCGAATGTGATTGACACCCATGATCGAAGCGCGATCAATCCACTGGTTTGCCAGCGTAATTTCTTTTTCTAATTTAGCTTTATCGGGAACCGTAAAGTTATTTCCAATCGCCGTTCCGACCAGCGGCACTCCTGATAAAAATGCATGACGCTTGATTTTTAAGAAGTATTCCTGATCGGCATCAGGAGGGAAAAAATAGCTAGTCAATTCGGCAGCGCATTGTTGCGATGCGCAGTAGTCAATAAACGAGAACATATCAAACTCTTGAAGTCCGTTGGTAGACTGTGGCCGACCTTTAAAGAACGTAAAATGTTTTCGTAATGAATAGGCAGCGAGACCAAGTCGATATTCGCCAGTTGAATTAGAACTTGGTTTCGAAATGGTATGTTTCAGTTGACTGTTTCCCTTGGCGAATCGAGCAACATTGATCGCGGCCAGACCAAGTGTGGTGGATGCGGATAATTGGAAAAAATTTCTGCGAGTCAGCGGCATGATGTTTTCCTGATTGCTCTATGGTTCTCTGGATGACTGGGCACGATTCGTGGATGCGAAACGTAAAATTGATAGTGCGTTTGTTTGAATTTCGCCTGGACGGGTAATCTGGATTTTAATCGAATCCATACACGGGCGCATAAAAAAAGCGTCCCGAAGAGAAACGCTTTTTGAAACTCTATGTATAATCTGGCCGTCGCCTACTTTTTTGCGTAGGAAGCCTTGGCGGGTGAAATCTCACCGAGTGATGCGCCGCTCACGCGAGCAAATCGCTCTTTCGTGCCGTCATCCAAGTAACGATAACCAATTCTTGTTGGCTTGTTTGTTTTCGGGCAAACTACCATGACCTTGCAGGCACGAATTGGGGTTTCTTTATGAAGACGCCCGCCCTGCGGGTTTTTTTGACTCGGCTTTACGTGTTTGTAAGCCAAGTTTACGC
>JAALLA010000302.1 GCA_011087765.1 Pirellulaceae bacterium
GCGATCGGTTGTTGTGCGGTCTTCACAGTTTCATCGGCGGCATTGAGGGTCAAAACCAGCGTAGCTGTGATATTGAATCACCTTGGGTTCTGGTTCAGGAAAAGTGGGAGCCGGCGGTCGTCGCGACAACAAGGGCCAGTGTGAAATCAGCTGCCGAAGTTGTGGCCGGGGTCCATGGGGGGCGATTCTTTTTGCGAACAGAGGCCAATTCAGAAACAACCAAAGAAGTTGGGGCTTCCGAGCACCGGCTTCCGAATGTCGAACGAAAGCCTCCACTCGACCTACCGGTTCCGATGGGTGGTGGCGAGATGGGTAGGCGGAGATTTCGTATTCTGGCCTACAATATCAAGCACGGCCGGGGGAACGATAATCAGGTTGATTTGACTCGGACGGCTGAGGTGATTCGTCGATTGCACCCGGACTTTGTTGCGTTGCAAGAGGTGGATCAACAAGTTCAACGCAGTGGAGGGATCGATCAGGCACGCGAGCTTGCTTCGTTAACGGGGTTGCGGCATCACGCATTCGGTTCTTTCTTTGATTATCAGGGTGGGCAGTATGGGATGGCCGTTTTATCTCGCAACCCATTGGAAGTGGTCAAGAATTTGCGTTTGCCTGAGGGGGCGGAGCCGCGGACATCGTTGGTCGTAGATGTGAAATTGGATTCAAAAAAACAATTGAAGATTGCGGATGTGCATTTCTATCGCACCGAACAGGAGCGTTTGGCGCAGGCGCGGCGGTTGCTGGATTTTCTCGATGGAAAACACCGCGATATTGCGATCGTAGGTGATTTTAATTCCAAGCCCAAAAGTTCGGTTCTAAAGTTGTTTGAGGCCAATTGGGAGGTTCCTGATAAAGGACCGGACCATTTCACGTTTCGGTCAGATCGTCCCGAAGTGGAGATCGACTACGCTTTGCTGCACAAGCAATCAGGTTGGTCCGTTTCCGGGATTGATGTGATTGAGGAACCGGTTGTTTCGGATCATCGTCCGTTAGTTTTTGAGATAGTCGAGGATCGATAACGCTCGGCGGTTAGATCGTAAAACAGTCGTTTGGCGGTGGCTGGATTTGCCAACGTCGCCTTCGCTGCCAATATGTGGACGAAGACTGCTCTGAAGGGATGGTTTCGGGAAGTGATTCCGGTTTGAACTTAAACAATTGTTTGTTTCTGCTAGAATCCGGACAGCATCAGCGGAATGAAGAGTTGTCATTGGGTAACGCGAATTCCAGTTATTTATCATCCATAAAACACCACAAGAGTCTTCGCTATGAGCTCTCCAGAAACGCTTTCTGAAACGGAAACTTCGAACGATCCCCTTCGATTGATAGATGTTGATTACGTCCAGTTCTATGTTGGAAATGCAAAGCAGGCGGCGTATTTTTACGCTCAGGCATTTGGATTTGAAATCGAGCAAATAAGTGACCTGACAACCAATGTCAGAGAAGCGGCAACGTACTTGCTAACGCAAGGCAATATTCGGTTTTTGTTGACGACTGGTTTGCATCCCGATCACCCTGCTCAACAAGAAGTGCAACTTTATGGAGATGGGATTAAGGATATTGCTTTTACGGTAGAGGATTCTGCTAAAGCCTATGAGCAAGCCCTGAAGAATGGTGCTGAATCTGCTTATGAACCGATCGAGATTACCGATGAGTTGGGTACCGTTGTCAAATCGGGTGTGAAATCATTTGGCCGTTTTGTGCATACGTTCATTTCCAGAACTGGAAAGTATGCGATTGAAAACGTGAAGCAAAGGGGTGAGCAATTTCTTCCCAATTTCCGCGTTCTCGATGAACTTGCCATCAATAAATACAATCGTGAAAATCCAACAGGACTTTTTTACGTCGATCATTGTGTCGGAAACGTTCCGATGGGTGAGATGGATGTGTGGGTTAAGTGGTACGAAGACGTACTCGGGTTCAAGCTGTTTAAGCACTTTGACGCTGAAGATATTTCGACGGAATATACCGCTCTGATGTCGAAGGTAATGGATTCAGGCCGAGAGCTAATTAAGATTCCGATTAATGAACCAGCCGAAGGCAGAAACAAGAGTCAGATTGAAGAGTATCTTGATTGGCATAACAACACCGGAGGCATTCAGCACCTCGCATTATTGACCAAAGACGAAGTCAACACGGTTGGCGAGTTGCGTTCGCGAGGAGTTGATTTTCTCGATATTCCGGAAACTTACTACGAAATGGTATGGGATCGCGTTGGTACGATCGATGAAGATATTCAGCAGGTTAAAGATCTCCGCGTTTTGGTTGATCGAGATGACAAGGGATACTTGTTGCAGATTTTCACAAAACCTCTGCAGGATCGCCCCACGATGTTTTTTGAGATCATTTGCCGGCGCGGAAGTGAGTCATTTGGGAAGGGGAACTTCAAGGCTCTGTTTGAATCACTTGAATTAGAGCAGGCACGCCGCGGTAATCTATGAATCACGGTAGCGGATAGCAACTGTGCTTAATTGTCTGTATTGGTAGCAGCAGTTTCGTTAGAATGCGTCAATGCAAGCACCGACGTATCAAAAGACGCAACTCAAATCTCTAACGGGATTAAGGTTTTTGGCCGCGCTGGCGGTATTCATTGCACATATTCCAGAGACGTGGCCAGAATATGATTTTGGTAAAGCACCGATTGGGGCTGCCGGCGTAAGTTTCTTTTTCGTACTCTCAGGCTTTATCCTCGCCTACGTCTACGTGCCCCGTCTGAGTGCTTCTACCTCAAACAGCTTTCCCTTCAAGGAATTTTATCTGCGCAGAGTTGCCAGGATTTGGCCACTGCACTTCATGACTCTCTTGATTGCCCTTTTTGCGGTTTTCGGTTGGCGTACATTTCTAAAACAAGATTATGTGTTTTTAAAGACATTTACAAATGTCTTTCTTCTTCAGGCTTGGGTTCCCATTCACAAATGGGGATATTTTTTGAATGGCCCGGCCTGGAGTTTGTCTGTAGAAGCATTCTTTTATGTTGTCTTCCCCTTCTTTCTGATTGGTCGTCCGAAGCGGTTTGTTTTAAAGTATTCGGGCGTTTTGATTTTCACTTTTCTGTTGGTCTTATTGATTGGTATTTACGGGCCTGCCTGGCAAAGCAGGGGAATTCAATTCGATGCTTTGATTCGAAATTTCCCGCCGATTCGCTGTTTCGAATTCGCTTCGGGAATCGCCTGTGGCATCTTCTTCTTATCACGGCCTCAACGGTCCGAACGCTCCCGAGCTTCTGATACGGTTTGTGAAATATTAATTGTCTTGCTCGTCCTGCTATTTTTCTACGGTTCAAATTGGTTGGGTTTGTACCGACATGAGCAACCATTGGGGATAAGTGCGAGCTTTAGTTTCTGGTATCGGTTTTCCGGGGCAACGCCGGTATTCGCGATGTTAATTTTTATTTTCGCCCGTAGTGAGGGTTGGGGTTCTTGGTTTTTATCGCGTCGCTTGCTCGTTTATCTGGGCGAAATAAGTTATTCATTTTATATGGTCCATATGAGTGTACTGTTGGTGATCGCGCGGCTGGACCGAGTTGAAGGGAGCTGGGTTGAGCCATTGCAAATTGCCTGTTGCCTTGGTCTTTCCATCGCTGCCTCGTCACTGCTTTATCATCTGGTTGAAGTTCCGTTTCGCAGAGCGATCGTGGCTCGGTTTGATATAAGGCCGCCAGCGTCGTTCGGAAAGTTGTTAATTAAAGCTCTAGCCAATGAAGTCGCAATCCAAAAAACGGTAGGAGCCTTGGTGCTTTTGTTGGTATGCGGCGTCGGTATCCAACAAACTCGATTCAATATATATGACGTGGAGTTAACCGATGCGATTATTGCATCATCAGCGAATGAACTTACAAATGTAAAATTTGGTGACGATGCTGTTCTTCGCGGGGTTCGGGTGACACGACAAGAAGATCATGGACTATTGATCGAGGCTGTCTGGAAATTGAATTCAGAACGAAGAGAAATTCGTTTTTTAAAGTTGTTGAGTATTGAGAATCAGGTAGTTGGGCGTGGTAACGCTAATCGAACTATTTTCTCTAATTTGGGTTCTCAAGAAAGTGTCGTGGATCGGGTAAAAATTGAATTTGGAGATTTGAAGGACGGGGGAGGAGGGGGGGAGGGGGGGGGGGGGGGGGGGGGGGGGGGGGGGGGGGGGGGG